>JAIKYD010000107.1 GCA_024683485.1 Saccharofermentans sp. | reverse complement strand
CCCAAGGCTAATGTTGTTATCCTTGGCGGCGGTACAGTCGGCATGAACGCCTGCAAGATCGCAGTTGGTATGGGTGCCAATGTTACGATCCTTGATGTAAATCTCAAGAGACTCGAAGAACTCGATAACAGATTCGGTTCACACATCCAGACACTCGTCTCGAACGACTCCAATGTTGAGAGAGCTGTTAAGGATGCTGACCTTGTCATCGGTTCTGTGCTTATCCCCGGCGGTTCAACACCTAAGCTCTTCAAGCGCAAGTATCTTCCTGAGATGAAGAACGGCGCTGTCTTTGTAGATGTAGCGATCGACCAGGGCGGCTGCGGTGAATCTTCACACGTTACCACACACGATGATCCTGTTTATGTTGAAGGCGGCGTTGTTCACTACTGTGTAGGCAATATGCCGGGTTCTGTTCCGAGAACATCCACGATCGCCCTCACAAATGCCACACTCCGTTACGGTCTTGAGATCGCAAAGTCAGGTCTTGAGGAAGCGTGCAAGGCAAATCCTGTTATCGCTACAGGTGTCAATTGCTATGATGGCAAGATCGTCAACAAGAATGTTGCTCTGGCACTTGATTATGAATATTCCGATCTTGGTTCAATGATCTGATCTTGTATCAACTGAAATCAAAGAGCCGTCTCGTTTTATGAAGTGAGGCGGCTCTTTCTGTATCCATCCTCGAAAAGTGCTAAGATAACCCTAATTATAATTTGAACGGAGATATTACTATGAAAAAAAGCATTAACGACGTTCAGTTGAAAACCCTGATATCTGCGGCAAGGGGAGAAGTAAGATCCGATCTCGTGATTAAAAATGCAAAGATCTTAAATGTCTTTACAGGTGAGCTTGAGACTGGTGATGTTGCGGTATCCGGAGGGTTTATCGCCGGAATAGGCGAATATGAAGGCAAGGAAGAGATAGATGCGGAAGGCGGGATCATTTGTCCCGGTCTGATCGACTCACATATCCATATCGAGAGTTCCATGCTCTCACCTGCGGAATTTGCCAGAGCCGTTATTTCTCACGGCACGACATCTGTTATTACTGATCCTCACGAGATCGCAAACGTTGCCGGTGAGGATGGAATAGAGTATATGCTTGAAGCCAGCAAAGATCTTCCTCTGGATGTTTTCTTTATGCTTCCTTCGTGTGTTCCTGCCACGCCGCTTGATGAATCCGGTGCAGAACTTGATGCAGATGCACTGGACCGTTTCTACGGGAATGAACGTGTGCTTGGACTTGCAGAACTGATGAATTCTTTCGGTACAGTAAGAGGCGACGGGGAGATCATGAGGAAGATCCTGGGTGCAGGTTCACACGGGAAGAGGATCGACGGTCACGCTCCTATGCTATCAGGGAAGGAACTTAATGCTTATGTCTCTGCGGGAGTTAAGTCAGATCACGAGTGTTCTTTTTTCGAAGAGGCAGAAGAGAAACTCAGGCGCGGTCAGTGGATAATGGTGCGTGAAGGTACTGCTGCTGAGAATCTTGAGGCTTTGCTGCCGCTTTTTGACGATAAGTATTGCGGACGGTGTCTGCTTGCAACTGATGACAAGCATGCCGGTGATCTGATAAACAAAGGTCATATTGATTACATAATCAGAAAAGCGGTAAAGGCCGGAAAGAGTCCTTACAATGCGGTAAAGATGGCGACTTTGAATGCGGCACAGTATTTCGGTCTGGAGGACAGAGGTGTTGTCGCACCGGGTTATGTTGCTGACATGATCATTGTTTCCGGATTGGAGGATTTCGAAGTCCGGAAAGTATTCAAGAGCGGCAAGCTGGTATCGGAGAACGGAAAGCTTGTTGCAGACATTACTGTTCCAAAGCCTGATGAAGAGAAATACAGAAGAGTCTTTCACAGCTTTAACATGGGAACGGTTACGGCCGGGAATTTCAAAGTAGAAGGTGTTGGCAGTAAAAAACGTGTTATAAAACTTATTCCGGGTGAACTTCTTACTGAAGAGGTGATAGTTGATGCTGCTGACAATAAGGAAATAATTAAACTCGCTGTTATCGAGCGTCATAAAAATACGGGACATACCGGGGTGGGGTTTGTTACAGGTTACGGTCTTAAACAAGGTGCCATCGCATCAAGTATTGCACATGATTCCCATAATCTGATCGTTGCAGGAAAAAACGATGAGGATATGGCGCTTGCGGCAAATGCCGTTCGCATGAATGAGGGAGGAATTGCAATTGCCCTGAACGGTAAGATAATTTCTGAGCTCGCGCTCCCTATCGGAGGCTTGATGTGCGGTATGGATGTGCACGAAGTCGAAGACAAACTGAATTTGATGAAGGAGCAGGCAAGACAGCTGGGCGTGAACGAAGGAATTGATCCTTTTATGACTCTTTCGTTTGCAGCTTTGCCGGTGATTCCAAAACTCAGGATACTGACACAGGGTGTGGTCGATGTCAGTACACAGAGTTATGTGCCGGTACTGTTTGACTGACAGGATCCTCGGGAACAGATTAATAGCATAAGAAAGCGGCTGCCCTGATATCTGAGCAGCCGCCTGTTTATTGTGCAGTTCAAAAACAGACTGCGGTAATCATCAGAGTGCCAGGAAGAACTTGATAAGGAAGACCGCTGACAATATATATGTCAGCACAGATACTTCCTTGGCTTTTCCGGTCAGCACTTTAAGGAGAGTATAACTTATCAGTGCAAGACCGATGCCGTGCCCGATGGAACTCGAGATAGGCATTGCGATGAGCATTACGCCTACCGGCAGGATCTGGGAAATATCCGTGAAATCGATATCCTTAAGGTTGCTGAGCATCAGGATACCAACGTAGATAAGAGCTGATGAAGTGGCAGCAGGCGGAATGATAGCTGCCAGAGGAGCGATGAACATACAGAGTAAGAAGAGAACAGCTGAGACGAGTGCTGTAAGACCTGTCCTGCCGCCTGCCTCGACACCGGAAGCCGACTCAACGAATGTTGTGACTGTTGATGTTCCGGTGAGAGAACCTGAGATCGTTCCGACAGCATCGGATATGAGAGCTTCTTTCATGTTCGGCATGTTGCCGTCCTTGTCGATCATCTTGGCACGTGACGCAGTTCCTACAAGTGTTCCGATCGTATCGAACATATCAATGATGCAGAATGTGACGATCAGTGTAACGATTGTAAACCAGCCGATGTTGGCAAAGCCGGCAAAGTCGAGCTTGAAGAGAGTGGTGTTGGCAAGGTCTGCAAAAGGAGGAACGAATGATGCGGTCTTCAGACTCTCAAAAGGATTGGTCTTGAAGAAGATCGCTTCGCCTGCCCAGTAAATGACAGAAGCTATAAGCATTCCATAAAGAACAGATCCCTTGATCTTTTTGTGGCTCATTGCAACGATTGCGAAAAGTCCCGCAAACATCGTGATTACCGTAAGAACCATCATTCCGTAACCGGATCCCATGGAATCTTTGGCAGAAGACGCGGTCAGTGCTCCGAAAAAGTCCCGCATTACATAAAACTGTGATGAAGAACCGTCATCGTTAAATACAAATACACCTGCGTTTGAACCAAATCCGATATTCATGAGCATCATTCCAATTGCAGGTCCGATGCCAAGTCTGACTCCCAAAGGTATTGCCTGAACGATCTTTTCCCTTACATTCAAAAGTGAAAGAACAGTGAATATGATTCCTTCAATGAATATGATGACAAGTGCACTTCTGAAGGATTCAAGATAGGTCATTCCGGTCATTACCGCAATATTAGCCGTTACAAGTGCGAAAAAACTGTTAAGCCCCATTCCGGGAGCCATTACAAACGGTTTGTTCGCAAGGAATGCCATACACAATGAGCCGATTGCAGAAGCGATGCAGGTCGCCAGGAAAACGCCATTCCAGAGATCCTGACCTTCAGCACCAAAATTTGTCAGCAGATTCGGGTTAAGGGCAATGATATATGCCATTGTCATAAATGTCGTAAGACCCGCTATTACCTCGGTGCGGACGGTCGTACCATTTTGTTTAAGATGGAACAGTTTCTCCATAAGAGTACCTCCCTCGGTCTTGTGGTTTGGAATATCTTTATATTAAATTAATGCACAATACAATTCCATTTCGAAAATGTTAAAATCCTTCCGGAGGTTTTGAACATAGATAACAATATGCGCAAAGTCATATCTTTATTACTTACAGCCGTTATTCTTCTGCCGTTTGCGGGTTGTTCGCAGACTGTGATCCGTGCCGCTTCTCCAACACAAACTCCGCAATATAACACGGAATCACCCCGGCCGCATAACACATAAGATCGACTGTGGAATATCCTGTCCCGATGATTATGCGCAGAAGTTTATTTGTAATCCCGAAGTGGTCGCAGAATCCCCACAGCTGAAGGAATTCAACGATAAATGCAAATACGAGGATAACAGACGGGATAATAAACCAGCGAATCTTTTTGTTTGGAATAACGGTCCTGACAATAGTGTAGAGCAGGATAACAACCAGGACATCACCAAGATAACTCCTTACCCAGCCATGGGCAAAAAGACCGATAAGGATCTCGATGCCGAGAAGCTCTAGAGATATCAATCCGAATATTAAACGTCTCAAGATGTTCCGCCTTTACTGAAACATGTTTTTACGGGAACAATATTATCACACCGAAAGTAATTGCGTTTTGCCCTGATAATTAGGGTATAATTACACTAGCGGTTTTTGGGGACACGATCATAATATGGGGTATGACCATGGGTAAAAAAACAGTAGCAGTTGCTTTAGCCTCCTGCATAATGCTTTCGTTGACTGCATGCAGCGGTCATTCTAAACCGACCGTTATACAGACGATGGAGACCTTTGCTACCACGCAGAACGGTACCGCTGCTGAACAGACTGAATCGACTTCGGAACTGGCAGATTCTATGGATAATATTACGCTCCGCGGATCCGGGGATGATACGTATTCCTTTGATTATGACAGCGATATTATCGTTTACTCAGGACAGGGCGGTAATTTCTTCCTGGTCGGAAGCAGCCCGACAGAATGCTATCTCCACATAATGGTTCAGGACGGTGATGAGACCTATGACGATGCATATAGCTCGGCCGCAGGAAAGATAGTAGAGGAATATACTCTTGAATCAGGGAGACGTGCTTTCTCATACAAGACAAGCGATGCTAATACCTGTCATATGATCATCGATGCAAAAGGAATTGTCTCTTCGGGCAACGGTCAGATAAAGATCACGGTCGGTTCTGCAGATTCCTGGGAGTATTCGCTGGAACAGATAGCCAACATGGTCGATAAGGGTTTCTGATATTTCCTGATGCCGGAAAAAATGCTCTTAAGAAATATTTAAGAACGATATCAGAATTATATAAATTATCCGCTTAGCCAAACTTATAGAATTACAGTGTATTCAGCAGGAGACGAGATTCCTGCGCCATCTGTAAGGAGGTTTGTTATGAACGGAAAGATCAACAGAAAACCCGGCCGTGCGAAAGAATTCGGGATGTCTATGCTTTGGTATTGGACAAGCTACTTTATCGTAACCCTGATCGGAATCGGACATACTATATTCAATGTTGCCGTCCTGCATATGGGATCCATGGCAGAAGGTCCCGGACTTGGGCAAGGGTATGAGATGACAAAGCCATGGCATCCGCTTTATAACATTATCCTGTTTACATTTTTCGGCTGGCTTTTCCTTAGGGGACTGGTTCAGCCCACACTTAAAAAGGCTCTTGCCACAGGTGCGTTATGGTCCGGTATAAGCATTGTGTTTGACCTTGTCGGATGGGTTCTTATCAAGCACCCCTGGAGTCTTACATTCAAGCAGTTCTATGTTGAATATCAGCCCTGGATCACACTCGTATATCTTGCAATGCTATTAGGTCCGGTATTGGGATATTTATTGCTGAAGAAGCAGAAAAGAACACAGATCCAAATGGTAGAATACACATAACTGAGTTGAAAGTTTTTAGGGAGGACAACGGTAAGCCGTCATGAAGACAATATATGTTGTTGCTGCGGTCATAAGAGATGGAGATAAGATCTTTGCCACACAGCGCGGCTATGGGGATTACAAGGACGGCTGGGAGTTTCCCGGAGGAAAGATCGAGGATGGCGAGACCCCGGAGAAAGCGCTTGTGCGTGAGATGCGAGAGGAGCTTGAAGCTGAGATTACGGTTGGAGATCATCTGGTCACCGTTGAACACGATTATCCGGATTTTCATCTTTCGATGCAGTGCTTTTGGGCGGAACTTAAAGAAGGCTCACATATGAAACTCCTGGAACATGAGGCGGCAAAATGGCTTTCGCCGGACAAATTGGATTCTGTTGACTGGCTGCCGGCGGATGTGATGGTGGTTGAGGCTATCAGGAATAAAGGCACGGAATAACTGAGGGATTCCAACCGGATTGTATCTTAATTTATCTTAATTTGGTTTTCGCACACCATTAATAACAAAAGCAAGGGGTTGTCTGCAGAATTTGAGACAACCCCCTGTTATTTATGTAATTGTTCCTTTACTTTGTTCAGCCTTCGATGGCTATCGTGTTATTTGCAGGCGGGAGTGCCTGTAATTCCTTCTTCGGAATGCTGAGCTTCAGAACACCGTTCTCGAATTTGGCCTTTACATCTTCGGTCTTTACAGCATCTCCTACATAGAAGCTCCTCTGCATTGAGCCACAGTATCTTTCCTGACGGATTACCTTGCCGTGATGGCCCTTCTTCTCTGTATCCTGATCCTTGCTTGCGCTAATCGTCATGTAGCCGTCTTCGAGTTTGACGCTGATCTCAAGGCTGATTGGGAAAAGGTTTTGAGTTTTGATCCGGAGCGCATCTGTTATGCGCATGCGAATGAGAAGATACTGAGAGGATAATATCCAGCTCAGGAAAATTCCCTGGCAAATCTTTCCGGATCTATCTGATAAAGCTCTTCACCGAGCGCATCACTTATCTCTATGAGCATCCGTTCGTAAGTGCACTGGAGAGGTGAGACTTTGTTCTCGTCACCGGTGTTCATTCTGTTCGAACAGCCGCACGAATTGGTGCAGCGCTTGACGAGGTCACAGTTGACGCACGTCTCCGGTGTTGAGGCTTTCCTTGCAATCTCGGTCACTTTTTTATCATTGATACCCTCGAAAACATTTCCCAGAAGATAATTCTTATCTCCGATAAATGAAGTGCAGGGGTAGAGATCGCCATCGGGAGTTACAGGCATCTGTCTTACACCAAGGTGGCAGCGTTCCGCAGGGTTTTTTCCGCTGATGCAGTCCCTGATCTTAGCGTTGATGGCAGACATAAAGAAATGTTCTTTTCTTATGAACAGTTCCTTGAGGTAAGAGGCAGTCATCTCAAGCTGTCCGCGCAAAGCTTCAAGATCATCATCGGTCCAGTTTACGCGGTTGCCATATGCTATGACAAAAGATACTTTCGAGAAACCCAGATCATGAAGATACCTGACGGATTCAGCATAATAGGGAACGGCCTGCGGTGCGATAGTGGCAAGTGCTGTGGCATTGGGCATATACTTCAGGAGCAGTTTTGCCTTTTTCTCAACAACGGACGAGGTGGTCCCGCCACCGGCGTAAAACCTGCAGACATCCTGTGCTTTCCCGTCAAAAGAAAGACCTATTCCCATATCCGCTTTTACGGCACGCTCAAGAAATTCCTCCTCGAGCAGGGTTCCGTTGGTAGTCATCTTGCAACTGAATCTTTTGCCGGTCTGCTGCGACTTTGCCTCACAGTAATCAAGAGCTTTATATATCAGATCCTTCTTCAGCAGGGGCTCGCCGCCAAAGAAGCAAAGCCCCGCACTTTGTCCTCTCGAGAAAGCAAGATCACATGCTTTGAAGAGGACTTCCTCAGTCATATCTTTGGGACATTTCTCACGGATGCAGTAACTGCAGTCCATGTTGCAGTTTTCTGTCAGATGCAGTGTCAGATTCATAATGGTTTTCAGCCTTTAGTTTTCATCTATCGGAGCGCCGCCATCAAGGATAGGCGAATCGTTCCAGGCCTTTTTATACTCTGTAACATCGACATCGACATCAACATCGATATCGCCATCTAGTTCTACTTCATCATCTATTGCTACTTCGCCATCAAGTTCAACCTCACCTGCAAGAACGGGTTCTGGATCGTTATCTGCATCTTTCTTGCAGTATTCTGTCTCATCTGTACGCACATCAGCAGCGCCTGCCAGATCGACCGGTTCATTTCCATTGTTTGATCCGAACAGGTTTGTGCAGCCTGTTACTGATACAGCCATGATCGCTGCCGAAATACCTATAGCGTAGAGTGGTTTCTTATAATCTTTAGCGGGTGTGATCTTCATTTCCGTGCCCTCCTTTTTGCTTTCTTTACCATTAATACAGTCATGTCGGGCAAAATGTTGCACTTATTTTAATATTTTTCCATCTTCAAATGCGTTGCCGGCTTTCCCACCAAGTGTTACATAAACATTGTTGCAGGGATCGAAAGCAATCGGTTTAAGTTTTTTGAGGTCAACCTTTCCATCTGTGATGACGCTCTCGTCAGCTGAAACGTTTACGATCTCTCCAATTAAAATACCATTTTCAAAACTTTTTACTTTGCACTCAAGCGCCATGGGGAGCTCATCTATAAGCGGCGCATCTACGAAAGCACTCTTTGTTGCGTGGAATCCTGCTCTTGCGAACTTGTCAGGAACCTTGAGAGCTGATTCTATTCCGACATAATCACAGGCAACGACCTGGTCTTCGGTTCCCATACTTACCGTAAAAGCACCGCGTGCCATAAAGTTTGCGGTCGTTTTGTGCTCGGAGAGACTTATGGTTATCTCCTGGAAATCAGTCGTGATGCCCCAAGCCGCATTCATAGCATTGGGAACGCCGTTCTCATCGTATGTGCCGATTATCAATACCGGCTGCGGAAGCATAATGGGTTTTGCTCCGAAATCAACTCTGCTCATAAGGATTACCTCCGGCCGGTCTGTTTCCCGGTTAATGAGCATATTTTATCTTAATGCAGCTTCGATATGTATAAATTTGATGAATAATTCAGACAGATTTAACAAATCGCATGAAAGCATCCCTGTCTTTATATACTCCCGCACATTCCAGGATCTCCGCGAAAGCAATGCCGGCTTCTTCCTTGATTATTTCAAGCGTGTCTTTCTCGCCTTTGCGTGGAATTATCTTCTCTTCTGCCCATGCCGCGTGGGAGGATCCGGAGAGATCCTTGCCGGAATCGATTGCATCAGCAAGATCTGCCAATTCCTTCTTAAGTCTTGCAGGAAGGATCGCGAGTCCCATAACTTCGATGAGACCTATGTTCTCTTTCTTGAGATGATGATATTCCTGATGTGGATGGTAAACTCCGAGAGGGTATTCTTCGGTCGTTATATTGTTGCGGAGTACGAGATCCAGTTCCGGGTCCCCGCTTCCGTTGATCCTTGCGATAGGCGTGATTGTGTTGTGAGGAACGCCGTCTGTCTCAGCGAAAATAAACGCTTCCTCATTTGTATATGCTCTCCACCTGGCGAGTATTCTGTCCGCAAGATCAGCGATCCTGAGGCTGTCTTTTCCCGTGAGCCTTATAACCGACATTGGCCAGTTCACTATACCGGCAGTGATGTCTTCAAAACCGGGTATGGTAAACGTTTCCGAATAACCTGCACGAGCCATAGGGAAGGTGTAGCAGCCTCCCTGGAAGTGGTCATGCGATAGGATCGATCCTCCTACGATCGGAAGGTCGGCATTTGACCCTGCCGTATAGTGCGGGAACTGCTCCACAAAAGACAGAAGCTTAACAAAGGTGGAGCGATTTATCACCATCGGGATATGCTCTTTATTGAGGATTATGCAGTGCTCGTTGTAATAGACATACGGTGAGTACTGAAGGAAATAAGCATCACCGTCCAGTTCGATGGGGATGATCCGGTGGTTCTGTCTGGCCGGATGTGTCTGGGTACCCGCATACCCCTCATTCTCTGTGCAGAGAAGACATTTAGGGTATGAAGTGGATCTGGCCTTGCCGGCGGCAGCGATATCCCTGGGGTCTTTTTCAGGTTTGCTCAGATTGATCGTGATATCCATCTCACCATAGACAGTATTGGCTTTCCATTTGATATCCTTTGCTATCCTGTCAGTTCTTATATAATTTGTCTTTCTCGAGAAATCATAGTACCAGTCAGTTGCTTCCTTCGGTGACTTCGTTCTCAGCTCCTCAAATTTCCTCACCACATATGAGGGCGGGGGAGTCAGAAGTCCCATGAGCTTTGTGTCGAACAGGTCCTTTTGCGCATTTGTCAGATCGCCCTGAAGATTCAGGAAATCTTCAAGTATGAGATGCAGTTCGCGCGGAATTATCTCTTCTCCGGGTTCGGTATATTCTTCCAGACCAAGTGCTTCTAAGAGCCTGTTTACCGTATAGACCCTGTCAAGGCTGTCCACAAGTCCGGATTGCTCTCCGTAGTTTACAAGTTCAGTTATCAGATAGTTATAGTCAGTCATGATGCACCCCGTTACAGTACTTTGATGCCACCGTATTTTCTTATCTTCAGGATACGGCATGAGCCTTCTCCGAAGATCCTGTCCATTGTTTCCCTGTATTTATCAGTATTCTCATTTTTAACGAAAGCCTGTATGGTCCCGGCAAATCCTCCGCCGTGTACACGTGAACATTCCTCATCTGAAAGAACAGCGTCCGATACAGCAAGCGCGATCGATACGTTCTGTGATCTGACATCTGAAGATGTATAAACATTCTGCAGATATTTGAACGATGAATTTCCGGATGCTCTTATGACCTTAAGGAATCTCTGAAGATCATTCTCTTTCAGTGCTTTTACCGCTTCACCCGTGCGTGCTGTTTCTTCCACAAAATGGATCGCACGGAGCACAGCTCTGTCTCCGGCTCTGGAGCGGAGTTCAGATATGTTGGTCAGTATTTTTTCGAGAGTAACAGGACGAAGCACATCGTATCCCAGAAGTTCCGCGATCTCTTTCATCTCGGAAGGAACAGCTGCATATTCGTGTGTAAGGTCGCTGTGCGAGCCTTTGGTATCGGTAATGCAGAGGCTGTAACCGGTTTTTCCAAAATCAAAACTTATTTTTTCAGTTACAGGCTCCTTTGGATCCTTGAAATCGATATGTACCATGTTGCCGACCGAACATGCCATCTGGTCCATCAGACCGCAGGGCTTGCCAAAGAAAACATTCTCGGCTGTCTGTCCCGCTTTGGCAATTGTTACCGGATCGATCTCCATGCCATTATAGAGTCCGGAGATTATGGTACCGATAAGAGTCTCAAATGCTGCGGAAGAAGAGAGACCGGCACCGATCAGGACGTCACTTGTTATGTATGCATCAAATCCGCCTGTCTTATAGCCGGAGTCCTTCAGTGTGCTGATAACACCTTTGATGAGCGCAGCGGTTGTGCCTTTCTCTTCTTCTTTTCTTGTCAGATCGTCAATGGTAATGAGAGGACCATTGCCCGAGACCACTCTTACCGTGCTGCTGCCGGATTTCCTGACGACTGCAATGGCATCAAGGTTGATCGAAGCTGCAAGCACCTCACCGTGCTGGTGATCTGTGTGATTCCCGCAGATCTCAGTTCTGCCGGGTGCGGAATAAATCTCCAAACCGTCTCTTGTGCTGAAGTTATTAACGAAACTGTCAATGGCATTCTCGTATCTTTTCAGTTGTCCGGCAGCGTTATCTAAATAAATATCATTGAAATCAATAAGGGAAAGGTCCATGGCTGATCCTCCTTTTCTATATAAATGATACATGCGGAAACCAGAAATGGCACATGCGCAAAACGCACAAACGACGGAAACTATTTTTGTAAATTCAGTTTCCTGCATTTATTGTTCGAACCTGATAAGATATGCAAAAGGAAACTCAAAATATAAATTCGGTTTCCACCGGAGGAATTTCAGATGGACGATCTCAAGAACAGGATCCTTGCAAATACAATAAAGGTGTTTAATAAAAAAGGTCTGAAGCTCACTATGGATGATGTGGCCGAGCAGATGGGTATTTCAAAGAAGACTATATATAAGTGTTTTGAAAGCAAAGAAGATATATTCGACAAGATCGTTGATTACATTTTTGACGGCATCAAGACACGCGAGAAGGAGATCCTTGAAGAGGAAGGATTAACGGTTGAGGAAAGAACAAGAAAACTCCTCTCGGCATTTCCTGAGAGCTTCACAACTATCGATTTTGCGAAGTTAGGTGATCTTAAAGATAAGTATCCGAAGATCTATAAGAAGATGACAAAAAGACTGGAGTCCGGATGGGAGCCCACGATGGAACTTCTGGAGCAGGGAAGAAGAGAAGGCGTCTACAGGAGCGATGCGGATTTCACGATATTCAAGATCATGATGGATGCATCGATCGCGAAGCTTTTCGAAGCTGACACGATCAGGAAGACGAAGATCAGATATGTGGATTGCCTTAATCAGATAGTAGATATCCTGCTTCTTGGCATAAAGGCATAAGGAGGACGTTATGAACAGAGCGGAATCCGTTTACGGAAATATACAGAAAGCCTCCACGGTTAAGAAAGCCGCAAAGAGCAAGCAGAAGTATATAAAGAAGTTCGGCGATGATTCGGATGCGGATTACTCTGCTGAAGTGCTCGAAAATGCACATATAGGCGATATCCTGGGAGTTAAGAATATTGAGATCGGCAAGAGTGAGCCCGGAGTTTCCAGAGGTTTTGATGTTGATAACGGGATCATTGTGGGAAACATCAGAATGGGATTCGGTCATTACAGGATCTCGATGGCGATGGCAAGTGCTGCAAATTCGATGGGTCTTGTTCCTTACTGGATGGATCTTAATTCATATCCGGAGACCACATGCACCAAAGTCATCTCGGCCCAGAATGATCTCTATTCAAAAGGTTCCCGCATCTCACAGAAGAGCAGACTCTTCAACAAGTTTATCTGGGAACCGATTAATTACACAGGTTTCAAGCAGTTGTCATATAACGCGCCCGACCAGATGAATGCGGAACTTATGGCAACGGTATATAAAAATGTGCCAAAGGACATTCCTGTCATAGGAACGCACGTGTGGCCCGCCCAGGCAGCTCTTCATGCCGGTATGAAGTATGTTGTAAATGCCGTTCCCGATAACTGGGCGATGGCGCTGCACTTCTCGGAAGGAGCGGTGCATGCCGTCCAGACGCATCAGGTTTATCTCGGCTACCGAACCATGAACGGTATGGCAGGCAAGACAGTTCTGAAGCCGATGCCTGAGGATTCGATCGTCTGCACGGGACATTTTATTGACGATGAACTGGTCCGCAATATCGGGATCGATAATGCAAGAAGACTTGCCCGCAAAGCAGAAGGAAAACCGATGAGGTTCCTGTTAACGATCGGCGGTGCCGGTGCCCAGAAAGAGATATTTGCAGCGATCGTAAATGAACTCATGCCTGACATAAAGAAGGGAAAAGCAGCTCTTTATATTAATATCGGTGACTATATGAATGTCTGGGAGGATCTGAAGAGGCTTTCTCCTGAGATGGCATCTGTTACCAAAACACATTTTAATGACTGGGAAGAGACAAAGAAGTTCTGTGAGGATGCCCTTGAGGGTGATGTTGAAGGAATAAATATATTCTGTCATGAGAATATTTTCGAAGCCGTATATGCCACGAACCTCCTCATGAGATCATGCGATGTTCTCGTCACAAAGCCCTCTGAACTTGCATACTATCCTGTTCCGAAGCTTTTTATCAAGAGGATCGGGGGACATGAACAGTGGGGTGCGATCCATTCGGCAGAGATGGGTGACGGGACTCTTGAATGCAGAGATATACCGCACACACTTCAGATGATAAGGCTGTTCGTTGATGACGGTGTCACGTTAAAGAATATGTGTGATGCTATCGATTTGAACAAAAAGATCGGAATATATGACGGAGCATACAATGCTGTGAAGCTTGCATTGGAACTTAAGAAGGGAGGACTGAAATAATGAGACTTACACTTAAGGAGAAGGTTGCGTACGGACTTGGTGCCGTCGGCAAAGATATGGTCTATATGCTCTCAGCGAGCTATGTCCTCTATTATTATCAGGATATCCTCGGCGTATCTGCGATCGCCATGGGAATCATCCTCATGATTGCTCGTGTTTTCGATGCTTTTAACGATCCTATAATGGGTGTCATAGTCGCGAAGACCAAGACGAAGTGGGGCAAATTCCGCCCCTGGCTCATGATCGGCACGTTAACGAATGCGGTCATACTGATCGTCATGTTTGCTGCTCCGCCGTCGCTTGACGGAGGCGGACTCGTCGCGTATGCAGCAGTTATATATATTCTTTGGGGCATCACATACACCATGATGGATATTCCATACTGGTCCATGATACCAGCATTCACCGAAGGCGGAAAAGAGCGTGAAGGACTTACAACTCTCGCAAGATCCGCAGCTGGTGTCGGTTCAGCAATAGTATCCATCCTCACGGTTATGTGTGTTGCTGCATTGGGCAATGCATTCTCCAAGGGTGAGGCGAAAATGGTCACCAAAGAATTTAATTCTTCTGATGCAACTGTTTTCATTATGGAAAGAGATGCTGATAACAATCCCACCGGGGAAGTCTTTGAACTTCCGGGCTGCACACTTAACGTCAGCATAACAGGAACAGAGAAGATCTTTGAAGGCATCATCGATGTAAACGATTCCAATGCTGATATTTCCGGAATGATATTCGGCAGGGATATTTCCAATTACGGAGTCGAGTATGTCATGGGTGATTACGCTGATGAGGAACAGACTGAAGTTGTGGAGACACCGCCGGTTCTTGTTATCGGAGTGCCTTCCGAGGAGTTCTGGGATTTTGCAGCTATGTCATCAGTCAATGCCGATCTCACAATGAAGTCAACTCTTGAAGTTGAACGTGTGGGCTTCAAATACTTCTCAATTATCGTTGGCATACTGTTCGTGGTATTCATCACTGTCACATGCATCTTCGTTAAGGAGAAATCAACAGTAGATCTTAAGACTCCTTCAGTTAAGCAGATGTTCAAGGCGCTTCTTGAGAACGATCAGGCAATGACCATCGTTATCACGATAGTTCTTGTTAACTCCGCAACTTATATAACTTCGAATCTGTTGATCTACTTCTTCAAGTACGATCTTGCAGGTTCCAACTGGACAGGCAATTACACATTATTCAACATGTTTTCGGGCGGAATACAGATCTTTGCAATGATGCTGTTCTTCCCGCTTTTAAGGAAAGCTTTCAACACACTGAAGATCTTCTACATTTGTGTTTTCGCAGCTATCGGAGGATATGTGATACTGCTCGTCATGGCGCTTGCCGGACTGAAGAGCGTTTATCCTTTCTTCGTTCCCGGATTCTTCATTATGTCGGCGGTAGGCATGCTCAATGTCGTTGTTACTATCTTCCTTGCGAACACCGTTGACTATGGTCACCTCAAGAACAACAGAAGAGATGAGTCAGTAATCTTCTCAATGCAGACATTCGTCGTTAAACTTGCATCCGGCATAGCTGCACTCGTTGCATCTGTCTGTCTCTCGATCTTTAACATTAAGGAGAATTCAGAAGCTGTAATCACATGTTCCTCAATGCTCGGAAAGATCGACGACTACAGAAACCATGTCGTAGATACGATCAGTTCAGGTTCGATCGTCGGATTAAGACTTGTCATGACTCTTGCACCGATCATTGTTCTCGTGGTTGCACTGCTTATCTTCAAGAGTAAGTATATACTTACAGATAAGAAGCTCAGCGAGATCGCAAAGGAACTCAAATCCAGGGAGGCATAACATGATCACCGTATTATCAGACGGCAAGTTATTTGTCCTTAATACTTCGCGAACGACCTACGCTTTCCGCGTGATGGATACAGGTCATCTTGAGCACCTGCATTACGGGCGTAAGATCCATATTGATTCAGACGATGGTTTGTTGGAACAGTCCGAGTTCGCGCCCGGAAACACAAATATATACAACGCTGAGAACGGCAAGTTCTCAATGGAAGACATAAGGCTGGAGATTAGCACCATCGGTAAGGGTGATGTCAGGGAGCCTGCTGCCGAACTGATAAATACTGACGGCAGCAGAACGTCAGACTTCGTGTTCAGGAGTTACGCTTTGGAGAAGGGTAAAGAACGCGAAGCTGACATCCCCGGCTCTTATGGTCCGGATGCTGATGTTCTGAAGATCACATTGGAGGACAGAGAGAACTCACTGACACTGGTTCTTGCATATGCTGTTTTCGAAGAGTGTGATGTTATCACAAGATCAAGTGAACTAATAAATAACGGCGAAGGGGATGTCGTTATTGAACGCCTGATGAGCACCCAGCTTGACTTTGATCCGGGCGATTATTCTCTCGTGACTTTTAATGGCGCGTGGGCCCGTGAGATGAATAAGAACATTCAGAAAGTGGGAGCTGTTAAGCTTGTTAATTCCTCATGCGGCGGATCATCCTCAAACAAGGCAAATCCGTTTGTCATGCTGGGACGCGGAGCATTCGATGAGGACTATGGTGAAGTTTACGGGATCAATCTCATATACAGCGGCAATCACTACACCTGTGTCGGGAAGAATCAGTCGGGCAAAGTCCGTCTCGTCACAGGTATCAATCCTCAGGGATTTTCATGGAAACTTGCGAAAGGAGAGTCCTTCAGAAGTCCGGAAGCAGTAATGACATTTTCTGCTTCAGGCTGCAACACGATGAGCCACGGCATGCATGACTTTGTAAACAGTCATATTGTCAGTGGTGAGTGGAAGGAACGTCTTCGGCCCGTTCTGCTGAATTCGTGGGAAGCGGCATATTTTAAGATCAGCGAGAGAAGGCTGTTAAAACTCGCCCGGCGCGCGCGGAAAGCAGGAGTCGAACTGTTCGTCATGGATGACGGCTGGTTCAAGGGCCGTAACGACGATTCGTCATCTTTGGGTGACTGGACACCTGATGCGGAGAAACTCCCGCATGGAATAAAAGGCATCTGTGACAAAGTCCGCAAACTTGGTCTGGAATTCGGCATATGGGTCGAGCCTGAGATGGTAAACGAGAATTCCGATCTTTACCGCGCACATCCTGATTGGGCAATGAAGATTCCAGGTAAAGCGCATTCGACAGGGCGCAACCAGATGATCCTTGATCTCACCCGTGTTGAGGTTCAGGATTACATAATCGATGCAATGTCATCGGTATTCTCATCTGCTGATATCTCCTATGTTAAGTGGGATTACAACCGCAACTTCTCAGATGTTTATTTAACGTCTCTGCCTGCTGACAGACAGGGCGAAGCTGCTCACAGATACATACTCGGACTCTACCGTATTATGAATACTCTGACAGGCAGGTTTCCGCATATTCTCTTTGAAGGCTGCGCTTCAGGCGGCAACAGGTTCGACCTGGGGATATTCTCTTATTTCCCGCAGATCTGGGCATCTGATGACACCGATGCATATCAGAGAGCCATAATACAGAACGGATATTCATATGCATATCCGCAGTCCTGCTACACATGCCATGTCTCCGATGTTCCCAATCATCAGACTTTGAGAAGAACGCCTCTCGATACGCGTTTTAATGTTGCATTGTTTGGCAACACAGGCTACGAGTGCAACCTCTGTGATCTTCCGGCAGAAGAATTCGAAGAGGTAAAACGCCAGATAGAATTTATAAAAGCAAACCGCAAACTCATGCAGTACGGACGCCTGTGGCGGGTCAGCTCGTTCGATGAAGGAAAGATCCTTTCATGGACAGTTTCTGCCAAAGACGGCAGCGAAGCGATGTCACTCATCATGCAGAGCCTTGCAACGCCAAACGAGAGCCATGATGTTCTTTATGTCCGCGGTCTTAACGATGATGTTAAATACCATATCGAAGTCCGTGAGAACACATATGATCTGAGAGGCTTCGGCGGTCTCGTCAACTATGTCGCACCCTTCCATGTTAAGCAGGACAGCTTCGTTCACAGGGTTATTGCAAAGTTCTACAAGATGCCTTCCGAGAAGGAGTCTCACGAGATGTACGGCGATGCCATGATGTATGCAGGTGTTCACATCAAGCAGCGTTTTGCCTCGTTGGGCTACAACGAGAACACGCGCTATTATCCTGACTTTGGATCGCGTATCTATAAGATCGGGAAAGCGGGATGAACCCGGATGGTATTTTTGGATTTTTTTCGATTTTTCAAGATGAAAACCCGATTTCTGTAATTTTCATAATAACAGGAGCATTTTGTGAAAAATTTAGAAATATGAGGTGATATTCCTTGATTTTTCACAAAACTGATCGATTTTAGAAATTTTCTAGAAATCCGTCAAAACAGTCACTCTTCTAATCTTTTTGACCACAAAAAAACGGGACATCTCGCCCAAGTTAGTGAGACGCCCCGCAATAATGTTGACAATTGGAGTTTTTGTTGGTTTGCCTTAAGGCTATAGAAGAGTCAGGTTAATCAGATCATAAGATGCCGAGTTCTTTAAGTCTGGCGATTGTCTCATCCGCGCTTTTGTGAAGTATTCCCGTGCCGCCAAACCTGATCCAGTCATTGATGTTCTCGATAGAATCATCGATAAGGATGCAGTCTGTTCCAGAGCAGTAACGGGGTTTTTCTTCACGGAAAACGATGTTGACTTTGATGTTTTTGGAAAGAAGTCTGCGGACCCAATTGGTCTTATCTTCGCCTGCAGTAGTGATGCCGCGGTTCGGCTTGGGGATACCGGTAAGGATCTCGCAGCAGCCGGGATATTTGCTGTAGATCTGATCAAACATCTCATATGCGCCGGGCATCATTTCGAGTTTGTCATAGAAGTGACCGGTCTTTTTTATCCGAAGCCACATCTCATCATCTTTTTGAAGATCCCTCTTGCCGTTAATATTCTGCGGTGGCATGTGGCATAGTTCTTCCACACCCCTGTCGAAGTCTGCAAGGACACCGTCCATATCAAAAAAGATTTTCCCGATCATTCGATTGGTCCTCCTTCCCTGGTCATGGTATCCACCCAGCTGAACTCATTAGTGCCGATAGGTCTTCCGTCACTTGCCGTTGAGAAGGTATCGGTCGTAAGAAGATTTCCCTGCTTTAAGACCCAGGGGACAGGTGTGTGTCTGACCACCTGAAAGAATTCCGGCGGATACATATTCTCAAAACCGTTCCGGTACTGTGGCCTTGCCCATACCGGGCTTATATCGTCCCAGAGTTCGTTCTGGTCAAATCCGTTAACTGTATCGATGACCGCGTCAATACCGTCTCTTATGTCATCCAAATAATCGTCAACAAAACCTTTGACGAGTCCTGCGTGGGAGAAAAGCACATTGTCGATGCGGTGCAATATTGCTATGTTTTCCGGCGATTCCAAAGTGTCCTCAAGGATGTTGAAATACTCACAGACAATATCTTTTGCATCATCGGAAAACCCGGGATGATCATATATATCCCATAGATAAGCAAGATCGTGATTGCCGTAACACCAAAGCATATCGGGATGATTCTTTGCGAACTCCACAGCACGTTTCAATGTTTCCTCATAAAGACCGGCATCGTTCTGACGATTCCAGTCATCTACCAGATCGCCGATAAATACTGCGCGGTCAAAATCTTTTTCTCTCATTATGTCTTCAGCCTGATCGAAGATCCACGGCTTAAGATGGACATCGGGAATGATTAATACCTTCATGTATTCTCCTTTTAAATTCCTTCTCTGGCTGCTCTCGTATCAGCTTTCTGCGTCCAGAGAATGTTGGGATATTTCAGGGCGACTTTGTCCATCAGTTCGATGTAATCAAGCGTCTCATCGTATTTGCCCATGTGGTAATAGATGCAGAGCTTTTCCTCGATCGTAAGCTCGATAAACGGCGCGATCAGTTCCAGTGATTTCTCGGCATGACGCTTATCTTTGTTCGGAACCGTGATCACCTTAAGCTTTCCGTCTTTGGTCATTTTGAAGTCTCTGATATCGCTCTTGCAGAGATCATGGAACATACCGATTATATACGGCGATTCTTCGCGTTCCCAGGTGAGGTTCTCATCTTTGGTATATTGCAAGAGATATTCTGTGACCTTCATACTGTGATCGTAATTGCCGCCTATCCACGCCCCGTGGATACCGCATGCGGACGGGGCAGTGAAGTAAGCGTTGTTGTAAAGATAATCAAGCAATTCCTCGCTCTGAAGAGAAGCAGGGAAGAATTCTGTGAATCTGTCCCTGTTGTAATCTCTTATCTCATCTATGTCACTTAATGAATACTTGTTCATTCAGTCTCCTTGTTAAACTTTAATGATCTCATCCAGTCGATAAAGAACTCATCGGTATGAGTCAGTATAAACAGGGCAAACGCTCCGATCACATCTTCCGCAAGTTTATCGGATTCCAGGATGTCTTTAGAAGTAATGTAATACATACCATCCTTATTTTCCAGGTATTCCAAAGGATTTGTCCATTCGAGTGATTTGGATGCAGAGTCCTTTGAATACAAACTGCTCGGAGAAGTTCTGCCTGTTCCGGGTTTTGCATGCACGAACATGACGGTGTCATGGTTGTTATGGTACATATCGAATTCAGCATCATACCACTTCCCGAAAAAAGTTATCCAAAACTCGTGTCCTGAATAATTGCACTTGATCCAGTAGTACATCTGATTCTCATTCTTGCCGTGACCGCCTTTGACACTCACATCGAGTTCAGGAATATCCTTGAGCATAAGCATCAGTAAAAGCTTAAGCCTTGCCTGTCCGATCATCTTGTTTTCATTATTCTTCAACATGGGTTATACCTCCTCATTACCAAATGATTTATTTCTTTCGCTCAGTAAAGACATCATGTATGTCAGTGCTTCGTCAATCTCATCTTCGTCTGTAAGCCACTTGGCTTTATACGGATCAAGTCCTTTGATAAGCGGCTTTATGTGATCTTTATCGGTCTTTCCGTCCTCAAATCCGAACGTGAGTTTTTCATTAACTAACCATTCAGTCAGCTTTTTCCGGTCAACATTTCCTTTTTCATCAAGGAAATACTTGCCGAGGCTTTCCTTATCAAACAAATGAGCAAGTGTTGCGGGCACCTGATCAAAGAGCCAGACGGCTTTGCCGTTTATGTTGATCCTGTACCTTTCACAATTCATCCTGCTGTCCGGCAGAAGGAAATAATTGCAAGCCTGCTCCGCAAGTTTCAGGAACTTGTTAAGTTTAATGACCAGCCTGTGCTTTGGCGGAAGATATGCATCTGTATCCTCTGCCAGGAGTCTAAGATCGTGAAACGGATCGTCACAATCAGCTCTCTTTTTGAAGAATACTTTTCCGGTATCCCTGTTAAGATAATCGGCGACCATCTTGACAGGTGACCACGCGCTCATCAATGTGTCAGCCCGGAGATCACCGTTATAGTACAGACAGTCAAGATCATTATTTTTGCGCCATTCAGACCCGCTCCCCTGTGAAGCCTTTATCCAGTAAAGACAGAAGTTCCTGACACAGTTATCTGAATAATCGTCACCAAGATATTCTTTCATCATGTTTCTCATACTGCATCCTCCTCGATATTAGCTACTAAGATTCCTTCATTGCCGATTTTGTTTCTGATCTGATCAAGAGCAGCGCTCTTCACTTTGAACTTCAGTCTGCACATTTCATTCTCACGTTCATTTTCATCCTCGATAGCGGTAATCCTCCGGAGCTTCCCCGCGCACTTATCCTTCGGAAAGTTAACGGTGCACCTGTCTTTGCAAACTCCTTTCTTCTTGTCTGATTCATTCGCGTAAAACTCAACGCTGACAACGAAATCTTTATTGTTGCTCATCTTCATCACCTCTTTCTTAATTCAGAATGTTTGTCTCGATCAGTTCCATTGCCTTGCCGGAAGTAAGATTGCCTGTAATAACACCTACGATGAATGGTGCAAGGTCGTTAAGAAGTTCCGGACAGCACCCGGTAATGTATTCTTCTGTATCGGGCAATGCATCCCAGAACTTGTAATTGATGACCGTCCTTTCAACGATGGAAAAGTCGGCAGGGTTGTTATAGAACCTCGGCGAGAGATTGACTTCGCCTTCGGAATTACCCGGGATTACATAGGCATTCATATAGTTAAGAAGCTTCAGCAATTCATCTAAACACCCGCATTCGCACATCTTGGACACCACTTCCGGATAGTAAGTCTTGACCTCTGCATGACGTTCAAAGAACCAGATACTGCTTTCAATACATCTAACAAGACAATCAGGGATCTCGAAAACCATCGTGATGTGCGGAACACCAAGATCGGTATCACACATATACCAAATATCCTTATCATCGAGAAAAGCTTTGAATCTCGCGGCTCTTTCCTGGTTTGTTAACCTCCATCCTTTATGTGGACGACCTGTCTTGTGTTTAGGCTTTTCCTCGATATATGTAACGGGCATGTCCCGTACGAAAGATGATTTATTCAATTCGTCCTTATTTGGGAGAGCAACGTTATGTCTGTCCAAGATTCCTTTTGCTGTAAGTTTTCTGTCGTAGGCAGAATATGAGTTGACGCTTATATCAAGTTCCTTCGAGATCTCTTCATTGCACAGCATGCGTTTAAGGCATAAGTGGATAGTCTCATTCTTACGGTACGGCAGTTCCATGTTGCACATATGATCAAACGTGTAGTCAACTTCTCCGGATTCAAGGCTGACACTCTTGATCAGGTACAGATACTCTGTATCATCACCTCTAAGCCGAGTCTTTAAGTAAGGGGAGTCCAATGTGACTAATACCATATAGAGTTTCCAGATGTTGTCACATTTAATGCTCTCTGGTCTGATCTCGTTAAACGTTCTCATCTTCATCACCTCCTATTTCCTGAGCCATGAGCTTCATCACATTTTTAGCGGGTCTGCCTCTCTTTCGCCTAATGTTATAGAGTTCCAAATGATCTTCACGGATATAGACCGTTGTCAGAACAAAGTGCTTCGTATGAGAATAGAATTCTTTCCAATCAACGTCCTTCTTGATTTCTTCTATGAACAAATAATGATAAATGTCATTCGGATCTTTGATCTCATCGATCACGCCTTTTGACGTTAATCCCCATGCCTCAATGAATTCGTGGTAATAACCCATGTTGTTATCAACCCACACATAGCTTCTCTCTACAAACATTACATAATCTTTCATGTTCTTCCTCCTTTAACAAATTGAATAATGAAAAATCTTGCATCTGAAAAGACTGCCGAAAACAAGGCAGTTCAGATTCTTTCTGCAAATATTATGGAAACATCAACCGCAAAATATTGCGGAGATAAAATTGTGGTTTAGAAATTGATTTCGGCTTTAGACAATAATTCGTCGTAGTTCTGTGCGTAGTTTTCTGGTTCAGTCAGAAATTTCTTAATAATCTTGCGGTATCTGCCCATAAAGTCATAATCTGAGACAAAATCCAGTTCGTCTAAAGGTTTTCCGCAAGGGACTATCAGAAATTTGAAAAACGCACCGGACAAAGTCCACTTGAGTATTTGGAACGCATATCCGTTTTCCGTAAACATGCCGAATCCGGTATTGTAGATTAAAAGCTTTTCTTTGTAGTTATTGACGTGATCACAATAATTCAGTGTTTGGCATTTATATCCCTTGCTTCTGATGTGATCGACAAGGTTAATTTCCCCGGGTTCCAGCCTCTCGATCTCGTAATGATTTTTGACATGAAGGATCAGATACATTTCTTCTGCCTTATAATTTAGCTTGCGTCTTCTTCCAATATAAATTACATATGTGCTGTTTCTCTTGCCGCACCTGAGAAGAAATACGTTTCCTCTGTCGATGTCTATAACATTCTTAAGATCTGTTGTCCTGCCTGCTGCTACTTGAATGGATTTCATAAAAGTCCACCTCCCTTAACGTAATTTTGTATCTGCTAATATTATGGAGATGGCAACCGCAAAATCTTGCGGTGACTGTTATCGCGCAGCTGAAAAGGATTAAGTGGTGTGATTTTCAAAAAATTACTGAAGACTCACTTATTTTGGAGGTTTTTTAGAATCTATATATGAAACTCAGTTGTTTCAAGATAAAGAGGAAGAAGATTTTATTCTTTGTATTTCCGTCTTAGCTCAGATATCTTTTTATATATTTCTTCTCTTATCTCCGGATTCACCACTTCGAACATGTCTGAATATTGAAGTGCAAAGGGGACGATCAGGGAAGGGGAGGTCGTTACTTCCAGAATTATCGAACCGGGGTTTTGGCGGTCATCACGGGAGGTGAAATTATCATCAAACCAGTCGTGGAAAGTCGTGAAGATCTTTTCTTCGCTCTTTTTTGCTCTGAATGTGATCTTGCGGGGTTTGTCATATCCCATATAGAGGTGTTCGGACATGTATTGAGAGGGATTCCAGTTCAAATAGCGGACTGAGCGGGGCACATCGGACAGCGAGTCATATTCAACAGGAATATATTGGCTGGACTTTTTATCCTTGCGTACTGAGACGTCAGTCATGAGGTCAAGACGATAATGCTGGATCACAGGTGAGCGCCTGTTTGTGCAGATCAGGTAGTAATTATCATGATAGATCACGATGTGATACGGGTTGACGATGTGTTCTTTCCCTGTCGTATAAACAAGTTCCTTGTCTTCGGTGTAACGGTTGAATTTGAATGATATCTGTGCGCGTGAGTTGATGGCCTCCTGGATAGTCTTAATGTTTCCAGTAAGACGCTTGTTGTCTTTGTATCTGCCGTGTATGCCTTTCGGATCGAACATTGGAATATTTTTCTTCCTGTCCCAGAGAGGTGTTGAGTAGTAATTGCTCTTGGTGGAGATGAGTTTATTCACGAGTGATTTCTTCTCTTTGTCGGTTAACTGTTCGGAAGAACAGACAAGCTGTATAAGTTTGTCCATTTCGCTGTCATCGAAAAGATGCTTGTAAAAAACGCTCTTGCAGGATGGCGCCGACTTTACACGGACGCTCATGCTGTCAGATTCATTCATCTTGATCTTGCTGAAGAAATCCTCGTCATCTATGCACACTTCATCATCCAGTTCGAAAGCCATTTCTGCAAGTATCTTATGGATAGTCTTGCCGTCCTCATCGGCCTGCGGTACGGTATTTCCGTGACTGTCTTTGATATAGGCGCTGAGGGCCTTTCTGAGTTCAAGGGATGACTTCTTGTTATTGATATCTGTTTCCTTGCGGATCACATCCAAAAGCTGCAAAGTAAGACGTTCACTTCCGTATTTGCCTTGTTCAGATGTATTGTTCTTTTCTGTGCTGACTGATTTTCGGGACGTTCTTACAGGCTTTATCTTGCTGCTCTGTTTTACAGTTGATCTTTTTGCACGTCTTCTTGAATTGTTTTTTGTGCCCGAACTCATCTGAAGCATGAACTCGTAACTTATATTTCTCTCTATGTAATACATAGCGTAAGTTGTCAGCTTAGCTTTAGAAGTCAGCTTGTATTTCCTGACTGCCGAGACAACACCGAGATAACCAGCCTGTGTCAGATCTTTTTCCAGTTCCTGATCGTAAGGATTGGTTATCAAGAGATTCATCTTTTTTCTCACCACGCTTGCGATCAGATCTATGAATTCCGCATAGATCTTGCCCCAGGCAGCTTCATATTCCTCCTCGGTGCCATTGCGGATCATACGGATACATTGTTTTTCCTCTTCGATGGTAAGACTGTTCCTGTATATTTTTGTGGATTCTTTTGGCTTGATGTCTTTTTTGATCATGGAAAACTCCTTAAAAATGTAGACCGTTCTGCGTAGTATTTCATAAATTATACCTTTTATCGGGGAGTGAATTAAGCAGGCTTACTTCAGGCCGGTTAAGTATAATAATAGAAAACACGAAAACCTGGAGGCAGAATGAAAGTCGTAGCAACCATGGATTCATTCAAAGGAAGTCTTACTTCTCTTGAAGCTGGCAACGCTGTCAGGCGAGGTATCCTGAAAGTGTGTCCTGATGCTGATGTCACGGTACTGCCTTTGGCTGACGGTGGTGAAGGAACAATTGATGCGATAGCTCCTTTTGTTAACGGAATCTCACGCACTGTAACTGTTACAGGTCCGCTTGGATCGCCTGTCTGTGCTTCGTATGTCTATTCGTCCGTTAACGGAACCGCATATATTGAGATGGCAAAGGCTTCAGGTCTGACCCTGGTAGAGAAAGATAAACGCAATCCTCTCATATCGACAACTTATGGTGTGGGGGAACTGATGAAGGACGCAATAGAACGGGGAGTCAGGAAACTTGTTATCTGTATAGGCGGCAGTGCAACCAATGACGGGGGTGCCGGAATGCTTCAGGCTTTGGGCGCAAGACTTACTGACAGCTCCGGAAATGATATCTCTAAAGGTGCTGCAGGTCTTAAGGATCTGCATTCTGTTGATCTGACAGAACTTATCGGCAGAGACACAACCATTACAGTTGCAAGCGATGTGACAAATCCTTTATGCGGACCGGACGGCGCGAGTTTTATTTACGGACCTCAAAAGGGTGCTTCGCTGGAAGAATGCAGGGAGATGGACAGATGGCTTGAGCATTATGCCTCGATTACCGGTTTTGACCCTTACGGGAAAGGAACGGGAGCTGCCGGTGGAATGAGTTTTGCACTCAAAAACATCCTTGGAGCTCAAATCAGATCAGGTGCTGACATGGTCATGGAGATTACCGGGACAGAGCCTGAAATCAAGGACTGTAACATTGTTATAACAGGTGAGGGCAGGATGGACAGCCAGACTGTTAACGGAAAAGCACCATTTAAAATCTTGAAGCTTGCCCAAAAGTATAACAAGCCGGTTTACGGCATCACAGGCATTCTCGGGGACGGCTATGAGGAGTGCCTTAAGGCTGGTTTTTCGCGCATAATACCGCTAATTAATCCGACAATGGTAACTGAGGATGCGGTCAGGAGCCTGGAGGAAACGGCGGCAGCCGTATTTGCGGATTATCTGTCTTAGCAGGAATCAAAGATCAAAGATGCTGATCTGCTTTTTGTCTTCGGGAAATTCCTGCATATATTCAAAGCATTTGCCCGGGTCGGAGATTATGTTGTTTTCTTTGCAGATTTTTTTGAAGACCTGCATAAGGTGTTTTGAATCAGGGCTCGGAACGTCGTATGAGTTACCGTATGTGGCAATGTATTTCTGCTTCAGGTAAGGGAAGTGTTTGTCGAGAGCCGCATAGAAATACTCGCGGTCGCCTTCTCTTAGTGTCAGTCCCATTCCGAAGCAGATAATGCCTTTAACACCAACGCGCACACATTCATTCAGGATAGATGTTATGTTCTCTTCGGTGTCGTTAATGAAGGGAAGAATGGGCGAGAGCCAGACTACCGTGGGAATATTGCGTTTCTGCATTTCCTCAAGAACTTCGATCCGCCGTTTTGTGTTGCATACGTTCGGTTCAATTATCCTGCATAGGTCATCATCGTAGGTGGTGAGAGTAATCTGTACAACACACTTTGTGTCCTGATTGATCTTGTCGAGAAGGTCAATGTCATCAAGTATGCGGTCAGACTTTGTCTGGACAGCAGCCCCAAAACCGTGACGGTATATAACCTCAAGGCATTTCCGCGTGAGCCTCAGATCTTTCTCGCAATGCATATAAGGATCGGACATTGAGCCTGTTGCTATCATGCATTTCTTACGCTTGGACGAGAGAGCTTTCTCAAGCAGATCCGGTGCGTTGATCTTGACTTCGATGTCTTCGAAAGGGTGTGTGAACTGATAGCACAGGCTCCTGCTGTCGCAGTAGATGCAGCCGTGCGAGCAGCCGCGGTAAATGTTCATACCAATGTCCTTGCCGCTGCCTTTTAAGATACCCTTAGCCTCAACGAAATGCATGTTCGGCCTTCCTGTTTAAACATTTGTTAATAGGTCTGCCTATATTCTAACATTTAGTTAACAATCGGGATGTGTCTGCCATGCTATAATCCAAATATGGAACTGAACTATACATTTTTTTATGTTGAAGCTAATATTGTTTGCATTGCTATCTTCATCCTGATGATGATGAGGGATTTTGGCGCTGTCGGCAGACAGGCTAAGCAGATTATATTCGTTAATATAATAATTTCCCACATGCTGTATTTTGTTAGTGATATCGGGTGGGTACTTATCCTTGGCGGTTATATTCTGCGTACTGACTTATCAGTTGCATTCTTTAACATATTAAATGCTATCCTTTTGAGCGCCATCACAGGGTTCTGGTTTGTATATGTCGAATTATCGCAGGGCGAGAAATACATTACAGAGTTTAAAGCACGGATCATCGCTTTGGTTCCGGCAATGATCGAGACAGTTGTAATGATATTCCTGTTCTCGGTCTTTCCTAAGACCGTTGCCGGTGATAACACTGAACTGACAGCAACGTACTATGTCATTTTTATTGCGGTACCGGCGCTGTATATTTCCGTAAGTTCGGTAAGATCTTTCCTTCGTGCATTCAGGAAAGAGAACTATGCAGTCAGATCCAGGTTGCTGGTCTGTGCGTTATATCCTGTATTCCTGACTATCTTTGGAATTCTCCAGACGGTCTGGATTAATGCTCCGATCTTTTGCTTTGGTTCAACGATAATGATGCTCTATGTTTATATCATCTCACTTAACGATCTGGTATCTCTGGACGAACTGACCAAACTAAATAACCGCACACAGCTCATGAAATATGTGGTTGCTGAATCCTCGAAGCAGGGTGCTGAGAAGGCAGTCCACTACATCCTTATGATAGACCTCAACAAATTCAAGCAGATCAATGACCAGTTTGGTCACATCGAAGGGGATATTGCTCTTAAGAGGACAGCCGATGCCCTCAAAGATGCATGTTCCGACCGTGCGCTCAAGACATTTATTGCGCGTTACGGCGGTGATGAATTCATCATAATCATAAAGACCGATAATGAGGATACTGTCAGGGATCTGTGTGCAAACATCGATAAGGCGCTTATCAGGATTAACGATGCTGCCGGTGCTGCTTATAAACTGTCGGCAAGTATCGGGTATTCGAGTTATACAGGGGATGTTTTTGCATTCCAGAAAGCTCTCAGCGAAGCTGATGAAGCGCTGTACAGAAACAAAAAAGCAAGAGCTTATGCTCAGAACTGAAGAACAACATTATTCGTTTCCCAAGGAAACCCCGTCATTTATAAATTCCTTTTGCAGTCTGAAAATATCGTTAGTATAATATCTGCATGAAGATCTGTGTTTTTATCGGCGATATGTACAGGGATTTTGCCCTGTCGATAATAAAGCATCTTGATTACTATGCAAGGGAAAAGGGGCATAGTATTGATGTTTTTGGCACATGCTCGATCACTTCCAAGAATCCTCTTCATATCATTGGTTTTAAAAGCATTCTGTCCCTTCCTCCTGTGCATGAATATGACGGTATCATTCTTTGCTATGACACGCTTATTCACGAGGGAATGGCCAAGGATCTTGTCGAGGAACTAATGACTGATACTGAAGCTCCTCCGGTCGTGTGCATAAGGGCAGAGATATCAGGTTTCTACAATGTCGTTCCGGATAACAGGGGATTGATGCATGAGATCGCCCAATATGTTATCTCGAAATGCAAGACGGATGATATCGGATTCGTTACCGGCATGGATGAGCTGGCTGACTCTTACGAGCGGCGTCAGGGCTTTGAAGATGCAATGCATGAGGCTGGTTATGAAGTGTCAGAGGATAAGATCTTCCACGGCAATTACTGGATCACACAAGGCCCTGAGATGGCTGATTTCTTTATCAAGGAAGACGGCACTCTTCCAGAAGCGGTCATATGCTCTAACGATTATGAGGCGATCGCCCTATGTAATGAACTGATACAGAGGGGCTATTCTATTCCACAGGATACATTGATAAGCGGCGTTGATAATGCCGTTGAATCACAGAACCATATTCCGTCCATCACTACGATCGAGATGAGCAAAGCTGATTTTGTTGATCTTGCGATGGGGATCCTTGAAGAACTTCAGAGAGGCGGGAATCCCGAATATAACGCAGCTGTTTCTTCAAAGCTTATTCCCCGTGAGAGTACGGGCATAGAAGATAAAGAAAGAGATGTTTACAGAGTTCTGTGCGAGCAGAATGTCGCATCCTCCATCTCGATGGATGATATGAGAGAATTCGTTGTCATAAATGCGCTTTTCGAAGGTGCACTCACGAGGGAAGATTCATTGTCTGTTGCTCTCGATGAGTTTAAAAAAGTCGATAGTGTAAAGTCTTGCTACTTCTGTGGATACCGTGAAACCGACAGGGTTATGTCCGGATATTTTATTGATAAGGGTGAGAATGTAATAGGGGATATCCCGTTCCCGAACGGACAGTTGCTTCCTGATGGCTTCAGAGACAAAGACAAAGGCATGGTTATCTTTTTTTCTCTGTCATATAAGAACGAAGTGTACGGTTATGCCGCTCTTGAGGTTGATACATCCTATGACACATTTATAAATTTTAAGATAGAATATCTTCTTACACAGGTTGGCCAGAATATAAACAAGCTCGAACTTTACGAGAAGCTCTTCGGTATCTCTGACGTTATGAGCCTTTACATAAGGGATCCTCTTACCGGGTCTCTCAACAGGCGTGGATTTGAGCAGAAAATCTCCGAACTCTTTGATGAGGATGGAAATGCGAAGAAGGAGCTTGCGGTCGTATCTATCGACATGGATGGTCTTAAGTACATTAACGATAATTTCGGACATAACGCAGGTGATGAGGCCATAAAGGAGACTGCAAACTATATTGAAAAAGCCTTAAACAGCGATGAATTCGTTGCAAGGATGGGCGGAGATGAGTTTGTTGCGATCCTTATTCTGTCTGAAGTCGGCAGAGTCGGTAAGTTCATTAGAAACGTCAGGAACAGCATAAAAGAGATCAATCTTTCAGGCAAGTATGAGTTTGAGATCAGTTCCAGTATCGGCACCTGTGACCTTACCAAATGGCATGACGTTGCAGACTGCATGAATAAGGCTGATAAAGCCATGTATCTCGAGAAGAAGGCTAAGAAAAAGAACAGGGATTAAAGGCTTGATATTATTCAGGTTTAAGAATATTCAGAATCAGCTTACCGAGCGCGCATAATCCAGGAATTCCCGGTCCTTATCGCTGATGAAGCTATCTCTGTTTATCCAGTTTTCCACCGAATCAGCAAGAGTCCAGCGGCCTATCTGTCTGGACCATACCGTTGATGCACCGTGATCGACGGCAAACCTGGCAGTTTCGATCATCTCATCGGTCGTCTCGCCTTCGGTAAGCTTTGACTGATCCGGTTCATACCCCGGGATGAAAAACCAGTATTCATCATCAAAGAAGTGATCGAGCGAACAGTCATATCTCAAATACCTGAATGTCGGTTCCGCATCAAACTCAGCACCATGATCTAATGCGATCTCCATTATCTCGACGTTGCGGTCATGCAGTCCGTATTCAAGGAGAGTCTCGTGATTGTTATCCTGGTAATAGATCAGTTCAGGATGTTTGTCCAGCAGCTCATCAAGCCCGTCCATGTCGTTTTCTTTAATGAGTGTTTTCATATTCCTGACAGCGCGCATACTCACCATAACTTCCTTGCCGTTATAGGTCTCATATTTGGGGAACAGAGTGCTGCAAACAGCAAACACAATAAAGCCGGTTGCAACAACTCCCGGTATTGCTGACAGTACAAACAGAATGATTGCCGGAACTTTCTTCTTTTTGCACATGAGGATAATGCCGATGATAAGTTCAATAAAAGCTATCACAAAGGCAGTGATGATTATGATTATGAAGACCACGCCGAGAAACATTCCTGCAAAAGCCATAATAGAATCCCTGTTATCCCTAAAGTATTGAAGCGGGACATTTGCTCCGGAAGTCATTATAACATTTTAAAATAGTCATTTTTGATAACAAATTTCCCTATTGTTTTTTTATATGTCTTTTTGATACAATTCTCGAATCGAAAAAATTAATGTTAATACGGAACAGGAAATGACAGGCATTAAGGACGACAAAAGCTATATAAAGACGCTTCTGAAGATCGCCATCCCCATGATGGTTCAGAACGGCATCTCTAATTTTGTAAACCTTCTCGATAATCTCATGATCGGGCAGGTCGGTACTAATGCGCTCTCTGGCGTTGCTATTGCCAACCAGCTGATATTCGTTTTCTATCTTGTTATTTTCGGTGCCACTGCAGGAGTCGGAATATTTACCGCACAATACAAGGGTAAAGGCGATGATGACGGGATACGTGTGTCATTCCGTTTCAAACTCGTATTCAATACGGTTATTGCAGCGATATGTGTTGCTATATTAGCATTCGGTTCACCTTTCCTTATTAACCTGTTCCTTTTGGGCGAGGGTGATCCTGCAGATGCGGCCGAGACACTTAAGATCGGAACGAGCTATATGAATATCATCCTCATAAGCCTTATTCCGATCGGAATTACACAGGCTTATGCAGGAACGCTTAGGGACATCGGAAGCACGAAGGTCCCTATGTTTGCATCGATCTGTGCGATATTTGTCAATCTTACCGGTAACTATCTGCTGATATATGGCCATTTCGGACTTCCGGCACTTGGTGCTGAGGGTGCTGCCATAGCAACTGTTATATCCAGATTTGTGGAACTCGGGATCCTTGTTATCTATACGGGCAGACATCCAAATCTGTTCCCGTTCATAAAAGGAGCATTCAGGCATTTCAGCATACCGGGGAATCTGGCTGTAAAGTTTTTCCTTAAAGCATTGCCGCTTATGGCAAACGAGACTTTATGGTCTCTTGGAATGACTACTATCAACCAGTGCTATTCATACCGCAGTCTTGATGCTGTCGCTGCGCTCAATATCGAATCCACGCTGTGGAATCTCATGGGTGTGGCTTTTATAGCGATGGGTGAAGCGGTCGGTATCATGATGGGACATATTCTCGGTGCGGGCGAATTAGGAGAAGCAAAGAAGAAGGCCGGAATTATGAGGAGAGCCACGGTTATTTGCGGAATGGTTTTCGGTTTGATCATGGCTTCCATATCTTATCTGTTTCCGCTTCTCTACAATACAAGCGATTATATCAGAGGACTTGCAGCAGGCTTTATCCTGCTCGGAGCCCTTAACATGCCTTTCTGCGCATACACACATGCTTCGTATTTCATCATAAGATCCGGCGGAAATGCGCTGATTACTGTTCTTTTTGACAGTGTGTTCACATGGGTGCTTGTTGTACCGCTGGCTTACTGCATGAGCCGTTACACGGATATGAGCGTAACCTGGATGGTAGCCATTATCCGCGGGACGGAAGTATTAAAATGCCTGATCGCATTTGCTTTTGTCAGATCAGGCATTTGGATAAGAAATATTGTTAAGTAAGCCGGGGACTCCGGAAGATCACCTTTTACCTTTGTCGTAGATCTCGCCCAATGCGCGCGGTGCATTATTATGCTTGCTGAAGAAGATCAGAAGCAGCAGCGTGAGCACATAAGGCAGTATCCTTACAAGGTCATTGTATGTTGAAGGCATTCCGAGTTTTTGGATCAGAGCCTGGCCGCCGCTTCTTGCAAAGCCGAAGAACAGGCATGCGCAAAGCGTGGGGAGAATAGACCAGTTACCGAATATGAGTGCCGCAATCGAGAGATAACCGAATCCCAGATAGATATCAGGTGAGAAATTCGCCGAGATCGAATAAGCGTAACTCATGCCTGCGATAGCTGACAGGCCGCCGGAGATAACGACAGCTATAGTTCTTACACGGTTAACGTTGATTCCTGCAGCATCAGCAGCATGAGGATTGTCACCGCAAGCTCTCAGATGCATTCCGAACGGTGTCTTGTACATGACATACCACATGATCAGCGCGATTACGATGATCATGATCTCGAAGGGGTAGATATTCTTGAAGAAACCTCCGAGAACAGGAATATCGGATAACACAGGAACCGAGAAACGCACGCTCGTTCCGAGAACGAACTTGTTTGATTTCTGACCGAAGAATCCTTCGTTGATACGCTTTGTAAGAAAACTCGTCAGAGCCATTGCAAGAATATTGACAACGACACCGCTTATGACCTGGTTGGCTTTCAGCTTGATGCACAGAATAACGTGAACGTATGCATAGAGCATTCCGCCAACAGCCGCTATTACAAAAGAAAGATAGTATGGCACCTGTGAAGTTGTTTCCATAGACTGCATCAGGATCACAGCGAAAAACGCACCTGTGAAAGCACCGAAGCCCTGAAGACCTTCAAGGGCGAGGTTGGTGATGCCGCTCTTCTCGCTGAAGATGCCGCCGATAGCCATTATGAACATTGGAAGTGCAAAAGCCAGTCCGTCAATTATGATTGTCTCGATCATGTTCTATGCACCTCCTTTTTAGTCTCCATACTGATCTTTCCTATATACATCTTTATGAACTCCGAACATGCGGCGAAGATAAGTATAACTGCCGTTATGAGATCCGATATCTCGATGTCGACACCCTGCTGGGAACTCATGTAGATAGAACCCTTCGAGAGTATCGTGATGAGGATGGATGAGAAGATACACCCTATTGGGTCGCTGTTTCCGAGCAGCGCTACAGCGATAGCATTAAATCCCATGCTCGGTACAACACCGGGCTGGATGGATGCATTATATCCGCAGAAATATGTGACGCCTGCGATGCCTGCAAGTGCACCTGAGATCGTCATAGCGAGAATGATGTTTTTTGAAATACTTATACCTGCATAACGTGCAGCTTTCTTTCCCATACCTACAGCCTTGATCTCGTATCCGATGGTTGTCTTGTTCATGATGAACCACATGAGGACTGCGGCTATGACCGCGAGGGGAAATGCAAGCGGAATATTGAATTTGAGGCCGAAAGCCTGGACTGCCGGAAGTGTAAGCCTTGAGGCATCCGATATGGTCTTGCTCTGTCTTGATACAGAATCCACGAAAAATGTATTAATGAAGAAGGTAAAGATATACATCAAAGTGTAGTTGATCATTATCGATGACACGACCTCATTAATATTAAATCTGTATTTAAGCCATCCGATCAAAGCACCTACAAGAGCTCCCGCAACGATACCGATGATCAGTACCAGAGGCTTTGCGATTGGTGCTGCCATTGCGGACTGACCGACTGTTGCACTTGCAAAAAATCCTGCCGCAAGCATCATTCCGGATACACCGATATTGAACATGCCGGCGCGGAATGCCACTGCAACAGCAAGTGACGCAAAGATCATTGGAGTCAGGGCATCAAGAAAACTCATGAAGTCAGTGAACATGCTCTGACGGCCGGCGTACTGGGGCTTTGGGAAAAGTCCGGAACCCTGAAGCAGATTGGTATACGCTGCCAGAGGTGACTTGCCTAAGACTGCGAGTATGATCGTACCTACGATAAGACTTATCAGGATCGCAAAAAGCGAGATCCTTACCATCTGAAGTTTTTCTCCGCCAAGGAGTTTTACCAGGATCTTTTTCACGCGCTCTTGCCTCCTTCCGTTACACCCATCATGAACTTTCCGACTTCGTTGACGGTGAGTTCGGAAGCTTTCGCGATACGGTTGATCTTTCCGTCGAAGATAACACCGATCGTGTCGGCACAGTCCATGATCTCATCAAGTTCGAGGGAGATCAGAAGAACTGCTGCTCCTCTGTCTCTTTCGGCTATCATCTGCTTATGGATATTGGAGATCGCTCCGATATCAAGACCTCTGGTCGGCTGCATAAAGATGATAAGAGGGGTCTTTAAGTCGATCTCACGGGCGATTATGGCTTTTTGCTGGTTGCCGCCGGACATTGAACTAGTGATAGTCTTATTGCCTCTGCTGCTCCTGATATCGTATTCCTCAATAAGGCGGTCGGCATTCTTTTCGATAGCTTTACCGTCAAGCACCTTGTTTTTGCAAAAACTGCTCTTATAGTAAGTCTTGAACACCAGGTTGTCGCTTAATGAGAATCCCATAATAAGACCAACGCTCTGTCTGTCTTCGGGAATATAGGCAATACCCTCTTCTGTCCTTTTCCTGATCGAGAGATCTGTTATATCCTTGCCGCACAGAGTTATCTTGCCGCCTTTGCATTTCCGGAGGCCCGCAATTGCATCGGCTAGCTCGTTCTGGCCGTTGCCCGATACTCCGGCAAGGGCAAATATCTCGCCTGAACGTATCTCGAACGAGACTCCCTTAACTGCTTCATATCCGACTTCGTTGTTGACAGTAAGGCCTTCCACCTTTAGTACCACGTCACCAGGTTTGGCTTCCGTCTTGCCGGAACTGAATGATACCTCACGGCCGACCATAAGCCTTGCCATCTCTGCGGTCGAGGCTTCCTTGACATCGAGGATGTCTATGAGTTTTCCGCGGTTTAAGATGGCACATCTGTCAGCTATTGATTTGATCTCTTCAAGTTTGTGGGTGATTATTATTATTGTTTTACCGTTGTCACGCAAGCCTCTGATGATGTCGAGAAGATACTCGATCTCCTGGGGAGTCAATACCGCCGTAGGCTCATCGAAGATGAGGATCTCGGCATCGCGGTAGAGCATCTTCAATATCTCGACCCTCTGCTGCGCAGAGACACTCAGATCGCTTATGACCGCCTTCGGTTCAACCTTGAGTCCGTACTTCTCGGACAGATTAGCAATATCTTCGTTGGCTTTCTTTATATTGACACGCGGAATGAATCCCATCAGCTTGTTCTGGGGTTCTGAACCCAGAATGATATTCTCAGCGACCGTATAATTCGATACGAGCCTGAAATGCTGGTGCACCATGCCTATGCCGAGCTTTGTGGCCTGGCGGGGTGAGGCAATCTTAACCTTCTCGCCCCGGATAAAGATCTCGCCTTCATCCGGCTCGTACATACCGAAAAGTACGCTCATCAGTGTTGATTTACCTGCACCGTTCTCGCCTAACAGCGCATAGATCTCGCCCTTTTTGATCTGTATCGTAACATCATCATTTGCGGTAAGACCCGGAAACCTCTTCGTGATGTGTTTCATCTCAATGATGTATTCAGGATTGCTCACGATAAAACTCCCCCAAAAATAAATGGCTGCCTCAATTTATGAGGCAGCCTTTTTATGTCAGTAATGATTACTCTGCGTCGATGCCCTGGAAATTATCAGGTGTTGTTCCGCTGAAGTTTGCAGCTGGAACGATAGTTCCATTCTTAACGAGTGCAAATGCCTTATCGATCTTTGCAATGTCATCTGATGTGAGCTGGCATCTGCTCGGATCGTTTACATAACCGGTGGAATCTGAGTCAGCACCGAGAAGGTAGTTGCCGCCCTTGAAAGTACCGTCGAGAACGGTCTCGAGGACTCTCTTGTCATTTGCGCCCATAACCTTCAGGGATGATGTGAGAACAACATTCTCGCTGCCGTTGACTCCGTCTGCGAACTGGTCTGTATCACAGCCGATTACATAATCTTCAGCAGCACTTTCCTTGACTGCAGTGAAGACACCGTTGCCGGAAGCACCTGCAGCAACAAAGATTACGTCACAGCCTTCCTTGATGAGTGCTTCGCCGATTACCTTACCGCCTGCGGGATCTCCAAAGGATCCGATATAGTTACCACCGACATTTGCACCGGTGACATCAGTTCCTGCATAGGATGCGAGTTCAACGATCTCAACATTGGTGCCATAGTGCTTGTTAGCATAATTAACGCCGGACATGAATCCGTACTGATAGTTTACATTTGTGGGGAATGCGATTCCGTTTACTACAGCTACTTTCTTTGTCTTGGACTTTAAAGCTGCTGCTAATCCAGCTGCGAATCCGCCTTCCTGTTCCTTGAATGTCATGGCATAGATGTTATCAACGGTTACTTCATTGCCATCTGCATCAGAAGGGGATGTATCCACAAGAATAAACTTCTTTGTGGGGTTGTCCTTGGCGATATCTGTGATACCTGCAAACTGGAATCCGTCACATACTATTACATCATAGTCAACAACTATATCCTCAACAGCCTTGATCGCTGCAGCTGTGTCACCTGTTGTCTCCTGAACGGGAGTTACAGTTGAGCCGGGATGAGCTTCAATAAAACTCAGGATACCGTTGTAATTCTCCTGGTTGAAAGAACCGTCATCTACACCTGAAGGGGAGCTGACGATAGCAATCTTAAGTCCCTTGTCACCACCGGTGCTGCCGTTATTGCCGCTAGTGCCGCTGCATGCCGTAAATAAGAGCGAACCTGCAAGGAACGCACCGGCAAAAGCCAAAAATGATCTTCTCTTCATAAAGATTCCTCCTTGTTCTTGTTCATCTTAGGTGATTATACTTTATCAATCGGGTTTAGTTAACACGCCTGTGAGTATTGTTACATTTCATTCATTAAGTATTTTTATAACAGTAAAACGGGACATCCGCAGCCTTACGGACAGTCCCGCTAACCGTATGAAACATACTGGAATATCATCTGTTGGGGATCGAGTAATATACCTCTCCGTCTGTAAGACCATTGCCGCCGGTCTTGATAAGACCCAATTCCTCGACTGTAACCAGCTGGAAACCGGCTTCGATAAGTGCAGGTACGATCCTCTTGGTGGCATCTGCAGTTGCCTGGTAAAGGTCATGCATTAGAACAACGTCGCCGTCCTGGACCTTTCCGATTACACGGCTGCAGATCTGATCAGCATCTTTGCTGGCCCAGTCGCGTGAATCAATGCTCCAAAGTATGATCGGGCTTTCGCAGACCTGCTGCAGGGTCTCATTCCATTTGCCTTCAGGAGGTCTTAAGCATGTTGAGGGTTTGCCTGAGATCCTGATAAGTTCATCATCGGTTCCCTTGAGCTTTTCGCGCATACCTTCAGCATCAAGATCGGTAAGTCTGTTATGACTGAATGTGTGGTTTCCCTGTTCGCATCCCAGTGCTGCCTCACGGCGGGCCTGATCCTCATTCCATGAGATCCTGTCGCCTACAAGGAAGAAAGTACATCTGGCATCATATTCTTCAAATGTGTCGAGAATGGAGTCGGTGTATTTGGAAGGGCCGTCATCGTAGGTCAGGGCAACCATGGGCTTGCTTCCATCGACTTCACGGATTACTACGCCGCTGTCATCGAAATAATAAAGGTGATTGTCGGCGTAAGCTCTTACGCCCTTTAACATCTTTCCACCGATGAATGCATGCAGGGAACCGTCAAAATCTATGAATCCGTCCAGACCTGCTCCCGTATTTTCATCGAAAATATAGTCTTCACCATCGACATTGACCTTGCCTGTTGCCATCAGGCCGCTGTCTTTATCAAAATAGTATTGTTTTCCGTCAATGACCGTCAGTCCTGAGGCTCCTGTTCCGTCATTTTGGTCGAAATAATACTTGCCGTCTCCTATCTCGATCCATCCTGTCATCATTATTCCTGTGGAAGGATCATAGAATCTGGAGATGCCGTTTTCAGTATAACGGCCGGTCTGCATAACTCCTTCGCTGTCGAAATAGTAGGCGTTGCCGTCTATCTCTTTGGCACCGGTGACCATCAGGTTCGTTTCAGGATCAAAATACCTCACAGTGCCGTCAGACATCTGCTTCATTCCGGAATAAGGGTTACCTTTGTTGTCGTAATAATATGTGCCGGCATCGGTGTGTATCCAGCCTCTTTTAACAATAAAGACTTCATATAATATGAAAGCAACTGCAGCTGCCAATATTATCAGGATAATTAAGTACAGTCCCGGTGATTTCTTTTTTCTCATACGGTTTGCTTTAGAAAGAGTCATTATTCCTTCCTTAAAATGAACTTTAATATATTACCATAACAGTTAAATTGAAAGATTGACGCTCCTTTTGTAACAAAATTGAATTGTTTGGAAATATATTGACAATTACAGGAAAGGTTGTATAGTTTGTATTATAACAACTAATACAAAGCACACACGCATCCGGAATAATGCTGTATGCGGAAAGCCATGAAAGGGAGTGGTGGTATGGATAAGAAGAAAGTTATTAAGTTTATTGCTTTGGCATTGGGTATGTCTTGGCTCATTCAGATCATTGTATGTCTCATCAGCCGCAACATTGAAGGTTACGCAGGAATACTGATCTTCCAGGTCGGCATGATGGTCGTCATGTTTACGCCGCTGATCGCTTCGATAATTGCAAAGACAGGAGTTAAGAGCATCGGATGGAAGCCCAGGCTCAAGGGAAAGGTAAAATGGATATTCTTTGCTGTTTTCCTTCCTGTTATTTTCACATTTTCAGGCTTTGTGATCTTCTTTATGATCTGGCCTGACCTGTTCGGCTTTGACGGTTCTTTTATGCTGAAGGCAGTGGAATCTGCGGGAATGGATCCCGTAGAGTATAAGCAGGCATTAGAGCAGTCGGGAATGACAATGCAGATGATGTCTCTGATCACGGTGCTTCAGTGTGTGACATATGCTCCGTTTTTAAATATGTTTTTGGCTATCGGTGAAGAAGCAGGGTGGAGAGGATTCCTTTATCCTGAACTTAAAAAGAAGTTCTCAAGACCTGTTACATGGATCATCGGAGGTGCGATATGGGCATCATTTCATTTCCCGGCTATGCTCCTCGCAGGTTATGAATACGGAACGGATTATATCGGTGCGCCTATACTGGGCCTTGCTGCTTTCACGCTTACATGTATTGTCTGGGGTATGTTCCACGAGATCATTTACGATAAGACAAAGTGCATATGGATCCCTGCATTGCTTCACGGTTCGATCAACGCAGCAGCCACGCTTTATCAGCTGGTGCTTAACGCAGACCATGAGGAAAAGATCGCAAGACTCCTTATTTTCGGACCTGCACCTCACGGACTTGTCAGCATTATCCCTACATTGATCATCGCAGTGGTAATGGCTGTAATCGTACTTAAAGAAGATAAGAAAAAAGCTGTGGCAGTTTAATGCGCAGAGGAAAATGAGATGGTTATAAAGATAGATGAATATTCTGATGTGCCCATATATATGCAGATTAGAAATCAGATCGTGATGGGCATTTCCTCCGGAGAACTCAAAGCCGGTGAGCAGCTCCCGACGGTAAGGGCTTTGGCTCTGGAGATCGGAATTAATACGATGACGGTCAGTAAGACATACCAGATGCTGAAGAACGAGGGCTATATCATGACTGACCGCAAGAACGGTGCCAGGGTAAGGCAGCAGATCGAGAAATCGGGAGTTATCTCCGAAGAGAACAAGAATGAATTAAAAAGGATAGTGTCGGAAGCAAGACTGTCGGGAGTTCCCAAAGCAGAGATCCAGAAACTGATCGACGAGTACTATCTGGGCAATGTTTGAAGGCCGGAAAGCAAAAGAGATTTAAGAGGATAAGATAATGGATTATTTTGCAGATATCATAATGCTGGTAATAATGGTGCCGACATTGCTGATAATGTTTTTCTATGAATATCCCTCAAAGTGGAGAGACAGGAAATTTATCTTCGGTGTAAGGAACCGTGAAGAGTTCAAAGAGGATAAGGCCGCTTCAGCTATAGACAGGATCGTATCATCGACAAGAAAACAGGCGCTTATAATGATGATCAGCTCATTCGTCCTGATGGCAATGATCATGCTGATACCGGATTATACTGTCCGCTTAAGCATTTGGGTGATAGTTATTTTCGCAGTGCTGTTCTTAACAATGGTTCCGTTCATGAGATCCAACCGTGAGATGAAGAGTCTTAAAAGGGAGATCGGCATAAAGGCTGCTTCAGGAACAACTTATACGGATCTTAAGGGAGCAGGTTCACTGCGCGCACTTAAAGTTATAAACATAATCATCCCCAATGCGGTACTGGCATTTATCTTTATTGTTTCTCTACTGTTAGATGCCGGTGCTGTTGATGTTTCCGGATATGTACCGGCAGCAGATCCGGGAAATTCCTTCGCGATGACGGCGATGACAGGATCATTCCTGCTTGTTGGTCTTATGCTGATACCAATAGCAGTCATGATGGACCGAATCCGCAATGAGGTAATCTCGGCTGACAGCGAGACCAACAGGAATTACAACAGAGCCAGGAAAAAGGTCTTTGCAGACACATTTGTGCTTATGGTCTGGGCTAATGTCATAGTATCTGTTTTATATGCCGTGCTCCTGTTCTTCGTGAAAAGCGACACAGTGGTTATTATCCAGACACTGGTCTATATGTTCCTGCTCATGGCTGCAATGACTGTTCTGGTAAAGAAGTCACTTGCCATCGATAAAAGATACCGCAAAGAGACTACTATCGATATCGATGACGATGATAAGTGGATCTTCGGCTCTTTTTATTACAATCCGGATGACAGGAGACTCAATGTTGCAAAGAGAATGGGTATCGGAGGCACGATCAATATTGCCCATCCTGCCGGAAAAGTGATCATGGCTGCCGCCATTTTGCTTGTTGCCGGAACACTGGCAGTTATGTTTTTCTTCTTAACACTGGGAAAGACTTCAATGAGGCTTAGGATCGAGAATGATACCCTGATATGCAACCAGTTGGTGGATATCTATAAGATCCCTTTATCTGATATCAGGGATGCAGAACTTTGTGAGGATACATCAGGCCTGACACTTCACAGGCAGGTTGGTGTCGGAATGTCTCCATATTTTACCGGGACTTTCATAGTAAACGGGGAGAAAGACTGCCGCACTTTCATTAACGTTGATGCAGACAGTTTTATAAGGTTTGAAGCAAATGGTGTTACTTACTACATCAGCGGAAATACTTTGCAGGAGACAAAGGAATTATTGCCGGAAATCATGATACATTAAGATTTTTATGAAGAATTCGTATATACTTCAACCGTAAAGAATATACGGACAAGGATCTTATAAGTTATGAATATCAGAAAAGTCACGGTATATGCACTTATTGCATCAATGGCGGCATCTCTGCTGTCCGGATGCAAAAGTGATACTGAGACTTCAGTGATGGATGCCATATCTACTTCCGTACAAACCACTGCGGCCACGACTGAGATTACGGAAACTGTGCCCGAGACAAGTGCTTTTGTGACTTATACTGCGGAAGAATACAGGAATGCCGGAGTTAATGAACTTAACTCGGTGCCTATCCTTATGTATCACAGAGTCTATGGCATGACCAATGCCGAGACACAGTATACCGGCGGCAATGTTGATAAGGACGGATACAACAGGACTTCCGAGGCATTTGAGGCGGATCTGAGAAGGTATTATGAACAGGGTTACCGCATGATGCGGCTCACTGATTTTGTTGACGGATATATCGATGTGCCTTTCGGATACAGTCCTCTCATACTGACTTTTGATGACGGGATCAGGGATGTTGTTCTTCAGGGCTGGAATGATGACGGAACACCGGTTTTTGATCCCACCTGTGCAATAGGCATACTGGAGAAGATCAAATCCGAATATCCGGACTATAATGTTACGGCAACGTTTTTTGTGAACTCTCAGCTTTTCGAGAACGGTGAGGAAGAAGACCGCAAAGTCATGAAGTGGATGGTCGATAACGGTTATGATATCGGCAATCACACACGCGACCACAAAAAACTCGGAGACTGTGATGCTGACGAGATTGAGAAACAGGTCGGTTCCATGTTTAAGAAGCTTGATGAGATCATCCCCGGACAATATGTTGATATTGTGGCTCTTCCATTTGGTTCGCCCGAAAATATAGGTTCCGGCAAACCGCAGTATGACAGGATCTTCTCGGGAACATATGACGGATTCACTTATTCCACGAAGGCTGCGCTTCTTTGCGCATGGACAAGGTCATATTCTCCGTTCGTAAGAGACTATAACAATATGGCGATCAGAAGGATCCGCGGCTATGACAATGGCGGAACTGAATGGGATATTGAGATGAATTTCTCCCAGCTTAACGCAGGGAAAAGATATATCTCAGACGGTGATCCGAACACGGTTGTTTTCCCGTCCTCTGACAACAGCAGCGGTGACTGGCTTAAGAATACGTTTGGCCACCAGGTCATCACTTACGACTGATATTATTTCCGTCCATTTGACACCACTGACCCAAAAAAACACTTTGTAACGAAATCCATAATTCTCCGTCTAACCTGTGAACAGACAAGACAAATGCATTGGTTTACAGGCTATCCGGAGGATGTATATGAGAGCAGAAATAAAATCTGTATTGATAGTAATGACGGTTGTTTCTGTTCTGACTTTTGCCGCTTGCGGTATCAAAAAGGATCAGACACTTGAAGAGAAGTACAGAATAAATAATTATTCAGCTGTCCTCTATGATAACGGTTCTGCAGAGTATAGGAACTATGGTAAGGGGACGGATGAGGATACTGTATTTGAACTCGCCTCGAATGGCAAGACCGTTGCGGCATATATTGCTCTTGCTATGACAGAAGAGGGTATTTTGTCTCTTGATGACAGGATAGCCCAGTATCTTGATCCGGATCTTATCACTGATGATGAAAGACTTGATGATATAACGCTCAGGCAGCTTCTGTGCCATACGGCAGGGTTCTCGCCCAATTATGAGCTCGGAACGGATAAGAAGATATATTCCAATCCGGGGACCAGATTCTGTTACTCGGGCGTAGGGTATATCTACCTGCAGAGTGTGATCGAGAATGCAAGCGGAATGACTCTGGAGCAGGCCGCTTCACATTATGTTTTTGAGCCGCTTGGAATGAATAACAGTACGTTTGAAGGCAGGGCAACTGTTCTTCCATATATGGGTCCGGGTTCAGCGTTTCTCTACGCAATGGCTGTTTTTGTATTGTCATTCATTTTGCTTCTTGCTGCCGCAGGAATAACAGGAAAGTTAACCGGGTTCAGATACTTTTCTTTTAAGGCCGCATTTGCTGTATGCTTTTTGGCAGCAGGGATAATCAACTCGGTCTTCCTGTTGTTCTTCTTTGTATCAAAGGTATTCGCGTTGTTCCTTGCCTGTTTTGCACTTCTGGGAACTGGCCTGTTTATTACCGGAAAGAAAAGCAAACTCTTTTACCTCTTTATACCGGTTGTAACATTGTTATTTGCTGTGCTGGCATTCGCGCTTCCATATGGTATTCCTGTTACTAATGATGTCATTGCAAAGAAAGCAAATTGTGCATATACGTTTAAATCCTCAGCCAGGGACATGTCGGTATTCTGCAACGAACTCATGAATAAGGCCAAAGATCCCGGTGACGGTTTTAATGAAATGTTTCTCCCCTCTGTAACCATAGATGACAGAAACGCATGGGGCATTGGAATAGCTATAGAACAGACAGGAGAAGCGGAAACGACATATTGGCATTCAGGCATAAATCCCGGATTCCAGAGTCTCTGTGTTTTGTATCCTGAACAGAATAAATATGCTGTTATTCTTACAAACAGTGACAACGGACTTGATTTTTCCAAAGATATGGCCAGGGCTTTTCTGGGCGTCGACGGGGAGTGGGATATCCCACGGGGATGACCGCATATCAAACAGCAGGAGTACTTATACTAATATCTTCCTGCGGAGTTTGTTCTTTTTCGGGATCTTTCTTCCTGCTCTTACGGGGTTTCTTTTCGCGTTTCAGCTTGAAGATCAGCATGGAGAAGAGAACACCAACCGCGGAGTAAATAAGAAAGAATAGAAGGAATTCAAACCTCGGCATACCCAGCAATATGCCCGAGAATCCTGCCCTGGTGCGGCCGTACATGAGAAGATTATTGATTATGACCAGCTCCGGGAAAAGATCAAATCCGTATCTGTCTATAAAAGCAGGAAGGATCTCAATTGATATTGTGGCCAGCAGTATTGAGACGGCAGGGAATGCCGTGAGAAACTGGAACATCATATAAAGACCGTAACTTCCCGCTACCGAGATGGCATTCATCAGGATGGACAGCATCATTACACCGATCTGGTCTCCGCTGCTATGTGCCCCAAGGATAAGGCTCATTAGTATAACAAAGACTGCCAGAACGGCATACATAATGAATATCAGGCATATACCGGTCAGCCATTTCCCGAGAACGGTCTTAGCCCTTGAGCCTCCGTGTCCGTTTGCGAGAACTATGCTGTTAGATGTGAACTTTCTTCTGTGAAGACCCAGCATCACAGTTACGAATGATCCAAGATTGAAGAAGTAAAGCATATAATTCTGAACTCTGACTAAATACATGAAGTCGTTCCAGAATGTGACTTTGGTATAGATCACCCAGGCAATGAAGCCGGCTAACAACAGCAAACACATTATCCTGAATCTCTTAAGGCCGGTGATCCTTTTTATTTCTTCCACGAAAATATCTCTCATATCAAGCCTCTCTTACCAGATCGCTATCCTGTCTTCAGGAGCAAGATACATATTATCTCCCGGCTGGATGTTATAGGTGATATAGAACTCATCGAACTGCTGCAGGGTTACGTTTATCCTGAGGTAGTGGAGAGGGTGATCATCTTCTCTCATATACCATATGACGTCGCCCTTTGGACACATGCTGCGCCAGAGTGTGGCATAACTCCTGAAGAACAGATCGTAATCGAAGCCTTCAATATCTTTGGCGATCATAAGCGCACATTTGACTGAACCCATATCAGCAATAGCTTCACCGCTTAAGATATTATCGATCGCGTATGTATCGGCACCTTTAAATGGTGTGATCCCTTCATAGTAACTTGTAACCTTTGATGACAAAGAAGAGAAGGTTTCCATATCGTTGCCTTCGATAACAGCTTTTTTATTGCCGTAAAAATCATAATTTACCCCGTTGGAGTCAAATGCATGTGTCATCTCGTGACCGATTACGGCTCCGATAGCACCAAGCTTCTGCTCTATTGTCATATCAGGCGAATAGATATTTCCTGACAAGATCCCGATATGGATGTAGAGTACGTTGAGCCAGGGAGCATAGGCAGATCCGGTGGCAGTGGTGGAGATGGTAACGTCATAGATGTCCCAGTATGTCCGGTCGAATCTCATAGTGGTAATATCACCAAGATGTCTTATCTCAAACTCATTGATCTTGCAGTAAGCATCAAGAAGTGAGCCGCCATCCTCTTTAGAAACAAAAGACATGTTACCAAAATCCGCTGTGTTTGAAGGATTTATGATCAGAAGAGCCATATTATCAAGCTTCTCGTTAAGACGTGCTTTATTCTCATCTGAGATCCAGTCTTTGCTGTCAAGAATTTCCCTGTATCCGTCGATAAGCATATTGGAGAGGTCAGTCAGATCCTGAAAGACATTCTCGTCGTAGTATTCATCAAGATATGCCTGATCCATAGCGGCATTAAGACAGCTATTTCCCAGGATATGGAACAGATATCTGTCCGGGCGTCCTTCGCTTACCGAGCCGAAAGGATTCATTCTGTCAACCATGTTTTCCCTGTAGAGAGTGAAAGATTCCTCATCCAGTAATGGCAGTGAATTCATCATGAGCCTTACTTTAAAATATGCTTTTATTCCTTCAAGGTTTTTAGCCGTAAACACACTGTCCAATCCCTTTAGATAGATCAGATCCGCATTGTAGGCAACTGCTTTGCCGAGACAATAGTGTTCGAGCATATCATTTAATGGATAACCACCTGAGGCCTCAAGGACCTGATCCCTGGTTACGATAAGATTATAGGCATCAAGTGACATGCCTTCAGGATTGATGTCGGCAAGTTTGGTCTCGAATGCGAAACACTCATTCAAAAGCCTGCGTGAATCCTCTCTGGAGTAACCGAGTTTTGTCATAAGGCAATTGACCGTGGCCGTTGTCCTGTCTCTTTCTTGAAGTCCTTTATCTCGGATCGAATAGTATTCGGACGCTTTTCCGAGCGAGTAATCAGGCTGGTTTATCTCGAGACACTTGTATTGATCCTCGCCCTGGTGCTTAGCGGCTGACAGTTTTACGAGCGATACCGCAAAAGGGTTTTTAACGTTGTCGAGCATATATTTTCCGGCATCTTCGAGGGTGCTTATATCATCGATGTAACCGATATATTTTCGAAGTGGCTCAACACCAGTCTGATCCCTGTAGTCCCAGTCTGAGAAGAGGCTGTCATAAGATCTGATCAGCTCAAGGTTTTTGCTTGTCTTTGAGGCATCATCCAAAAGGGCTCTTTTCTGCTGGTCAACGGTTAGTTTGGTATCTTCGAAGGAACCGTTCGGACCTAAAGGATCGTAGGTGTGATTCATAATCCAGTCAGAATTTGCCGAAGCGGCAAAATCATCCTGTAATCTGCAGCTGCCTGAAAGGTCCTGGTTATCTATGAGATCTGAATCGATCCATGCATATTTACCTGTTTTATTGCTTTCTGAGCAGGAAGCAAAAGACAGGCACAATGCGCCTGTAAGAGCCAGGCAGATTATTCTCTTGGTTATTAAATGCATACCCCGTACCGATCCTCAAGCAAGAATTTCCTGACGATTATATCATAGTAATATCCGGTCAGAATTGCGGGTTGAATGATATCGCGATATATCTGTTACATCTTAACACTGCCCAGTTGGACGCCTTCGACGATGTGTCTTGACAGGAAGAGAAAAGCGATTACCAGAGGGATCGTTGTAACAAACATCGGTATGGTGTTCTCTCCCTTGGCATAATTGAGGATCAAAATGACCGGAAGGGTTTTCTTCTCTTCCTCTATGTTAAGGACAAGCGGAAGGAAAGTCTCGTTCCAGCTGTTGGCAAGTCCGAAGATTGCCTGTGTGGCTATAGCCGGCTTCAGGATAGGGAGGACTATCTGATTGAAGATACGGAACTCTCCTGCACCGTCGATCCTGGCTGAATCCATAAGCTCCAGTGAGAAGGATGACTCAAGATAGAGCCTCATAAAGACTACGGATATTGGAGTTGCGATAGCGGGAAGGATCAGCAGGGCAAGGCTGTTGTTTACATGAAATCTGTAGGCTAACTGAATAAATCCCGCTGTTGCGACAATGTTAGGGATCATCATAAGTGCAAGGATAAAGTTGCTGAACGCTTTCCTCATTTTCCATTTGTAAGCGAAAATTGAATGCGCGGTAAGCGCTGAGAAATAGACATTCAGGAATGTGCTGCATGCCGCCACGATTACTGAATTTATAAACCCTGTGACAACTCTCGATTTGAAGAAAGCGACCAGTTCTTGGCATCTTTGAGGAAGCACTTTCAGAATTCTTGCAGGGTTATTAGCCCGGAAACCAGTAAAGTCCTGAAGCATCATAAGGAACGGATACAGAGTCATGAATGTCAGGACAACCGATACGCTGTAAACGATTACCTTCAGTATCAACTCGTGTCTCTGTCTTGATATTTTGACTGTTACATTATCACCCAAACCTGTATCCCCCGCATCGTCTGAAGACTCTGTCAGACTGATCTAAAAGTTATTCTATTTGCATAGCCGTGACATGTCAAATTTTCTGTATATTTTCCTGAGTGTACTATATAATACTTCTGTCGATTTATATTGTTGCTGTTGCATGGCGCAGCTGACGGGGCTTTATGGGGAAAAGAAGATCAATAGAGAGACACTATAATAAATGGGGATACATTTTCGCAATCCCTTTTATTGTTGCGTTCCTTATCTTTCATCTTTGGCCAATGGGGAATACTGTGCTCTTCGCATTCTGCGATCTGAAGCATACTTCCCGTATAGATAATCCTACCCTGCTGGTTGATGCAGGTCTGCCGTGGTATAAAAACTTCACGGATCTTTTAGCAACATCGTCATTCGCAATCTCATTTAAGAACACATTCAAATTATGGATAGCCCAGACTATTCCAGAGTGGATACTGGCATTTTGGCTGGCGGCAACAATGACTGACAGGAGACTTAAGATCAAGGGAAGATCTTTCTTTAAGACAGCGTTCTTCTTTCCAAATCTTATGACAGGTTCCACTCTGGGTTATATGGTCCTGGATAACATCATAAGTTTTGTCGGAAGTGTTGTAAGCCTTTCCCTTATTGCAGCTGCGATCAACGGGTTTGGTGTGACAGATAAAGATTTTGAATTCTTTCTATCAGAGCATTTCTTTATCATTGTCGTAAGTGTTTTTGTGCATTTCGGGATCACGTTTATTTATGCTGTTACCGGATTGACCAGTATTCCTGTTGAGATATTCGAAGCTGCGGAAATGGACGGATCGTCAAGGTTCCATACTTTCTTTCACATTACATTACCCTGTATGCGTCCGATCATGTTCTTCATAGTCGTTCTTTCGGTAGTGGACGGGCTTGCCATGAGCGAGATACCAAGCCTCCTGTCACGTCCTTATGATGTTATGAGAACGAGTCTGACTATGATGACATATCTGGAGAATATACTGGGCATGGGAAATGCTTATGACAGGGCATCTGCCTTCTGCCTCATCCTTCTTGCTTTATCTGCAAGCATTTCCGGACTGATCTATTTCTTCCTGATCAGGGACAAATATGATGCCAGACTCAAGAGAATTGCAAGAAAAGAGAAGAGAAAGACCTTACCAAACTGTTAAAATTGGGTGAATCGCCTGTGAATGAGATTATTCTCTATAAATGATAGAATTTATCCATAGAATGATCAGGGGGCAGGCAGGTTATGAGACTGGCATTATCGGTAATCTTTTCCATACTGGTAATTGCGCTCTTTGTGTGCCTGATATTCGCCAGGCATTCAAAGAAAAACATTGGATATGCCGTAGCATTATTGCTGGCGGGTATGGCCGCGCCTGTTACCGGCAACCTGATACTGATAATTTCATCTGATCCGTTTGTTTCAAATATTGGATATTACGTCTATTTCATTGGCATGGATGCCGCAGTTTATTCAGTATGGTATTTCGCGCATGCATATTGTGATATGGGCAAACCGAAGCGTGCATTGCAGGTGCTGATATTTACGCTCTTTGGTCTAGATATTGTCCAGTATATTCTTAATCCGTTTTTGGGACTGTCTTTTTCCACCGACATGATAAAGGTAGAGGGCCGCGCATATTTCAGGCTCGTTCCTTACATAGGGCAGACATATCATAGAGTTGTATGCTACGGACTGTTCTTTGCAGTACTGGTCATTTTCGTGGTAAAGACCATAAAGACCGCGAGAATATATGCCGAGAAGTACTGGGTGATCCTTTTGTCTATGATCATAACGGGTGCGGTTGAGACATACTATATCTTCTCAAGGCAGCCTATGGATATGTCGATGATCGGATTTGGAGTGTTCGGCCTGCTTGTTTATTTCTTTGCACTTCATTACAGACCAATGAGACTTTTGGACCGCATGCTGTCCGGGATGGCGTCTGAGATGCCGGAAGCATTATTCTTCTTTGACAAGAGCGGAAAGTGCATATGGACCAATGAACCCGCGAAAAAGCTCATTGGTATCTCCGGGGACAATTATGATAAAGTCAATGAGGATCTTAAGTTCCTGTTCGGTGATATTGATTTCAGAAGCACGGGCTGGTTTAAGAGAGTTACGATCGGGGAAGGTGATGAGGCTCAGTATACTCATTTGGCGATGAGGTCTGTTGCGGATGAGAAAGGCAATGTTACCGGATCGTATCTGAGTGTGCGTGATATCACTGAGGAACAGCTCGAGATGAAGCGTGAGATGTACCGGTCCACTCATGATCACCTTACCGGCCTTTATACTAAGGAATATCTTTTCGAGAATATCATTCGGAGACTCGAAAATGATCATTCAACCAATTATATGATCGGATATATTGAGATAGCTAATTTCAAGGTCATAAATGACGTGTTTGGAAAAAAGTTCGGTGAATTTGCGCTTAAGAAGATTGCTGAATTCATAGATAAAAGCACAAGTAAAAAGTGTATATACGGAAGGCTTTCAGATGATGCTTTTGGTATTCTGCTTGATAAACCCACTTTTGATGATAAGCGTGTCCAGGGTATCCTTGAGAAGTTTGCAGTTAAGGATGACAATCTGGAGCACCGCCTGATAATACACTTTGGTCTCTATGATATCAGCCCTGATGATGAGATCGATGTCCCCCTGTTCTTTGACAGTGCGCGTCTTGCCACGACGATGATCCGTGATGACAATCATAATCCTGTCGTTTATTACGATGATAAGCTCAGAAATGAGATCATCCATAATCAGCTGATATCCAACCAGGTCAAAGATGCCATCGCTTCAAAACAGATCAGACCTTATCTTCAGCCCATTGTGGATTCGCGCGGTATGCTCTCGGGAGCGGAAGCCCTTGTCAGATGGATCCATCCTGAGGAAGGCTTTATGAACCCGGGCATGTTTATCCCCCTGTTTGAACGCAACGGCCTTATTGCTGAAGTTGACCGTTATATGTGGAGATGCGCGTGTGAGAAGCTCTCAGATTGGAAATCGAGGGGCATTGGCAACTTTATCTCAATCAACATCTCTCCCAAGGATTTATATTATATGGATGTTGTATCAGAACTTAAGAGTCTTGTGGAAGAGCATGGTATCGATCCGGTCAAGCTAAGGATAGAGATTACGGAGTCTGCCGTTATGGATGATGCGGTTGATATTCATAAGGTTGTCAGTGAGCTCCGCGATTACGGGTTTATCATTGAGATGGACGATTTCGGCAGCGGATATTCATCACTTAATCTGCTCAAAGACATGAATATAGATGTGATCAAGATCGACATGCAGTTCCTGAAGGATTCCGAGCGCAACATGAAGGCCGGACTTATAATCAAGCACATTATCAGTATGTCCGAAGATCTTGAGATAGATACGCTTATCGAAGGTGTCGAGACTGCAAAGCAGTTTGAGAATCTCTACGCTATGGGGTGTAAACTGTATCAGGGTTATTATTTCTCCAAACCGGTCTCTGTGGAGGATTTTGAGAAGCAATGGTTCGACTAAGAGGACAATGCCTGAAAAGACTGCTTGCCTTGTTATTGTGTGTGTTTACTGCTGCCTGTCTGTGCAGCTGCTATATCGGTGCTGATGCCAAGCCGCGCCGTCAGGAACGCAAAACAGCACTTAAAGTGTTCAAGTATATAAAGAACGAGGATATTGACAAGCTTGTGGATCTGTTCGCTGAAGATACCAAAGACAATTATGATGTTGAAGATGAAGGCATTGTTTATAAGAAACTTATATATTGTCACATAATCGTTGATGAAGATAAGGATATGGTAGGGATCAATGCATTTGAGTTAATTGACAGTGACGGTGAATCCGTGGCTGTTGTCGGCGGATATTAGAGTCAACACTCCTGCATGCGCTGTAACTGAGCGGCCTGGAACTAAGACAGTTCCTCTCTCGATATCTTCCTGAAAAAACTGACAGTAAATGGTATGCACGCAAGGCATGTAATAACATCAGCTATGGCCTGGGCCACCTGTATTCCGGCAAGGCCAAACAGCCAGCTGGCAGCAAGAAGTATTGGAATGAAGCAAAGACCGTTCCTTAAGGATGAAAGAAACGTTGCGTTGAACTTATAACCTATACTCTGGAACATCATATTGTTGCATACCTGGAAAGGTACGAAGAACAGACCGATGCACTGGGCGTGCAGAGCAGGTATTCCTATCCTGATGACCTCGGGGTCATTCCTGAACACCTGGATGCATGCCCCGGCGTTAAAGTATACTGCAATAGCCGCGATGCCGAGCATTACCGATCCGAAAGATAAAGTGAAAAAGAATCCCTGACGCACTCTGCTGTATTTTTTTGCTCCGAAATTAAATCCCGCAACCGGCTGGAACCCCTGTCCTATGCCTAGTGCGGCACTGAAGATGAACATGCTGATCCTGCCTGCGATACCCATCGCTGCTATTGCCGCATCGCCGTAAACACCTGCTGCATTGTTGAGGAGCATTGTCGAGATGCTGGCAAGCCCTTGGCGCGCAAGGCTCGGAAGACCTGTCGTTACGATGTTGCCCAGCGTTGAGATATTGAATCTTACATATTTGAAGGACAGCGAAGTCTGTGTCTTTTTAAGCAGGAACATAGTGAGCAGAAGGAACCATGACAGATATTGCGAGATTGCTGTTGCAAGCCCTGCTCCAAGGATCCCCATGTTCATCTTCTGCATGAAAAGAGCATCAAGAAAGATATTTACGATACCGCCGGAAGTGAGGCCTATCATGGCAAAAAACGCCTGGCCCTCATATCTCAGGATATTGTTCATTACACAGCTCGATACCAAAGCAGGAGCAGCGCAGAGGATGCATATCGCATATGTTTTCGCATAGGGAAGTATGGTGTCTGTGCTGCCGAGAAGAAGCATAAGCGGTGTGAGAAACAGGCTTCCGAGTATAAGGATAGTAAATCCCGCAAACAGCGCAGAGTAGAAACCCGTTGCCGAGAAAGTCCTTGCGCTCTCGATATCCTTCTGTCCGAGTTTCCTGCTTATTATGCTTCCGCTTCCGTGTCCGAACATAAACCCCATCGCCTGCAGTATTGCCATAAGTCCCAAAACAACACTTGTTGCACCGCTTGCAGATGTGTTTATCTGACCTACAAAGTAGGAATCCGCCATGTTGTAGAGGGTGGTGACAAACATGCTGATCATCGTCGGAATACCTAGCTTGACTATCAGGCTCGGTATAGTCTGTTGTGTCATCATGTCGAATTGCGTTTTATACTTTTTCATACAGGCTACCTTGAAACACCAATATCTAATACCATTTTTTGCCCTTGTTTTCAAGAATTGCGAGAAGTATAGTTTGATATAGAACCGGTGTATCCAGTCAAGAAACGGGGTATAGGTATGAATAGAATTATAGCGGCAATTATGTTGGTCCTGGTTGTTCTTTCATTAGGCGGATGTTTTCTTTTCGAGCCTGTCAAATCCAGCGAGAACCTTCTGGAATATTTAGGTAATGATGAGAATGTCGTGGCGGCAAGAGTCTGGACCAAAAATAATAAAGATTATGAATTGATCGAGATTGAGGCACCCGAAGATCAGCTTGACGCTCTTGTTGAAGAGATCAGGAAAACTCCCATAGCCAGCCATTTTGGACATACGGATTATTTCTACAGTGGACAGTACGGTATTGAACTTACGTTGTCTGACGGAACTTATCTGATCTATGACTGCACCTGTCTTGTTCACAGTAAAGCTCCTTATGATGCTGACTATGACGGTGATAACAGAATAAAGCGTGATTATATAGAAGATATGGATAAGGACTTTTGGGACAGGATAGAAAAATATTTCCCGGGTATGGATCCGAAATGCTTCTCGTACGGCTGGTAATGCAGCAATGAATCTTATCGGGATAAAAGATATAAATGCGCCGGAGATGGATGTTTTCGCCAGGACAACCGAGCGCCAATTGAGAACATATTATGAGCCTGATGAAGGGATATTCCTTGCAGAGAGTGCAAATGTGATACTCCGTGCCCTTGAGGCCGGATACGAACCGCTGTCGATGCTTGTGGAGAAGGGCCGTCTTGAGGTTGAAGCAGGTCCTGTTCTCGATGCAGTCGGAAAGTACTGTGGCAGAGAGAAGCTTGACACTATCCCGGTTTATATTGCGGAGCGTGAGATCCTGATTAACCTTACCGGTCACACGTTGGTCAGGGGACTCTGGATGACACTCAGGAGGAAACCTGAGACCTGTGTGGAGGATTTCTGTAAGGACAAACGGCGTATCGCAGTTCTGTTTGACGTGGTTAATCCTGTAAATGTCGGAGCGATCTTCAGGTCAGCGGCTGCTCTCGGAATGGATGGGGTTCTCCTTACCCATGCCTCGGTTGACCCTCTTACCCGACGCACTGCAAGAGTCAGTATGGGCACCGTCTTTCAGATCCCGTGGGCACAGGCTTCACTTGAGGATTCTGAAGGACTTGCGATGATGAAGCTCCTTGGTTCATACGGGTTTAAGACGGTTGCCATGGCATTGACAGATGATTCAACCAGTGTTGACAATGATGAGATCCGTTCAAATGAGAAGATAGCTGTTCTGCTCGGCACAGAAGGGACTGGCCTTCCAAAGGAAGTCATTGCAGCGAGCGATTACCGTGTCATGATCCCGATGTACCATGGTGTGGATTCTTTAAATGTGGCTGCGGCCAGCGCTATCAGTTTCTGGGAGCTGATGAAATAGTTTTTTGAGATTTACGACATATTAACAGTGAGATGCTGGACAAGGTTGCAGGCGGCACGGTTTATGATGCCCCGTCAGTTACTGTTGAAGAGATAAATAAACAGCACGTGAGACAGCCCAGGAGCGGAAAGACAATAACTGGTCTTTGGATAGGGCACTGGATCTGTTGCCCAGATACTTCTTTATCCCGGGAAAGAATACCAAAGAGGATATTATCCTGATCATCAAGGAAGTCTACGGGGTATCCTAATGACTGAGGTGCAGACCGTGCACCATAAGTTAATAAGTGTCTTTTTGCCATATTTGCGGAAAAAATAGACCCTAAAAACCGCCATTTGACCAAAAGTGCTATATTGCCTGACAGAAAATTGCCAAATAATATGGTTTTTGAGGATTTGGAAATCTGAAAATAGAGCAAAATTTGTTCAACCCAGCCACATTCGATTGACCTATAATATGTAACGTAATTGATGAAGGCAGGAGTCTGAAACATATGGCACGTGAAGACGCTTTAAGAGATAAGATACTTAAGCTAGGATCCAAACAAAAACTCGGCGCAATACTTAAATATTTAGACAATCCAAGTGATGATGTAAGAATTGCAGTAGCAATGGCTCTGGGTATGATCCCCACCTATGACTCGGGTATGGGTCTGATTGAACTTATACGTGATCCTTCTCCTATGGTAAGAGCTACTGCGATCAACTCCGCAACTGAGATACATGCCAAGAATTGCGAAGAGTACATAAGGAAACTGGCTTTGGCAGATCCCGATCCTAATGCAAGGGAAATTGCCAAGAAGGCATACGAGAAATTGAAGGACAACGTAATTACCTATTAACCAAGCGGAAAGGTTACTTTACTTTTTTAATCAGAATTGTCACAGGCTGCTCAAAAACAGGGCAGCCTTTATAATTTTCTTCTACGTTTTTTTACGTTATTACCTGAGGAGTTTGTCTTCTTGTTCACTGTCCCAAAATGTAAAAGATGTTTGTAAATATGCTATAATTCCTTTTGGAATTAAGGGAGGAATGGCATATGTTTTATAACAGGGATAACCCCCAGTGGCAGTTCAGCGAAGAGCAGTATCTCAGCCGGGAAGAGTATTACAGACTTGTGGAGGAATATAACGAGCTCTGCAAGAGTATGTTTACCACTGATGTCCGCGACATAAATTCGAAGTTCTACGGCGTTAAGGAGACCGGCACACCTGAACAGCAGGAATCCAGACGGAAAAAAGGCATGATCGGACTTGCCTGCGGAATCGTTATTTTCGCTGCTCTTATAATCTCACTTATCTGCAAGCAGATATTGCTATTCGGATATATAGCGTGCGCGGTTATGCTGTTTGCAGGTATATCAATAGCTATATCCGGAAAAGGTGAGATCGTCGAATCAACCAGCAAAGCTTTCTTTAACAGGATAATGGGAACAGGAATAGCACTTGCTTCGTTCCTGATTCTGCTTCTCATTATATTCAGAAGCCATTTTGGTGAAGCGGAGTTTTTTATCCTGATCTTTGTTCTTGTATTCGGGATCGCTGGTTTGGTCTTACTTGTTGTAAGTATCCTTAAAGCTGTTTCCGGGAAATTGATCTACACCAAGGAAGTTAATGCAACTTGTTCAGGTTATGTTCGTTATGTTAACCGTGAAACAGGTGAGAACCACGGAAGCTTCACATTCATATGTATTTCCCCGTTGTTCAGTTATTCTGTTGACGGAGTTCAATATGAAGCTGTATGGGATGAATTTGTAACTAAAGAGGATTCAGATATTGTTTTGGGACAGTCAGTTCCGATCAAGGTCGATCCAAGGCATCCCGAGAACATCATGTCTCCGGTAATGACTCATCCGGGCGCACTGGTCTTCAAGATCTTTATGGCAGTGGCGTGTATCGGAGTTGCGGTCGGAATGGGCATCTATGTTGCTATAGGAGCGGCTGAGGGAATGACAGTTGAGACAAAGTGGAATCCTGCCATCGAGAAGCTCAATGGCGTTACGGAGAGCACACGGACACAGGTAACCGATGAGATGATCGAGTCACTTTACGTTGATAAGCTCAATATATCGGGGGAATGGTATTATGAGACAGGTGTTGTGGATACCGTGACATATACAGCGGACGGTCAGATTATTACTTATACGGATAAGGCGATAAACAGTGTTCTGTATACTGATGGTTCCGCACCTGAACCCGGTACAGTTATGCTGCTGTACTACACAGTGGATAAGGAGTATTTGGAATACGGCAAGGGCTACAAGCGCACATTCGCTTCCGGTGATCCCGATAAGTTTGAATATGTCGGTTCACACACTGCTTACAAGGCGGAATAACTCAAAACGCTCAGTCCTGAAGCCTGGTAAGCAATGAAAAAGCTCCCGTAAGAAAGGAGAGAAATACCGGGAGCTTCGTCAATTGCTAAATACATCTTCATAGAAGGATTGAAAACTGTCTTAATTGTAGCATCTGAAATATGTGAATGATTTAAGAATCTATGAAGGTCTTGTAATAGATTGATGAATACATCTGAAGACCAATATGTTAATGTATTAAAGTTTGATAATTATTTAGCGTTGTTCGCGAAAATCTATACCAAGGAGAAATCTTATGTATTGTAATAAATGCGGTTCATATATACCCAGCAAGCGCACCGTCTGCTCCAACTGCGGAACACCTGTTCCGGATCCTTCTGCTCCGGCACCTGCGCCTGTTGTTGAAACCCAGCCTGAGAAACGCCCTAACGGAATAGCCATAGCAGGACTTGTAATGGGAATACTTACCATAGTATTTTGCTGGGTCCCTGGCCTCCCGGTACTCACAGGACTGCTGGGACTTATCTTCTCGATAGCCGGTATTGCTAAGAAGAATTCCCGTGCTAAAGGCGCGGCGGTAACCGGACTTATTCTTTCAATCGCAGGAACAATACTCAGTATATTCGTCATGGGAGCAATCCTCGTTCCACAGGTTAACAAATATATGGCCAAAGCCGAGGAAGCCAAATCGTATCTCCAGACCATGGAGACGTCCGGGACTGATTGATCTTTCCAGGTGTGATTACAGATCCTGTTACAGGATTGCTCTTATCCTCTGAAGAGCTTCCTTAAGGATACTCCTCGGACATGCAACATTAAGCCTTATAAAGTTATTGCCGCAAGAGCCGAAGAAACTTCCTTCGGAAACGCGGACATGGGCTTCTTTGAGGAGTCTTTCCGCGAGGTCCGGATAAGCGGAGGCATCGATCCATACGAGGTATGTTCCTTCTGGTTCCATCATGACAAGTCCGGTATCTTTCAGTTCTTCACGCAGAAGATCAATGTTGCCTTCAATGTAAGACAGAAGTTCATTCAGCCATGGTTCTCCGTATATGTAGGCTGCTCTTGTGGCGGCAATACCCATCTTGTTAAGTCCAAAAGCCCCTGTTGTTACAGCCTCCCGGTCGATCCTGCGCAGAACTGCGCGGTTGCCTGAGATGATATTCGCTGCCTGGATTCCTGCAATATTGAATGTCTTTGTGGGTGCAGTCAGTACAACACAGTCATCACCTGCAATCTTTGCCATCGGGATATGTTTTTTGCCATACAAAGTAAGGTCTGCATGTATCTCGTCGCTCACAATAAAGACACCATGCTTTTTGCAGATGTCAGAAACCGAACGGAGTTCTTTTTCGGACCAGACCCTGCCACCGGGATTGTGGGGAGAACACCATATTAGAAGTTTTACATTATCTTCTATGATCTTTCTTTCCATCTCTTCAAAATTGATTTCAAAATGACCGTTTACGATCTTCAGTTCTTCAACTGTGAGTTTCCTGTCATTGCCTTCAACACAGCGTCTGAATGGTCCGTAAACAGGCTCAAAGATCATGACGTGGTCGTTCTCGTTAGTAAGCACGCGGATAGCATAGGAGATCGCAAGGACAACTCCCGGGAGTTTAATGATCTGATCACTTGTTACATTCCAGTCAAACCGTTTGCCGAACCAGTTTATTACCGCTTCATCGTAAGATTTATCAGCTTCTGAATATCCATATATCCCGTTTGAAGCAACACGGACCAGTTCATCTATGACTTCAGGCGGGCTTTTGAAATCCATATCTGCAACCCACATAGGGATCAGATCGTTGATTCCTTTTATCTGCTCATATTTGATATCGTCAGGTGTATTTCTGTTTACTATGCTGTCAAAATCATACATACCATTTCCCCTCCGGATTCAATTATACCTGAAGTGAACAACAACTAAAAAAATCGGGATATGTTATCTGATAATGTGTTAGATTATATTTATAAATATATCAGTGAGGTTCTTCATATGATTGATAATCCTAGTGACAGAATGAATAAACTGACACCCGAACAGCTCGACCAGGTAACAGGCGGGCAGTGGACACCTGCAGACTGGATTGAAGGCACCTATACTGTTATCGAAGATGCTCCCGATGTCCAGTGTGGCGAATGCTTTACCATCGGCACATGTCAGAAAGTTGATTACGTTATCATGCAGAACGGTGTAGATGTAGGAGGCATCTTCTACAGATGCGGCACCTGCGGGGCAAGTGTGGGAATCGGAAGACGCCCTGAATCATAAAAGTATAAAGTATATCTGTCAGTTACGGTTATCTGATGAAGATATTAGTTTTTGGCGGTACGCGCTTTTTTGGAATTCATATGGTTAATGACCTGCTGGATAAAGGTCATGACATTACCATTGCCACCAGAGGAAAAACCCCTGACAGATTCGGAAATGCGGTTTCAAGGATCTGTGTTGAGAGGACCGATGAGCAAAGTGTAAGAGAAGCGGTATCGGGGAAGCGTTTCGATGTGGTTATAGACAAGATCGCATACTGCTCTAATGACATCAGACGTATTATGGATGCGGTTGATTGCGACAAATATATCTATATGTCCAGTACTGCAATATATGATCCCAAACACATAAATACCGTGGAAGATGATTTCGATGGACTGAAAGGCAAACTGGTCTGGTGTGACAGAGCGGATTATCCGTATGCCGAGATAAAAAGGCAAGCCGAATATGCCTTGTGGCAGAAATATCCTGACAGGAACTGGATCGCTGTAAGATATCCGTTCGTAACCGGAGAAGATGATTACACTAAGAGACTGTTATTCTATGTTGAACATGTTGCAAAGCAGATTCCTATGAACATAGATAACCCTGATTGCCAGATGGGTTTTATCAGGTCTGACGAGGCCGGAAAGTTCATGTCATTTCTTGCCGGTAAAGATTTCAATGGTGCGGTAAACGGCAGTTCAGGAGGAACGGTCTCAGTAAGGGATATTCTTGATCATGTGGAGAAGAGAACAGGGAAGAGGGCGGTTATTGATGCTGAAGGTGATGATGCCCCGTATAACGGCGAACCTGAATACAGCATAAATACAGATAAAGCTGAATCGCTAGGATTTGAATTCTCTTCAGTAAATGACTGGATCTACGGGCTGTTGGATCATTTTATTAACGGCCTGTAAATACTTTGCAATAAAGTGTGTAACATAAAAAGTGCCGGTCTTTTCTATTGTATAATGGTCAAAGAAGGTTATTGATCCGCAATGCAGACATGTGAGGCTTTTTGGAAGGACACCTGATATGAAGAAAAAGATAGCAGTGTTTACTACAGGATGGTGTTCCGAGATCCTGAGCCAGTTCCTCACAGGCATGATGAATGAACTTAGCGGAGAGAAAGCGGATATTTTCCTTTTTCTTTGTTACCCTGCTTACATTGACAATGCATCCACAAAACAGGGAGAGATGAATATATTCAACCTTCCTGACCTTCATGATTTCGATGGCACGGTTATATTTGCAAGCGCGCTGGATTATCAGGACAGGATAGACAGGATAATAGAAAGAAGCAATGAAGCCGGTATTCCGGTCATAATTCAGGGTACCAGAAGAGAAGGCATAAGCTTCGTGGGATCCGATAATAACCAGGCCATAAGAGATCTCTGCGCGCATGTCAGAAATGAACATGGGGCAAAGACCATTTCTTTTATTGCCGGCACGAGAGATTCCCATGATTCTGAATTAAGGGTGAATGCCGTCCGTGATTATATGAGAGAGAACAACTGCGAAGATGATCTTATAGAAGTGTTCTATACGGATTGGGAGAATGCGGCAGTTACAAGGCACATAAACGAATTATGTGAGACAGGCGCAAAACTGCCTGATGTGTTTATATGTGCAAATGACGGACTGGCAATGGAAACCTGCGTTTCACTCAGCAATAACGGATATGAAGTTCCCAAAGATGTTCTGGTCACCGGTTTTGATTATATAGACGGAAGTAAGATATTTGATCCCTCCATAGCGTCTGTTGACCAATGCTTTGATGAGATGGGAGCGGCAGCAATAAGGTTATGGAGAAAGCTGTTATCCGGAGAAAAAAGCGGAATATGTGAGATGATCCCGTGCAGGTTTATTCCGGGAGAGAGCTGCAACTGTTATGAGCACAGAAACAGCGATAAGCTCAGAAGGCGTATGGGACGCGAGGCATTCTCGAAGAGGGCTATGACCACATACTTTGAACGCAAGCTCAACATAATAGACTCCACGGTTTTGTCATGCCTTACCCATTTGGAACTTAAGGAGAATCTTCACGACCTTCTTACGGAAAACCATGATTATGAAGGCGATTCCTTCCATGTGCTTCTGGAACCGAATTTCGGTCTTTCCATATATGATTCCAATATTAAACTGAATACTGACAGATACAGTAAGAATATGGAAATCATATATTCTACTGAAGATGGTGTGCCTTTTAAGGGTGACGTGTTCGATTCACGCGAACTGATACCCGGATATGATGCTGACGGAGCAAATCATCTTTATGTGTTCCTGCCTCTGCATGAGGCGGATTCCGCTTACGGATATATTGTTTTTAGAGACTGCATAGATAAGGTGGAGAATCACTTCCTTCTTACATATTACAACCGTATGGCTCTGGCTTTTGAGAAATTCCGTCATGCTCTGACTCTGGATCACATCAATAAGAGATTGCTTGATCTGATGGGGCGTGATCCGCTGACTAATGTTAATAACCGTATGGCATACGATGATAAGGAAAAGTATCTTCAGTCCCTGATCAATTCAGAACCTGATGTTCAATTTGCCCTTGTCGTTTTCGATGTGAATAATCTGAAGATGATAAACGACTCGCTGGGGCATGAGGCCGGAGATGCTTATCTGTTAAGAGCCTGCCATCTTATATGTGACGTATTCAAGCACAGTCCCGTATACAGGATGGGAGGAGACGAATTCGTAGCGGTATTGAGCGGTGAGGATTATGATAACCGCGATGCCAATCTGAAGATGATAAATGAGAAGATGAGTCCGTATTCTGATACACTGCCGTTACCGGACGATTATGTGTCTGTGGCCTGTGGCATATCGGTATTTGACAGCAATACCGACAGGACTGTTGCTGATGTTGCCAAGCGTGCGGACGAGGAGATGTATAAGGACAAAGCAGCGAAAAAAAGCAAAAAGTCTTTGTGATCTGCATCCAGGTATCTGACACAAATAATTCAAATGAAAATGAAAAGGAATAATGTATGGAATTCAAAACAGGCGGAACGGTAACGATCTATTTCGGTGACAGCATTCGCAAACTTCTGCGGAAATCTCTCCGTAAAAAGAATACATATTTTGTTGATTATATAATCATCGCAATTGATGGCGACACGCTTACTGTCATACCTAATTCAAAGTCAAATGATGCAAAGACGCCATACGAAGTAACAGGTCTCTGCATCAGCAAGTCAGACAGACATATTCTGTCTGAAGGTGAACTTGACAGCCTGCGCAATTCAAGCAAGAGTGATCTGTATCTTTATGCTGAAGAGCACGGGTATAATCCAAAAGAGTTTAAGGAAGCTCTTAAGCCATTCCGTAAAGGCAGCAAGAAGGATGATTGATTTCTGTTTGCGTTAATAATCTTCTAATAAATGTTTACAGAGAATTAAAGATGTATTGATTACTCGGTATTAGTGCCATTCCTATAATGATTATATAAAAGAAATAATCGTGGGGAGGTTAAGACTATGGCACTTAATGATGGTTTAAAAGATAAGATCCTGAAACTCGGATCCAAGCAAAAGTTGGGAGCCGTAATCAAGTATGTAAGCAATCCCAACGAGGATGTAAGAATGACAGCAGCATTGGCGCTGGGCATGATACCTACTTATGATTCAGGTATGGCTTTGATTCCGCTTTTACGTGACAGTTCGCCTATTGTAAGAGCAACGGCATGTGAATCTGCAGCCGCAATCCATGCAAAGCATTGTGAGGAATACATAAAGAAACTGGCTTTTACAGAAACAGATATTAATGTAAAGCAGGTTGCAAGGAAAGCTTTTGATCAGCTCAGAGATAACGTGGCTTAAAGGTGAAACTGCCTGTATCCGGAGTATCAGTCAGATGATTCCTTCTTGTGGTTGATCGAATCGATAAACTGGTGATACTTCTCTTTCTCAGCATACATATATTTGTCAGCACGGTCGATGTAGTCATCGATCATTGCTTCATCATTTGGCTCAATAATGGTATAACCGATGCTTGCATGAAGCATAAATGCAAGGTTAAGGGACTTGAATTCATTGCTCATTGACTCTGATATCTTTTTGATAAGCTGCTCGATGGTATCAGAGTCCGGGCAAGGTCCGACCGCGATGAACTCATCCCCTCCGTACCTTCCGAAAAGCCATTCCTTGGGAGAACAGGTTCTGAATGCTTCCGCGGTAGCCCTTATGGCGAAATCACCGTTGAGATGTCCATACACGTCATTGATCGTCTTCATTCTGTCGATGTCAGCGAAAACAAGTATGGATTTTTCATTGTTTTCCTTTCTGGAGGAAATGAAATCATAAAGAACCTTCTGGCATCCCATGCGGTTATACATGTCGGTAAGAGCATCATTCATATAGACTTTTTTAAGCTCCTTGTTTGTCCGCTCCGAGAAGATATGGCGGCGCATGCTGAAGAGTTGGGCGTTCATACTCTTGATGAATTTGCTTAACCCGAGATTGTAAAGAAGTGTCGGGGTGTTCTTTATTGCGATATAACCAATGATGTAGTTCAGATAGTTGAGCGGAGCAAAGATATAAAGATTCGATTTGCCATCCTCGTGTTTATATCCCGGATAAATGGTTTTGGAATCAAAGTGCCTCAATGATAATCTCTTTCCTTCACTAAGTTCATAAAGAATATCCATATCAGAACCATATCCTCTTATTCTTTCAGGATAATGCTCATCATTCATCTCGAAAAATTCCGGTTCGGTACACAAACAGTAGTCCGGCCCCAGCTGAGGTATATCATTGATGCTCTTGATACCCTTTTCAAAGAAATCCTCTTTTCTTACGGCAAAGGATAACGGAATCTGCATACCCATGAAGAATATGTCCATGATCTCTTTCTGAAGATTATCAAAATACGAATTCCTTATTGCGTTATAACGGTTCTTGACAGCCTCTTCAGATGCGGTGCATCCGCAGCTTTCTGATGGAACAAAATAAGACTTGTATTCTTCGGTAAACCTCTCATCCGGATTCTCAATCTGGTATTTGAGCTTGTCATAAGCCAGTTCGCCGAACTTATCCCATCCTCTTGATACCGTTGAGATAATAGGAAAAGTATACTGACCGTCTTTTATCATATCGAATCCGGTCAGAAGGACATCCTCGGGAACGCTGTAGCCCTTTTCTGTTAATGCGGAATTAACACCAAGAGCCATATTGTCATTTGCGCAAACGATCGCATCAGGGAGTTCTTTCCCGGCCTCCAGGAACCACTTCATCTGAAGATAGGCTGTATAGAACCCGAAATCACAAATAAACTCATCATACAGTTCAATATTATGATCTTTAAGGACATCGACAAGTGCCTGGCGTCTTGTGGTGTTCTCAACATTACCCTTTACGCCGTTTACAAATATGATCTTTTTTGCATTATGGTGCTCTATCAGATGAAGCGCAAGTTCCCTTACACCTTCATAATTCTCGGTCTTGATGCAAGACATATTGGGCACATCAACTTCGAGAGAAAGCATTGGTACACCTGCTCTCTGAAAACGCGCACATACACGTTCCTGTTCATCGGGGAAATTATAAGTGTTGGTGAGCATTAAAGCCCCGTCAAAATCCTTGGGGTCAGGAAGATGGAATATATTAAGCTGACACTTATTCTGGAGTTGGTGATCACCCGGGCTGCAGTATGTAACGAACACAAACACATCAACGCTGTCTTCAGCGGCTTTTTTATGGAAACCTGTAACTATATGCTCAACAAATTCGTTGCTGAATCCATTGGTGAATATAGCTATCCGCTTGTTCATTACCTTTTTCCTCCGCGTCAGATCAGTTCATCACTAATTTGACTCTATTACTTATCTCTAAATTATACCAAATTAAAAGGAATTACACCTTGTTTACGCATATACTGATACTGAAAGTCACTTAACTACTCCCGTATATATACCGGCATCTCAAGATAACCGCGTTTTTCTTTGAAGAATCTTCCGGTTGTGATTACGCGTTTGTCTTTGCCGTCAACGGAAACCCATGTGCCCTCCGGAAGATAGAATTGAACCCATCCGGCCTTATCAAAGACAGGTGCCACGAGTATCCTGCTGCCCAGCATGTACTGTCTGTCCAGGAATGCACAGACCGGGTCGTCCTGGAATTCCAGGACCATGGGTCGCATAACAGGGAAGCCTGATTCCTCAGCTTCCGTACGCGCTTCATTGATATAAGGCATAAGTGACTTCTTGAGATCTACATAGTGTCTTAAGACCTCCACGGCTTCCTCATCGTAGTTCCACGGTACGCGGTAGGATGTGCTTCCGTGAAGCCTGCTGTGGGAACTCAGGAGGCCAAAAGCCGACCAGCGTTTGTAAACATCGGGCGTTGATTTGTCCTCGAACCCTCCGATATCATGACTCCAGTAAGAGAAGCCGGAGAGCATTAGTGAGAGGCCGCCTCTTATGGTCTGTTCCATTGACGGATAGTCCGAGTGGCAGTCGCCGCCCCAATGGACCGGGAACTTCTGGCAGCCTGCAGTGGCGCTTCTGGCGAACAGAACGGCTTCGCCCTTGCCTTTCTCCTTTTCGAGCAGTTCAAAAACAGTCTTGTTGTAAAGATATGTATAGTAATTATGCATCCTCAAAGGATCCGAACCGTCTGCGAAAACAACATCCTCAACTGGAATCCTCTCGCCGAAGTCCGTTTTGAAACAGTCAACGCCCATATCAAGAAGCGTTTTGAGCTTGTCCTGATACCATTTGGCCGCATTGCTGTCCGTAAAGTCAACGATCCCCATTCCTGCCTGCCACAGGTCGGTCTGCCATATGCTTCCGTCAGTCTTCCTGATCAGATAGCCGTTCTTTGCAGCCTCATCGAAGATCTCAGACTGCTGGGCAATATAAGGATTGATCCACACGCAGACATGAAGACCTCTCTCATGGAGCTTTGCAATGAGTCCTTCAGGATCAGGGAACATGTCGCTGTCCCATATGAAGTTGCACCAGTGACTGTCTTTCATCCAGAAGCAGTCGAAATGGAATACCGACAGATCGATCCCGCGATCCCGCATCCCGTCAACAAATGAAAGCACGGTTTTCTCATCATAGTCAGTGGAGAAAGAAGTGGAGAGCCAAAGACCGAATGACCAGTCTGGCAGCTTCGGAACCCTTCCGGTAAGACCTGTATAAAGAGTGATGACATCTTTCATGGATTCTCCTGCCATAAGGAAGTAATCCAGACATTCACCGCGAACTGAGAACTGGACTTTAGAGACATTCTCTGAGGCAACCTCAAAGTTGATCTCTTCCGAATGGTTCACGAAAACGCCAAGGTTGTTATCAGTTATATAGAATGGGATGTTCTTGTAGGATTGTTCGGAGAATGTACCTCCGTCATTATTGATGATATCAATGCTTTGGCCATTCCTGATAAAGTTTCCGAAGCGTTCCCCAAGACCATAGACATGCTCGCCAACGCTTAAGCTCAGCTGTTCCCTCATAAAGCATCCGTGGCTTCCGTCTATATATGCCAGCGCGCCTTCGCAGGAACCGGTTACAGTGCGGCTGTCTCTGATAAGCTCGTAGCCGTAGTTTTCTTTATTAATTACAAGCATACTTTCTCCGCTCTTGATGGTAACGGTCTTTTCATCTTCTGCGGTGTCAAGCCGGATGTTTTCTGTGGCCGGTGTTAAATATGAAGGCTCAAGGGATCTGTCACCTTTGAAATGATAAGTCCTGATCCGGAAAACGTTCCCGCAGGGAGAAGTGATCTCCATGGTTATATAGGGTCCGCTTAAGGTCATGCCTCTGACGTATATATGGTAAGTGGGCATGGTCAGTGTTACCATGTCATCTTTCTTCTGAATAAATCTGACTTCTTTGGCCTGGTGGATATCAAAACCTTTTGCCGTTCTCCATGCACCGTCTGTGAATCTCATAAATGTTCCTCCTGGAAATAGAAATCTTCTTTGTATCTTCTGTGATTTTAACATGAAGCATTTATCTATTCATAAGAATGTTCCGTTTGAAAACTATATCTACCCTGATCAGATATTGAAGTTAAAATAATAGTCAGATGATGCCGTAAAGGTATAAAGACTGTTATGGAGTCGTCTCCTGGTAAAGGTGATGACCCCGTAATATTTTCATAAATGATTATCGAGGAGAAAAAGCATGAGCCGTATATGCAAGGCTGAATATCAGGATCTTCCGGTAATACTCGAACTGCAGTATCTGGCTTATCAAAGCGAAGCTGCATTGTTCGGGAACAAAGATATCCCACCGCTGAAAGAAACACTGGATGAACTTCAGGACCAATATAACAACGGTGTGGTTTTGAAACTGGTGACAGATGATAATGAGATCATAGGTTCCGTTCGTGCCTATCAGAAAGATGGTATTGCTTACATAGGCAAACTGATGGTTCATCAGGATCACAGGCGTCACGGATACGGAAGCAGACTTCTGTCAGAGATCGAGAAATACTATCCTGGTATGATATGCGAATTGTTTACCAGTACCAGAAGCATAGAAAATATCCGGCTTTATAAAAAAGCCGGATATGAGATCTGCAGTCAGAAGAAAATTACCGATGAACTGGTTTTTGTATATATGAGGAAGCACAACGGATAACGGACTTTTCAGGCCAGTCTTGCATCAGTGCGTGCCTTGTCCTCTTTCCAGGCGTTCTTCTCTTTTCTGTATTTCCTGATTACGATAATAAAGATTACCGCAAAAACTACAAGTGCGATAACTAATGGCAGGAAATCAACAATACAGTACTTGATCTTTTCTCCGAGTGACGTAATAATCCTGCCTTGAGCATCTTCAACCGCAACCTGGAATGCATCATTTATAGCTACACCACAGCTCTGCCCCTTGACTCTGTCAGTCTCTACCGTGTTTACGAACTCGTAGATCATGTGCGAAGTAAAGAAACCATTAGTGGATTTACCCTTGATGGAAGCCCATGTGTATTCAAGATTATCTAAATTTCCCTGTCTGAACTGGTCAGCTTCATCCTTTTTAACAGAGAAGACAACTACAAAATGCTTTCCGTCTTTGAAGTTGTCCAGATAAGTCTGGTTGGTAAACGTTTTTACATCATAATAATCGTTTTCCCAGTCTTCATCATAAACAGTGTAGATTACAGGGCATATACCGGTAAGATCATAAAACTCATTAAGAGTTTCTGCCAGTGCTCCCATGTTGCTTATCAGGCCGGCATCATCATGAACGATCGGTGTGTAATTGCCTGAAAGCTTAAAAGGAGCATTTACGAATGTTCCGCGCCAGATTGGAACGATTATCGCCAGCGCCAGAATTGTTAATGCTGCTAACGTTATCAGGGTTATCTTTAAAGGCTTGGATTGTTCCGTGATATAACCGTCTGTTCCGTCATTGGTCTTCTCATCCAGCTGGCGGCCTGCAACAGCGTAATAACGCTCCGGTCCACGCCAATGGAATTTTGTCTTGTTCTGATCATTGCTGTATGTGTTTGACATATTATCTACCCCCTTGATCATCACAGGGACCAGCCCTTAACTGCCCTGTGAATTACCTTTTCCTGAAATTCCGTTCTTACTGGAATTCCTGTTCTTATTCCAAAAATATTTTAGTATTTTCCCGTGCGGTTTTCAATATAAATCGTACCGGGAAGCGCGGAAACACGCGTGTAAGACGCCTGTCCGGACCAAAAAGAAAGGCTGCCTCAGCATTTTTTTGAGACAGCCTGGTTATATAAATCTATTTGGTTATTACTTTTCTTCTATCTTTGCACCGACGGCATTCTTCTTTACTGAAGCAACGCCCTTTAAGCAACTGTCGATCTTTGAATAACCCTCGCTGGTTGCAATGATCTGACCGTTCTTTGCCTTTAAGCGGAAACGGAATTCACCTTTTTTATCTTTATAGACTTCAAACTTAGGATTTACTTCAGTTTTGAAGTCCTTTTCCGTCTGGTTTTCGATGTTTGCTACAGGTGCATTAGCAGAGACTGAAGCTATACCCTTTTTAGCGGTTACTGCAGATTTATAGACCTGACTGGAAGCGATTATCTCACCGTTGCTTGCAACCAGATTGAATCTGAAGCCGTTCTTTGCTTCTGATAAAACAAATTTTGCCATAAAAAACCTCCTGATAAAAAGACTGTTGAATTGTTAAAAGTAATTCAATAATATCAAAATGTATACAACAGAACAACACCGCATTCAAACGTGTGCTAAGGAGCGGGAAATGTACCTTTATCATTTCTATGACATCAGAACAGGACCTTTCAAAAGCTTGACCAGGCTTTCTGCTGAAGATGCCAAATCGGTCATCGAGAAGATCAAAGTGGAACGTCCGGATTCACAGTGTGCACAGCGTCATGATAAGTATGTTGAATACCGGCACAACTGCGAGGCAATACTCCGCAGGGAATTCGCAAAAAAGGGCGGAGTTATGGAGATCAGTTCCCCTCATTATATGGTGGTTGAGTACAGTCCATGGCTTTATACCTGGTTCGAAAAGCCGGCATATATTAGAATTCCTATTGAGGAATTTGATCTAAAGACTGTGTCGTTCACATATGGCGATTCAATGCCGACTTTCAGTGATAAGGTTAATGATGGAAAAGAGTACCGCAAGAAGCTTTATACTTATGATGAGATCCTGAATGTGATTGCTAAGTACGGGCTCCCACAGGATTGGAATGATGACGGTGCCAACGGACCTGAGCGGTATATCGAGGCACATATCTGGAGTGACAAGATAATAAAAAAATATATCTGAAGGGATTGTTTATGTTCAGGAAGATCGTGGCATTGGTATTGATCATATCCGTTTTGTTCACGGTTTGTTCGTGTTCGGAGTCCGGCCCTGTGACAAGGATACCGGAGTTCAAGGAGATCGCTGACATGGACGCGGGATATTATTATGTTGATCTCCGTATTTATGACGGCAAGAAACTGACCGTCATCAGTAAGAACATGTGGGACAAGGATTCAACAATAAAATTAAATAAATCCGTCAACAGTTTTCTCGGATGCAAAGGAAGAAAAGTAACCGGATGGACAACTGACAAGATCAAGTATCCGGTATATTCATTGACAATCTCGCCACGTATGGTCAATGACGGGTACGAAGGCAGAGGAACAACCGTTGTCTATACCAACGGATACCTGATCACATCGTCCGGTGATGTGTATAAATGCAATCTTGATTTAAAACCGTTTATGAAACTTGATGATAACGATACCAGCCGGGAAACGGAACTGGAGGATATTACACATTACAAGGGATTCCGGCCGCTTGCATATACCGATTCAAAATGGAATGCGGATATGCTCTATGAATCTATGTTTGAAGAAAGCTCATTTGCTCCGGGAGTCGAAGTGGAAACGACAGGAGTCCGTGAGGAAGACGGATATCAGGTTGTACGTGTCCTGATAAAGAACAACGGCAGTCAAAAGTGGAGTTATGATGACCGTTCGATCTTTATAGGCGTTGAAGTGCAGTTGGATGGAATATGGTATCACCTTTACCATGATCCGAGCATAGATGATCAATACACCACTTTTCCTTATCCTAATTCCGTTTTGCAGCCCGGAGAAGATATGCCGGAGGATTTTTATCCAGGATTATACGGAAAACTCCCTGCGGGGAAGTACCGTCTTTTGATTTATGGTAATAGCGGTGATGAATACAATTACGCTGCCGCAGAATTCAGTGTTGAATAGGAGGCTATGTTTTGAACAGATCAGAGGAACTGAAACAAAAATACAATCTGGAAATACATCCTGAGGGTGGATGGTTCTCGGAAGTCTATACTTCTCCTTCAGGTTTTGAAGGCAGAGCCTTCATGGGAAGCATATATTTTCTGCTTGAAGGAAAAGATATATCACATTTCCATCAGATAGACTGCGATGAGATCTGGTTTTATCATGAAGGCTGTTCTATGAGGATAACCATGATCCTGAACGGGAAGGTAAGCGAGGCTGTTTTGGGAACAGGTGAAGGACAGGCTGCAATGGTGGTCATTCCGGAAGGTGCTGTGTTTGCAGCTGAGAATCTCGATAAAGAGAGCTATTGTTTTATGTCCTGCGCGACCACACCAAAGTTCACTTACGATGGCTTCAGACTTCTTGGCAGGGAAGAGGTTAAGGCTTTGTGTCCTTCGGAATTTGAGCAGTTGGAGTATCTTGTAATAGAGAAATAGCATATCTATTTACCCCGCAGCATTTCCTTCCGCTGTGATAATGATGTCATCAAATATAACACATCAGAAGGAGAAAATATTATGGGAGTACTGGAAAAGAGTGAATTGGATCAGATAATCGGAGGAAGCCTGGGTGCAAGATCATGGAAGAGTTCAAATGTAGAAAATTCGGTTATTCTGAATGGCGTGATAAGTAATATCCTTACATAATCCTTAAAGTAACAGAGGCTGCTCCATTCCGGGACAGCCTCTGGATTATTTATGTTTGTGCCAGACAATTTACAACGGTACATAACTGTCTGGAATCTCTCTGCGGGTCATAGCTTCCTCACACTTGAAAAGTGCCTGCTCGAGTGTTATGAATTCCCTTGCTTTTAAACCTTTGACAATGTAGTTCAAAGACGGTTCATGTCTGAACCGCGGCGGTATATCAACCTCGGCGTTGGTTTTAATATAAGCTTCGGTTTCCTCATATTCACGCTCTATTTCTGCAAGTTTATCTTTGCCGTCCTTGATATCCCTGCTTATATCGGCCTCAATTTTCAATTTCAGAAGAAATCCTAAAACCGGCAGATAGACCGGAGCGCCTCCTACAAGGTATTCAAGAATGTAAAGGACCGGCTTAGGCACTATGCTTGATGCAATAACAACGACAAGTGCACCGCCGAATAGTACACCCAGACCGATCAGTACGGGCTTGATCTTCTCGATCTTGGCAAGGAGTTTGCTGCCATCTGTCATATTCCGGGAATAGATGGCATATGGCAACAGTTTACTGCTTATAAGCATTCCATCCGATATCATGCCAGCATTCGGATGTTCCTATCTGATCCGTGGATGAATAGTACGGCATTGGAAGTGTTCCGGTAAGCTTTTCTTTTTGCGTCAGCACATCTGCTACAGCATTGCCGCCTTCTGTGCCGGGGAGGTAGAGCATGATGCATGAATCCCACTGGTCAATGTAATCACTGACAATTACGTTTCTTCCTGCAACTATGAGTGCAGCTGTAGGTTTGCCGGAATCCTTGGCGAATTTGATGGCATCTTCGTTTCCCGGAAGACACTGGGGACTTGTGAGTGATAATTCTTTGGTATCTCCATACCACTCTGCATAAGGGGCTTCTCCAATGCACAGCAGAACCATATCACATTCACTGATCCTTGAGGGATCGGTAATGATCTCGAATCCTCCTTCTGCAGATGCTTCGGTCAGTGCTTCCAGGATAGAAGGTCCTTCGCTTCTGAAGTGCTTTGCAGGGACTCCCATTTCACTCATCTCTTTGTCTGATAAACCCTGCCACCAGTTTGTCCAGCCTCCGCAAAGGGAGCCGACATCGTCAGCTGCAGGTCCGGTTACATAGACTTTCATGCCAAATTTAATATATATGTTGTTACTAACCTTTAAAGGTACGAAGGATTCGGCGGCAAGCTGTCTGGCAACTTCGTGAGATCTGTCGCTGCCGTACGGGAAAGAAGGTGAATAATTATTTAAGAACGGATCTTCGAAAAGTCCTGCGTCCTTCTTAACTCTTATGATCCTTGTGACCGCATCATTGACACGGTCTTCACTGATCCTGCCGTTCTTAACGCCTTTGATAATGTATCTTCTTGCCAGTTCATGCTCGGTATCTGTCATGAACATATCAATACCTGCATTTACACCGAGAATGATGTTCTCTTCATATGTGGCACCTGAACAGTTCATTATCGAATCCCAGTCCGATAAGACAATACCATTAAAGCCCATATCGTTTTTGAGGATACTGATATATTTCGCGTTCTCATGCATCTTGGTGCCGTTTAGTGATGAGTGGGAGAGCATTATCACCTGAACACCCTCATCTATCAAAGCCTGATAGATAGAGAGCTGATCGGCAATCTGTTTTTCCGAGAGTTTGGCATCTCCTCTGTCGAGGAGCATCACAGAACTGTTCTCGCCGCTACCATAAGCAGTCATACCGTCACCGAAGAAGTGCTTGGGGCATACCAGGATCCCTTCAGAAAGAAGTCCTTTGGTATAGGCAACTGCCATTTCCGTTACGATCTTGCTGTCAGAAGAATAAGACTCATAAGTTCTTCCCCATCTGGGATCGTTTGCTGTAGCTACACAGGGTGAGAAGTTCAGTATCATGCCGGTATGCATGATATCGCTTCCCGCTAGTTTTCCGTATTCCTCAGTAAGTGCCGCATCATGAGCCGCACCGATATTGATATTGTGAGGGAATATAACGCATCCTGATGCGAAATTTACGCCATGAAGACTATCATTTCCGTAAAAGTACGGGACAGATGCATCTGACTGAATGGCATATTTCTGATAACTGTCCACGATATTCTTCCATTCTTCCGCTGACGGCATCGGAAAGGTATCATTTCTTGACAGGATCGAACCGTAGTCAGTGTTTTTCATCTCGGAGGGATTAACATTATAGATTGTCGGCTGGATCATCTGTGAAGCCTTCTGTTCCAATGTCAGAGAATTGCAGATTTCCTCAGGTGACATTGAAGAATAATCCGCAAGACGGGCTGCGGTGTTCTGTTCTCCGGAAATATTTGTATCACCGTTATTTCCGGCTTCCAGTGGCAATGCCGTGCAGGCGCTTGTTGCAGTTACAGATAGCAGCAGGAGTCCTGCCAAAAACTTCTTCATCTTCATTTTTGATCTTCAACTTCCTTTGCGGGTGTTATAAAACGTATTATAACAAAAGAGGCTGCCAGGAATGGTTCCGGCAGCCTCTGAGGCATTCAGTCACTCTGTCTTGTTGTAATCCCTGCCGCAGAAGGAGCACTTTGGACCATATAGTCTTCCGAGATATGAACCGCAATGAGGGCATCTTATAAGAACGAAATGCAGTATCATTCCGGTCAGGAAACATATAATGGCCAAAATCCAGATAAGAACTATCATTACATCGTTGCCGAGGAATGCTATTGATGACAGTCCGATAAGTACACCCAGCATCATGATTCCGACACAGCCCCATGCTTTAATTTTCATATTTTTCATTTCCGTAATCTCCTTAATATCTTGATGAGGTAATGATAATATGCGGATGTGTATTCTTTATGTGCATTTTCGTGGGATTAACATTTTCACAACACTATTAAAACATTAAACCTGTACTATATATCTATGAATATGGTTTTGAACCCGGGAAACCAATAATCAGCTGGAGGTGTTGTTATGGGATTGATACAGTGTCCGGATTGTGGCTCCTGGATCTCGGAACATGCTGCGGCATGTCCGTCCTGCGGTTGTCCTGCTGAAATATATAACCCTTATATACAAGGTCCCGATGATTATCAGGACGACCGGGGATCCGGTGGCGGGATCCTCAGCGGCATCTTGAGGACTGCTGTCGGAGTAGCTTTGGGTAACGGGATATCGGAAAATACCAAAAAGAATTACATGGACAGTCCGAACTGCGAAAGAGCCAAGACAGGAAGAAGATCAAGCTGCTGGGGATGTGGTCTGTCCGAACATTGCACAATGTATGATAAGTATTGATATTACAGGGTTTGCAACCGCAGGTTGACAAAGTTCAAGGTGCGGTTGGTGGCTTTGTAAAGGGTAAATAGAATATCCTCAAGCCATTAAACCTTGGAGGCAAAACAAAATGACAATAGCTGATAGGATTCAAAGTCTCAGAAAACAAAAAGGCATGTCTCAGGAGGAACTGGCAGACGCTGTCGGTGTATCCCGTCAGGCAGTCTCAAAGTGGGAAAGCGAACAGGCTACTCCTGATCTTGAGAAAGTTGTGATCATGAGCGATATCTTTGAAGTAACTACTGATTATCTGCTTAAGGGAATTGAACCGGTCCAGACTCCCGATCACAAGACCATGGCCGATGTGATCGATCAGAAAGTCCTTACCAAAGAGAACGGGACGCGGGCAAAAACCATTCTTAAGTGGGTGCTTATTGGTTTGGGCGCATTACTTACGATAGATCTTATATCGATGATTATCTATTTTGCAATTAACGGTTTGCCTGTTTAAAGTGTGTATCCTCCGCTTTTTGGGCATTGCTGCTTTGATGTATAATTATCCTGTTTGAGTTGCATTTCAAATCGAAAGATGATCCGGAATAATATGGCATAACGCGGCCTGTATTCAGGTCCATATCACAGAAATGGAAAAGACGCAGATTTATTGACATATCAAAATAACCGGCCGGGATATGGAGTAAGATCAATCCATGAGTAATGTTATAGAGGAGGAGAACTTAATGAACGCGAATATTACAAAACGCAATGAACTGTTGGCTCAGAAAGTAATAAAGGGTCTGAATTCCCGTAATATGAGCGGTTACTATGCTTCTTCTGCAGAAGAAGCAAAAAAGATCGCTCTCGAATTGATCCCGGAGGGATCAGTGGTTACAATGGGCGGCGGAATGAGCGTGCATGAGATAGGCCTTGTTGATGCGCTTAAGGAGGGAAATTACAACTTCCTGGACAGAGATGAAGCAGAAGACAAGCGTGCAGCCATGCTCGCTGCTTACGATGCGGATTTCTTCCTCTCAAGCTGCAATGCAATAACTGAAGACGGTATTCTTATTAACATCGATGGAAACTCCAACAGAGTATCCGCGATCGCACAGGGACCCAAAAAGGTTCTGTTCATAGTCGGAATGAATAAGGTCTGCAGTGATGTTGACGGTGCCATGAAGAGAGCCCGCAACGTGGCTGCTCCGATCAATGCCCAGAGATTCGGGCTTAATACGCCCTGTTCGAAGACAGGTTCGTGTATGGACTGCAAATCGCCTGATACGATTTGCTGCCAGTTCCTTATGACAAGGTATTCCAGGCATGAGGGCAGGATCCACGTAATACTGGTTAATGATTCACTGGGATTTTGATCTTTATATACCGGTTTAGTAACTATTAGATTGTTTTTAGGGAAAAGTATGGATCTGAAAAATGTGTATTTCGTGATAGGAACATCCTATGCGGGCAAATCTACTATTGTAAAAAATCTTGCTAAGAAACATAACGGGATAGCTCTTGAAGAGAACTATCATGATGAGAAACTGCCTGAACTTGACAGCAAAGATTTTCCAAACCTGACCTACACACGTGATCTTCAGGATTGGCATGAGTTTATCCGCAGAACACCTGATGAGTATGTAACCTGGGTAAACAATGTGAAAAAGGAATGCGAGACAGTTGAGCTTCAGATCCTTGAAGAGCTGCTTCAGAAGCCTGAGGTGAAGAACAAGAAGATATTTGTGGATACAAATATATGTATAGATACTCTTCATAAGATTTCTGACACTGAACATGTACTGGTATTGCTGTCTGATCCTGAGATAAGCATCCACCGCTTCTTTGACCGTCCGGATCCGGAGAAACAGTTTCTGTATAAGTTGATGCTGGAAGAACCTGATCCGCAGGCGGCGCTTGATAATTACCGCGAGATACTCACAAGGATATGTTCAAAAGAAAGTTACGACAGACTCGAGAACTCAGGTTTCAAGATAATCTACAGGGATGAGAACAGGAGTCAGGAGGATACAGTTCTGCTGGCCGACCAGCTGCTGGGTATAACAGATTGACTTATTGCCTGCAGCAATAGACGAAATCACCATCTATCAGAATGAACATAAAGCAGGCATGATTGCCTGGCTGATAAGAAAAAACATATACCGTTCCTTCAGGATGGTCACTGAACAAATGCGAATAGTAGATACGGATATTATCCGTTTCCGGATCAGGCTCAGAAACCCTGAATGAAGAGATGGCATCAGCTTCGCATTTTTTCCTGAGTTCTTCAATATCTTCCATATTTGCCCGGAACTGCAGTCTATAGAACCCGTCTCCCTGAAGAATGGTGGGCATGCTCTCGAAATAATATCCTGAAGCACCCTTAGGGATCTTATCGATAAAGTTTTCTGTAAGATAAGTTGCTTTTGACCTGTAAACAAAAGGGTACTGGATCTTAAAACACGAGATTACCGGAGAGGTAATTGAACAGATGATCAATGACAGGATAATAGCTGTAACAAAACTTCCCGTTCCCCTGTACACATCTCTGGGGCGGTTCAGCGATCTGATTTTCAGTAATCCGAACAGTAAAGTAACTGCGAATACCGCGGCCATCGTAAGCATTCCTGTAAGAAGCGCTGCAGTCAGAGCCGTAAGCGATATCCCCAGGATTATCATGGTCTGTATAAAAAAGGCTTTCTTATGTCTATTCTCGTATTCCATAAAATAATAATATCACCACCAATACCGGATTGGATTGGTATTTACCGCGAAAAATAATCCAACAGGAATTTATTCCGTGACCATTTTTATATAGAATAATAGAAAACCGTTCAATGTGAGGTTATATGCCGGTTATTCCATTAGAGTGTCCTTCGTGTGAAGCCGAGATACGGATAGATTCAGCTGAGAGTGCTGCAATATGCAGCTGCTGCGGCAAGCCTTTTGTTGTTAAGGATGCTATTGTAGAGAATTACATAAAGCTGCTTTCAAATACAAAAGCAAATAGCGTAAACAGCCCCGCATACGAAGAATTCAGAGTGGAAGACAATGTGCTGAGAAAATACAATGGCGCTTCTCCAAGCGTTGTTATTCCGGATAATGTAACTGTAATTGGAAGTAAGGCTTTTGAGGACTGCAGGGGAATAATGGAGGTCCGTCTGTCTGATAACGTAAAGGAAATAGAGGCCAATGCATTCTCGGGTTGTGATAATCTCGGTAAGATCGATTTACCGGACTCTTTGAAGAAGATAGGCAGTTATGCGTTTTCAGAATGCACCGGGCTTAAGTCAGTGAATTTGCCTTATTCCATTGAAGAGATAGGTCCGTATGCGTTCAGCGGGTGCTTTATGCTGAGTGCAGTAAGGATGCCTTCGTCAAAGTCGAAGATACATGAGACAGTTTTTATGGGGACTAAAGATGTGTGTTTTGACTGGCCGGATGATTGGGCAGACAAGCAATGGGATAAGTTGAAGATAGCGGCTCCTGCACAGGGCGGTATGGCCGATCTCTTCGGTTCAGACGGAACGGATGATATTAACAGGGAAACGCTTTTGTTTTTGGGTACTTCGGATCTTGATGTGTATGCGGAATCGAACAGATATTATTTTTATACATACCATGGCTTTATGAATATGTTTTCGATAGACAGAAACAACAATGATCCTTATCTTCTCAGAGTGAGCGTGGATAACGCACAGCAAAGGTATGATGCCATTGCCGATATCCAAAAATGTTATTCTGAACTGATAGGGTTGCTTGATGCGGCGGATATCAGCAGAAACGCAGTGGAGATGATCAACATTCCGCATTTTATCTGGAGACCGGGAAAAAGACTTAATGATTACAAGGTTGTGGATATAGGTTCGGTGCCGGTATTGCAGATAAAGCTTTTTCGGGATCAGCGCGAAGGCAAGTGACCGCCGGTGAAGATTCCACGGAAATGATCATTGAGAGAATAGTACTGATCAAAAGGAGAATATTATGTGCCTGTTTTGTGATATAGCGGAACACAAGATGAATGCTCATATAGTATATGAGACCGGCAGGATAACCGCATTTCTTGATATCAACCCCGCCAATGAGGGACATGTCCTCATCATTCCAAAACTTCATACGGATACATTGGTGGAGCTGCCCGATGAGTATTTGCTGGAGATTGCTGATACAGCACGGAAAATTATAAAAGCGTATGATGTAATCTACAATGCAAAAGGTTACGGCGTCATGCAGAACGGTGGTGCTAACTGTGAATTCGGCCATTTCCATTTCCATGTTTTTCCGAGATTTCCTGACGATGGCTATGACTGGATATATCCCGAGGGCAGTAAGGAAGTATCTGAAGAAGTGGCAGCACGTTTGAGATCGGCAATACAATAGGAAGGTATTCGGCTCATTATTGATTGTCCGTATTCCGTAGTCCTTCCGGAATTTAATGTTCGGTTAATGTTTCCCGTGCGGTAAGTTAATGTTCAGAAAGTATCATCTCGTTATCAAAGCATAAGCAAAGGAGATGATCAGATGAACACGATACTTAAAGTGTCCGGCCTTACAAAAAAGTATGGAACCAAAACAGTCCTCAAAGATGTAAGTTTTAGTGTGGAAAGAGGCAGGATCTATGGATTTATTGGTGAGAACGGCGCCGGTAAAACAACGGCTATCAGAACCATAACCGGACTGAGCGAAGCAGATAGGGGAGGCATTGAACTTTTCGGTGCGGGTGACAAAACAGGTATTCTGAACGGAAGACGGAAAATGGGATGTCTTGTCGAGAGCCCGATTCTTTCCATGAACGATACTGCGGCAGACAATCTGAAAATGCAGCAGCTATTATATGGTAAAGATGATGAGGTAAAGATCAGAAAGCTATTGGAGAGAGTAGGTCTTGGAGATGTTAAGAATAAGAAGGTTAAAGACTTCTCGCTCGGTATGCGTCAGCGGCTTGGCATTGCAATTGCCCTCATCAATGATCCGGAACTCCTGATATTGGATGAACCGGTTAACGGACTCGATCCTATGGGAATGGTGGCTGTGAGAGAAGTTTTGAGGTCATTATGCTTTGAGGACGGGATAACGATCGTGGTATCAAGTCATATCCTGTCAGAACTTTATCAGCTTGTTACCGATTACATTATCATTTCGCACGGTGAGATCATCGAAGTGATATCCAAAGAGGAACTTGATAAGAAATGTTCGTCTTATATTGTTATCGAGACGGAACAGACTTCCAAAGCCATAAAGGTTCTTGAAGGATGCGGCCTTAGAGATGTTGAGACAGACGGTTTCCAAATCAGGATCCATGATGATGTGGAGCAGAAGGAAGTGGCAAGGATCATGTTTGATGCGGGGATCTTCCTTACGCAGATAACAAGATACGAGAAATCACTTGAGGATCATTACATTGAGCTTTTGGGGAGAAGATAATATGAATCTGTATAAATGGGAAATGAAACAGACATTTAAGTCAAAGGTCTTTTGGAGTATAGGTATAGCATTGCTTCTTATCGGGACATTGTTCCATATAAGCGATTTCATAGAAGGCGGAATAACAGGATATGATATGTTTTTGGGAAACTGCAACGACTTCAGTTCTCTGGCGATGTTCTTTATAGGTATCTTTGCAGGACTCCATGTAACAGGATCTTTTGAAGACAGAAAGATCCAGGCGGCAGTTATGGCCGGCAACAGTAGAAGCAAAGTCCTTTCTGCAAAATTTCTGTCTTATGTAACAACAGTATTGATCTATTTTGCAAGTTCAGTTCTATTGCCTTCAGCAATCGGTTTTGCTGTATTCGGGACGGAGATAGATGACGGAAGCTTCATCCGCAATGTAATTGTCAGAGCACTCATCTTTGTTTTTGCCGAGATATCATATTTCCTGACCTGCTTTGCTGTCTCAATGTTTATCAAGAAGTCCGGACTTGCGATCATTATCAATATGGTTGTAATGCTGGGAACAAATATCGGATCTCAGATCCTTGCAACAAAGGAATGGGCATTGAATATAATCAGATTAACGCCTCCCGGACAGACCATGATGCTCCTGGGTGATGTGAGCAACGGGAATCTGGCACTTGCCTTCTCTGTATGTGTAATGTTTACAGTTCTTGTGGCGGCAGTCAGCTTTATCCGTTTTCGAAAAGAAGAATTAAAATAAATAGTATAATCAGAAAAAATGCGGGGGTCCTGGTATGCCGAATATCCTTATAGCAGATGATGAGAAAGAAATAATCAGGCTTCTTAAAATCTATCTTAAAGACTATAACGTTCTTGAAGCAAACGATGGCGCGCAGGCCCTTGCTGTTCTGAACACTGAACATGTTGATCTGGCTATTGTGGATATCATGATGCCGAAGATCGATGGTTACCAGTTGATAAGCAAGATCCGTGAAAGAGACAGGTACATACCGGTAATAGTCATCTCTGCAAAGGTAACGCTCTCTGACAGGATCATAGGGATCGATATGGGTGCGGATGATTATATTACCAAGCCCTTTGAACCTTTGGAGGTTCAGGCCAAGGTCAGGGCACAGTTAAGACGCCAGACAGCAACAGATCCTGTTGCCAAAGTTGATGTTATTACAGCAGGCGGTGTTACACTTAATCTTGCCGAATGCACGGTAATAAAAGACGGCGTGTCTGTCGTCCTTACCAAAAATGAATTTAAAGTTCTGGAGTTGTTGATGAGAAGCCCACGCCGTGTTTTTACCAAGGAACAGATCTATGAATATGCCTGGTGCGGCACGGATGTTGTAGATGACAATACTATCCGCGTGATCATAAGCCGTCTGCGCGATAAGATCGGCAGTGATCATATCAAGACCATACGAGGACTGGGTTACCGCTATGAAGAATAAAACAGGCATGGCGAAGCTTAGACGCAAAGTGGTTGTTACTTTCCTTGTAATAACTGTTGTCACGAGCCTGTTAAGTTCCATGCTCGACTTTCTGATAGAGAAACTGGAACCAGTTTTTTTATCTGATGACAGACTTTTGTTTACAATAGTTCCTTTGGCATTACTGTTGGATATAGCGGTCTATGTTTCCGGCGGAATAGTTTTCTATCTGGTGGTTAAGAAAGCTGTCAGGATCGAGAGCGAACGCCAGGTTCGCGAGAACAACCTGATGTATGCAGCTGTTGCGCATGATCTGAAAACACCGCTGACTTCTGTTCAGGGGTTTGCAAAAGCACTTGCCGAAGATAAGATTCCTGAAGAAGAGAAGAAAGAGATATACGGCATCATTTCCCAAAAGAGTTCAAGAATGAACGATATGGTGGATCTTCTGTTCGAGTATTCACAGCTTGGTACAGCTGAATACAAACCGGATATTACGGAGTTTGATGCTGCGGAATTGATGCGCGGAATAATTGCAGATAACTACTGTGATCTTGAGGAACACGGCATTGATGTCGATGTCCATATTCCGGATTCCCCGGTTGTCATCAGTGCTGACAGACGTGACATCACACGCGCCCTCACAAACCTTATAGTCAATACCTATAAACATAATCCGGAAGGAACTTCATTATACGTCCGCATGGAACGTGACGGTGATAGGTGTGTTATTACATTGGCGGATAACGGCAATGATATCCCGCAGGGCATGGATATTTTTGAGCCCTTTGTAACGGAGAATACCGCCAGAACAACAGGAGGAGGCACCGGTCTCGGTCTTGCGGTCACAAAAAGGATCATTGAATGTCATGGCGGTTCTGTCTCGTTATCAAATACTTACCCCGGATATACTAAAGCTTTTATAGTTAAACTGAAATGCAGATGACCGCCGTATTATATAATGGTTCATGAGTTCAGAAAGAAACACGTCATATAACATTGTATTTCAGAGATTATCTGTTGGATAATCCCGATGTTGCTGCCGAATACAGTAATCTGAAAGAGAAAATATTAAATGACATCAGTACCGGCAAACTTGAGCGGATGCCCAATGGCCAGCCGAACGGCTATTCCAACGCTAAATATTCATTTGTTGCAGAAGTGTCATGCAAAGCCAGAAGTGAATATCATGGCAGGTACAGACTGAGATAAAAAGAAACTTTATGATGCCGGCACAGTTTCCGCGGCAGTATTCAATATCATAAGTTTTGACAGTATATCCGTTAGAGTTTGTCCCTTGTTGAATATGGATTTAGCATGCTAATCTTTTTATGGTAGTAGGAATTCAACTGGTAAAATGATCGCTCTGCATATAAAGGGGATTTATTATGTTCAGAAAGATCGTGTCTGTATTGATAGCTGCAAGTGCATTTATTTCACTTGCAGCATGCAGTTTTCCGTCTGTACTGAAGAAACCGGTCAAAGAACAACAGGTAAAAGAACTTGCTGATATTGTTGATTATACCGAAGAAGAAAAACGCGGTTTGTCAGTAGATTTATACTGCTTTGATGGCGCGGCTGTTACAAGGTACAGAAGTCATATTAAGTTTCATGAAAAAGACCAATATTATAATGATATTGAAGAAATGAAAAAGCTGGTAAGAAAGACCGCTTCACGCAAAGGCAGCCTGGCTGATGATTTCACATCTGACAAGATCACATATCCGGTCTATTCGTTTTCTGTTCAGCCATTAATGTTTAGCGTAAATGATGATGTTTATACAAGAAGAATAGTATGGACTAACGGATACCTGATAAATGATTCCGGAGATGTATATAAATGTGAGATGGATTTTTCTCCTATTACCAAAGCGGAAGAACTTTTCGAGATATCGGAATATGAGAATGAAGATCTTATGAAATGGATTGGAACTTTCCGGCCGCTCGCTATGGCAAACAATAAATGGGATACAGATTTTCTTGTTCCGTCCGATGATGAGGATTCAAAGACCGCAGCGGATATCAAGGGAAAAGTCATTAACAGATATGAGAAGAACGGGTACGACTGGGTAACCATCGAGTTTGAGAACTGGAGTGATAAAGACTGGAATTATTCCGATTATTGCGAATTGGATCTGCGAGTAAAAGGGAGACTTTATTCCATACCCCGTGACTCTAACAGGATTCATTATACGATAGGTGCCGGCACGTCGCTGTGTCAGAATATGGTCTTAAAACGAAGTACGACAACAAAAGACTATTGTCTTGGTGTTTACGGATATCTGGTCCCGGGAAAGTATGTGATCGCTGTTCCTGCTGAGTGTGGCAATGCAGGATGTCAGATCTATGTTGACTATACAGTATAATGGTTCATAGGATCATCAGTTAAGGGGACAGGGACTTTATGAATAAAACAGAATCGCTGGATATCCTGAACAAGTATATCAATGCGCTGAAAGAGAGATCTGAGACGGAGGAGCGTCTCAGCAAGATAGATGACGGGAGCAGAAGCATAGTCAGGGATGCCGCGTTTGAGGAATATCCTTTCGGCAAACTTCTTGTGACTTTTATAATCGTATTTGCTGTTCTGGGTATGATAATACGAATGGTTATATCATCCAATTTGTCATATAAGAGTGAACTCCCGGTAACTGTTGCTATTTTTGCAGGCTGTGCTGTGTTAGCTTTTGCTGCGGCCAAGATCGAGCATGTTCTGATAAACAGGGCAAGGAGCAAAAAGAATAAAGAACTGGTGAAGGCAGTAAACATTATTGGTATTAGTGAAGCTGACAGATGCCGGGAAAGAATTAATTTGGACAACCGCAAGATCGCCGAGGCCGAGTCTGCTATCCCGTTGTCGTGCCACGGCAGTATGGCAGCAAAACAGGCAAGGAAACTGATCATGTCAGGCAAAGCGGAAACCATTGAAGAGGCTGCGGGAGGATATACTTCAGAAGACTGGGAGTGGGCCTATAAAGCAGAACCGAAGTTCTATAGTGATTCTGAACAGGTAACTTTCGGCGCATTGGCGTTGACAGAAGCAACAAGAACCGTATTGCCCAAAGAACCGCAAAAACGTTTTTCACTCGAAGGTAATACTGTTTCAAATTGGAAGATGGCTTTTGTAAGCCTGACAGATGGTGAAATAATCGGTGACGGTGATTATTTCCAAACGTTATCGGGAATTGAACGGTATATTCTAGACAGTAATCAGGATTCCATTCTGGTCAGGGGACTGACGTTAAAGGAACTTGAACGGTTGAAAAAGTGAGATGAACTAAAGGTTAACCCGCCATCAGTTTGTCCCATTCTTCTCTTGTGATGTTCTCTTTTTTGGGAGGAACAGTTTGAACGAAACTCTTGTTAAATACTATCTCTCCGTTTCCGGAACCAATAATGGTAATCATATATGTATCCAGTTCGTCCTGACAGGCAAGATAGAAATCATATATCCATTCCTCTGACTCCATATTCTTGAACCCGTCAATCCGGATATAAAAATATACAGTATAAACATTGCCGGTCTCTGCGACAGCCTTTGTAATATCATTGAAGTCCCGAGCCCCGGAATAATCCAGATCCACACTCAAACCCTGATAATCCTGTGTAGTGAAGAAATCCCCTGTTATCACTACATCACGTTCTGTCAGATCCGGCAGTGTGCCGTTAGAATTCATTTTGTCCATAATAAGATTGAGTGAAAGCTGTCCTGCGAATTTGTTGCTGTAATTGTCCCCGGTGACTGTTCCGTCCTGAATATCGAGTGTATATTCAATGTCATTCTGGCTGACATTTATCTTAGCCGGAATGAGTCCGCTGTCAGAATTATGCTTTGCCTTATATCCTGTAATAACGTAATTGTTTCCGTAGTGGCTTGTGATATATCTTTCAGCAACCTTCTTATCCTGCCTCTCTGACAGAGAGCATCCTGAAGATAACACTGTTGCAAATATGCTGCTTATACAAATAATTTTTCTGATTGCCGGGTGCATTTTTACATTTCCTGTTCCATAAGTTGTCTTTTATGATACTCCGAAAATGGTTTGCTAATCAAATTAATCTGCAGTTATATTTTTCCTTGTGGGTGCATCGTGGTATGAAGGACAAGCCTGAACATGTAAAAGAGACTATAGGGGAGTACATAGAGAGGATACATTTTCGACTGTAGTATAATACTCGAAAATTTAGCTGAAAGAGGAAACTGTTTTGAAATTTGATCAATTGATTAAACGTATAAATGAACTGAGCAGGAAATCAAAAACAACGGGACTTAGCGAAGAAGAAAAGAGGGAACAGGCAGAACTCCGTAACGAGTACCGTGCATTGGTTGTAGGTAATTTGTCCTCCCAGCTTGACAGCATGAAGATAAAGTATCCTGACGGAAGCATTAAAGACGTAAAGAAGAAAGACTGATTTTGCTCAAATAATCCCTTATATTGTATATACATGAATATGGGCGCTCATGGTATTTCTCATCTATCTGTTACCTATAAAACTCAAGAGAAACTGACCCCAAAACCCAATAAAATCAAGGATGCAACCGTCAGTTGACAAATCTCAAGGCGTAGTTGGTGGTGATGTTAAGGCATAGGTTGGTATGCTCAGGCCATCAAAAACACCGGAGGTGAAAGTTATGACAATTGCAGAAAGAATTCAGGGTAAGAACCGGGTCAAGGACAGAATGCCCGGTAATGAGAAGGGGACACCGGTCAGCACAAAAAAAGCGATCTTGGGTGCGGTCCTTGCCATCGTCCTCAAGTTTGCTGCCGATATACCTGCTATGTTGCTTTGCATGGGTCTTCTAAACATCAAGGTAATACCGGAGATAGTATCTGTCGCCATTTATGGCATCACATATGCAGTGCTGGGCATTGTCCTGGTAAAACTTGTTTACGGAAAAGGATTCAAGTTCAAAAAAGAAGAACTCTTTATGCCTAAGTTCTCGCTGAAACTTCCTTTTGTAATCCTCGCAGTTGTCATGCCGTTGGCCGTATGCGGAGCTTATCTTCTCCTGATAAAAGGGAATATTGTATTCGGTGAGATGGAAATGCAGAAAACACTTGGTGTTCTTGGTGAATGCATTTTCTATAATGCGGTCGGTGCCGCTGTCGTTGAGGAAGTTCTGTTCAGAGGAGTGCTTATGAATCTTCTGAGGAAAAGATGGAATACGGCAGTTGCTGTGATCCTTCCTTCTGTGCTTTTCGGGCTCGTTCATCTTATTGGACTGGAGGATTGCTCGGTTGTTGACGGCATTCAGCTTATGGCTGCCGGAACTCTTGCCGGCATTATGTTCTCGGTCATCGCTCTTAAGACCGGATCAGTCTGGAACAGCGCCATCGTTCATTCTATCTGGAATCTTGTTATGGCCGGAGGCTTATTCACAATATCCTCCGCATCTTCGGATGTCTCGCTCCTGACATATGTGATCGATTCAAAGTCAGTTGCACTGACAGGAGGTGTGTTCGGAGCGGAAGCTTCTGTTATTGCTATTGCGGGATACGCAATTGTTATTCTTCTTGTTAGTCTTTCAGGCAGAAATAAGGCAAATGTATTACAGGCTTGACATTCTTGGTTTACTGCAATAAACTGATAGCGGGTTTATTGTGATAGACCAATGCTTGTTGAGGTAGACCGGAATGGAAGAACTGATATTATTTGAAGCTGAGAAAAGACTAATGGAGATTATATGGCGTGAGGCACCGCTTGAGTCAGGCAGGCTGGTCAAACTTGCGGCTAATGATCTTAATTGGAATAAATCAACCACATATACAGTTCTGCGCAAACTGATCATTAAAGGTTTTGTTAAGAACGAAGACACTATAGTCAGTGTTCTTATTTCCAAAGAAGATGTTCTGATATCTGAAAGCAATCAGATAGTTGAAGACAGTTTCTCAGGATCGCTCCCGAAGTTTGTGGCTGCATTTTTGGGAAACAATAAGACTCTTAACGACGAAGATGCAGACGCGTTGATCAAGCTCATTAAGGAACATATGGGAGATAATCAATGAGTGATCTGTTTTGGAAAGTGCTGGAAATGTCCTTTACGGGAAGTATAGTGATCCTGATCACTATACTGTTCCGGTTTTTCCTGCGCAAAAGATCCAAGAGATTCATTATGATTCTGTGGGCTGTGGTAGCGGTCAGACTGATCGTGCCCGTAAGCATCGAGTCTTCTTTCAGTATTTTTAATCTTCTTCCCTCACAGGCGCTGACAGAAGATCCTGCCGCACAAGTCAGTGAAGCTATGATACCTGACAATATCGCCATTGATTACAGCCCGGCTGGAACGGATGTCACTTATGATACGGTGAAGTATGAAGCCTCTATTGACGGGATTGATAATAATACTTACCTGTTAACAGAGAGCAAATGGTCTGAAATGACCGCGGATACAAATGTCAAGAAATTACCGGATATCAAGACGGTACTTGCAGTGGTCTGGTTAGCCGGAACGATGAGCATAATGGCTTATTGTTCATTCCGTTTTGTAATGCTTAAGAATAAACTTAATGGTGCTTCAAAAGTCTGCGGAAATGTGTATGAATCCGGGAAAGTGAAAGCGCCGTTTGTGTTTGGCTTATTTGTGCCAAGGATTTATTTGCCTGACGTTCTCGAAAATGACGAGAGAGAATATATCCTGATGCATGAGAGAACACATATTAAGCATGGTGACTGGCTCAGCAAGATCGCCGGAATGATAATTGTTGCAGTGCATTGGTTCAATCCTCTGGTATGGCTTGGATACGCACTTTTCGAGCAGGATATAGAGATGAGCTGTGATGAGGCTTCTGTCTCCGGAATGAATCCGGAAATGAAGAAGGCATATACGATGTCTATTGTATCCTATGCCAGGAAAAGCAACAAAAGATATCTGGTAACTCCACTGGGATTCAGCAAAGTGAATTTCAGCAATATGGAGGTTACCAACAGAGTGAAAAATATTATCAACTATAAAAAAGGCACTAAGATCACGGCATTGCTGATCTCGGTTATGCTGCTGTTTGTTGCAGCTGCATGCGGACTTAATTCCCAGAAGAGTACTGATGATCAGAAGTATTCGGTAAAAACTGCTAAAAAAGACATAGCTGACCATGATACAGAAGAAACACTGATTTTGGCAGCAGAGCCTTCTCCGGCGCCAGCGCATTCTGAACCGTCACCGGTTGTCAGTAAAGAAACCATTCCTGAAAGCAATGGAATAATTGAAGATGAAGAACCTGAAGATACTACTGCTGCCGGGGAGACTGAAGCAACGGAACCTTCAGAACAGGATACTGATTCCGGAAGTTCTTTGTCTGAAGACACCCCCGCCGATTTTGCCTCGTATATCAGGAGCTTTACCGGAACGGCATTTACATTCGCGGGGGATGCTCCTTCTTCAGGATTTGACAGCTCCGGACTGGTTGTGTATTTCTACCGTTCTTATTATGATATCAGTCTCCCGCACGGCTGTGACCAGATGGCAAGGAACAGCGGTTATGAAGTTTCTATAGATGATATCAGTGTTGGAGATATTATCTTCTTTGACAAGGCTGAGCATGACGGTACAGCGGACCATTGTGCTATATATGCAGGCAATGGCATTTATGTTGATGCACTGCCTTCTGCAGGATGTGTTATTGAGTCTGATCTTTCTTCTGCAAGTGACGTGTTAATGGTCAAGCGTATTCTGGGAACAGCCCCGGATAACGGTGAACCTGAGGTTACTGCTACACCTGTACCTGAACATGAGAGTTCTTCAGAGATAGAGGGAGACAGTGACTTTGTTTCCTATGTAAGGAGCTTATCCGGCAGTTCTTATACATATGGAGGCAGTTCTCCATCTGAAGGATTTGATTCATCCGGATTTGTTACATATTGTTACTATATTTATTATGGAATCCATTTGCCGCACTCTTCTGAATTACAGGCTAAAGTAGGAGAGGAAATACCTGTTGATGAGATCAAAGCCGGCGATATAATCTGCTTTGATAACGATCAGGACGGCTTGGTGGATCACTCGGCAATATATGCAGGCGGCAATGAATTTATTCACGCAAGTTTTTGTCCGACCAATCAGGGCATTGTAGAATCAAGTCTGACCGCAAATCTGGACGTTGTGGCTACTGTTAGAAGAATAGTGTGATCTTTCCAGCTGTATAAAAAGTTTCCGGTTCCGGTGCAACATTTACTCAGTAATACTTGTATATAAGGTAATTGACTGTATATGAGGTATTGGAACATGAGAAAAAGCAGGATTATCATTCCACTTTTGGTTATTTCTTTGATCGCATCTTTCTTTGTGACCGGGTGTGCAAAAAAAGATATGCCGCAATTCAGCGAAGATACAATGTTCACATTGCGGATAAGACAACCGTGGATCTATGAATCTTTATACTACACCCTGAAAAGCGACGGAACATTGATCGTGCTTTATTACAACACTGAACTTGGACGTGAGAAGCTATCAGATGAGAGGATGAGTGAGATAAAGAAGGTCTTCTCGCCTGAGAAGGTTTATACAATGAATGTGGGCAAAGAAGATGACATGACCGACGGAACTTCCAGATATATCATTCTGTATGATTCCGGTGAAAATGAAATTGAGATAGGCGGATACGAACTGAGAGGCGGAGACAGGTTTAACCGGTATTTTGAAAAGCTGTACAACTTATGCGAAGATGATTATACAAAGCAGTTCTCTGACCTTTTGGATGAATGCGCACAGGAAGGAACCACCTATCGGGACAAATATCTATCGGGAGACTAATGATCAAGAACCTGAAAATCCTGCCATTTCTGATTCTGGCGCTGATACTTACAGGGTGCAGCGTGGCTGTTCAGACCACATCACAGGCGGGACCGGCTGATATCACAACTGACAACCGGTATAAGGAAATGACCGGAAACGTAGTTGTTTTCGGTACAAGCATATGGGCAATAGAACCCGGACCTACAGGTATTGCTTCCAGACTTGAAGAGATGACTTCTTTTAAAGTGACAGATAACAGTGTCTCTGGCAGTATGGCCACCAGGGTTGAAGGAGATTATCTGGAAGAAGGAAGTCTTATCTCTATCCTTCTGTACAACGATGATAAATACAGCAAAAGAATGCGTGATGACATCACAGAAGCTGATTATGTGATATTGGCTTTTGGCGGTAATGATCAATCCGGTGGTGTTCCGGCATCCGGTGAGGGGAACAGCTTTGAGAATGCTCTTAGGCTCGCTGTTGCCACTATTAACCGGATGAATCCCGATGCGAGTATCATCCTGATATCCCCGCTTAACGGATGGACACTCGTTGATGGGGAATATGTCTCATTCAAAGAGATCGACTGCGGTGGTGGAACATTAAACGACTATATTGACGCTGTCGAAAAAGTGGCACAGGAAGAAAATCTCCTTTGTGTAAATATGTCTGAAGCAATTGATTTCTCGAAAGATGAACCTTTCAAATACTTTGAAGACGGTGCTCACCTGACGGAATCAGGACGTTTGCTCTATGCCCGGTATCTGACTGAGAAAATCTACGGGTATTTCTATCAGTCCTGATGAACGCTGCGCAGTGTGTGGATATCCTTACGATACTATCTTGTAATAAGCGTTTGATGTCACTTTATGGATAGCAGCATAGAAGATACCGCAGATCAGCACACAGATTCCGGCAGATGCAAGGAGCAGCGGCATATTATTATGTCCGAAAAGCATGAGGAGCTTGTGGATGATAGGAAGAACCGTTGTCAGATGGATGCATGCGAACAGGATCGGAATCAGGAATACCGTAAGCATCTGTGAGTTGATGCTCTTTCTGATGTTTTCTTTGGTCATGCCGACCTTTTGCATGATGCCAAATCTTGACTGATCTTCGAAGCCTTCCGAAATCTGCTTGTAGTATATGATAAGTACACAGGAGACGAGGAAGATCACGCTGAGAAGGATGCCCAGGAAGAAGAGTCCGCCAAATGTCCTGACGAAATCGTTGCGCTGGTCAGCCCTGCTCTCGCAGCGGACTCCCCAGAATTCCTGCGGATAGAGTTCATCCCTGACATAATCACTGAGCAGTTTGCCGAGTTCCGTCTCCTTATCCTCATCAAGTCCGGTGTCAAAAGAATAATGCCATTCCCATGCAAGCATCTTGTTACCGTTATAGTCAGCATAATGGTTATATTTTGATGCCACTTCACCAAGATCATCCACAATAATGAAAAGAGTTGAGACAACCGTGCTTGCGAGTGTGTGTTTGAAGTCACCCTGTCTGTAGTTGATCCTTTTTGCAACCTTGAATGACTCGTCACCGATCACCAGTTCATTGCCAAAATCAATATTGCCTTCAACGCCTGCCAGAATTTCACCTGAAGATAAGACCTCATTGTTTCCGGTCATTCTGTTGTAATCGTCTATATCAAAGAAATATGCCTGTATGACTTTATCGTAATCGATGGTCGTCATATTTGTTAACGGATCAATATCAAGGCGCATTCTGCCATTCTCGAAATAACCGCTGATACAGCATGTGGTATATATATAACTGTCAGCGATCTCCGCACCATATTCCTGTGTTTTTGTGTTTATGCCTTCCTTAATCTTCTCAATTGTTTTGCCATAGCTGTCTGAGAATCCGTCATTGCTTGCGGTGCAGTTGATCTGTCTTGGATAGTGGTTTTGCAGTGTTTCTTCCCTGTTTATATAGAGAGCGGAGGTTGATGACATTATTACAAGAACCATGGTAAGCAGGATACAGATCGAAGCAAGGCCGGCTCCGTTTCGCTTCATCCTGTATGCCATAGAGGATACGGATACGAAATGATTTGTCTTGTAGTAGTATTTCTTATTCTTCTGAAGTATCCTGCAGAGCAGAACAGAACCTGCGATCAGCGTAAGGTATGTGCCGATGATGATAAGGATCACAGCTACAAAAAACCAGATGAGCGCGGACAGAGGCTGTTCGATCTTGAGCGCGATAGTATAACCGGTCAGGAGGATAACAAGTCCTAAAATTCCAACAAACCAGTTTGCTTTCGGAGGTTTCTCGCCTGTTTTATCAGAATAGATGAGATTGATCGTTCTTGAGAATCTTACCTGTCTTGTTGCGTTAAGGAAGATCAGAAAGAAGATAATACTGTACACGATAGCAGTGAAGAGTATGGACTCACCGCTGACGATGAACTTGTAACTGGAATCAAGCCCGATCATTTTACTGAATCCGAGTTCTGCCAGTTTGGATATGCCGATTCCGGAAGCAAGTCCGCCCGCAACAGATATGAACCAAGTAATAACTGTTTCAAAGAAAATGATCTTTCCAAGATTCCTTCTGTTCATTCCGAGCACGCTGTAAAGGCCGAATTCCTTAAGCCTGCCCTTGATGAGAGTAGACTGTGTATAGAAAAGAAAGATGGTTCCGAAAACAGCCATTACGATCGTTCCGTACTTCAGTATCTCTCTTGCGGTCCCTGCGCCTTCGAAGCCCGTCATCATATCGGAAAATCCGAGCAGGTGCATGATGTAGAATACCGAGACCATAAGGATGCATGCTGCGATATACGGCAGATAAAGCCGGCCGTTCTTGCGCATTCCGCTGACGGCCATTTTAGGATAGAAACCGGCTTTCATTATCTTTCACCTCCCTGTGCAAGGAGATTCAAAGTATCACCGATCTTCTGATACATCTGCTGATCTGTGCATTCGCCTTTATAGATCTGATGGAAGATCACACCGTCCTTAATGAAAAGAACACGCGAAGCGTTGGAGGCCGCCTTTGTGGAGTGAGTAACCATAAGGATAGTCTGGCCCATTTTGTTGACTTGCTTAAACAGCGATAAAAGTTCATCAGATGACTTGGAATCCAACGCGCCGGTTGGCTCATCAGCAAGGATTATACGCGGATTTGTTATAAGAGCCCTAGCAACAGCCGCTCTCTGTTTTTGACCTCCGGAAACCTCATAAGGATATTTCTTTAAAATATCATCTATTCCCAATGTGGAGGCGATCTTATCAAGCCGTTCCTTCATCTCGTTATGTTTTTTGCCTGCGAGAACCAGCGGAAGGTAGATATTGTCCTCAAGAGAGAATGTATCAAGGAGATTGAAGTCCTGGAAAACATAACCAAGGTTGTCCCGTCTGAACATAGCAACGTCCTTGTCCTTAACTTTTGTAAGGTTCATACCGTCAAGGATTACGGTTCCCTCTGTTGCCTTATCAAGTGCGGCAAGGATATTCAGAAGAGTTGTCTTGCCTGATCCGGACTCGCCCATGATGGCAACATACTCACCCTTCTCGACTGTAAAACTTACATTCTTCAGTGCTTCCACAGAGGCACCGCCGAATCTTGTTTTATATACTTTTCTGATGCTTTTTACTTCGAGCAGACTCATAATTCAATTGTCCTTTCCATAATCTATGGGCTCAGTATAGAATTACAAGCCGGTCCATTCCTTAGCATCTGCTTACGCAAATCTAACAAGTTTGTCACATTTTCGTATAAGCAATAAAAGAAGTCAATTTGACCGGAGAATATCTGATCAGCGCTGCTCTTTAACTGTAGGGTGTAACGGGTGACCTGTTACCAGATCATATCCCAGCGGGTCTTGAAATCCATAGTCACATCGCCTAATGTCATCCGGTACATGCCGTCTTTGTCGGCATCAAAATCAAGGACCAGTATTTGCACGTAGTACCTCTGACCTGGTCCGATACTGGCAGTCCCGTTCTCATTTAATTCAATATCAGGATGTTCAGAAAGATTATATGGCATATCAGGATCGTCACTTGTAATGTCCCAGATCAAAACCTTTGACATGTCTTTGACTTTTTTGTCCACAAGCGTCAATTCACGCCCGTCTCTTCCCAGATCGATAAGCATACTGTCTTTTACTCTTTGCAGATATCGCGTTCCTCCGATGATCTTTGTTTCTTCTGTAGTATTCTCGATCTCTACATCAAGATAATGTCCAAAGTTTCTGATCACATATTTGATACCGCTGTTTTCATCTGTTACTTCACCGGACCAGGGATTCTCAAGACCAAGCGAATATGAAACCGATATTCCGGTATCCGAATCGTCCTCCGGCTTATATATATCCGCAGTGACTTTATTCCACTTGTTTTCTGCTGAATCAAAATAATGTGTATATGTGTCGTAGTTTGCTTTATAAAGATTCAGTTCAAGATCATCACCGTAGATGGCGATATATATTGAATCATCCATTCCCTTAACAAATAGATCGACGATCTTAACTTCCCGGTCAGGGTCGATAAGATCTGATTTCTGATATCCGCAGGAGGCTTCCAGAATGTATTTATCTTCATCCTCAGATACATTGTATACAGTCTCCAGCGGACTTAAGTTGTTGAAGCTGAACCAGAGATACTGGATCCCGGCATTTCCGCCTTTAAGGAATCCCGTTGTCTTATCATTGGTTTTCTTATCGAAAACAGCGGTGGCTCTGTTCTCAAACAGAACTATTTTTTCGATTCCGAGAAGATTGTTGTGCGGACTCCGGATCACCTTTTGGGCCTTGTCTTCATCAGCAACTGTATATTCGGATGAATTATCAGAAGACTCATCCTCAAAGCCATACACGGCCTTGGTTTCCGTTGCTTCTGTCACAAGGGAATAGTTTGACTGATCTGTTTTTGCATCGCATGCTGAAGCAGCGAAAAGTATACTTCCAGCCATTATTACCGCGATTATTTTCCTCATAAGATATTTTCCCATATATGAACATGTTTCTGTTTTTATACTATATATACATTGAGAAAAGAATAAAAGTTGCAGGTTAACCGTGAAAGGATAACTCCAGGGGCTTTGCTGTATAATGAATCATGAGAGCGGCAGCAATCAACCAGGAAGATTCATAGCATAATACGATCCGCATTGATCAGGAGAAACCACATGTTTGGCTAAAATTTCGAATTAAATGAACAGACAATGCATATTATCGAAGAGATCGGACGGCATATGCCGGGCGGGTTCTTTATTTACAAAGCGGAAGGAAATGAAGAGCTTATTTACGCTAATGATGCAACCATAAATCTGTTTGGCTGTGACAATATTGAAGATTTCAAGGCACTTACGGGCAATACTTTCAAAGGAATGCTCCATCCTGATGATTATGCCGCAGTTACGGATTCGGTAAATGATCAGATAAGGACGAGCGGTAAGAATCTGGATCACGTCGAATACCGTATTATCCGTAAGGATGGTGCTGTTCGCTGGGTCGATGATTACGGACACTATACCGAGACTGATAACTACGGTGGAATATACTATGTATTCATAGCGGATATAACCGAACAACATGATCTTGAGGAACGCAAAAATTTAAAAGAACAGCTGATAAGTGAAAAGGTCAGGCGGGAGCAGCAGGATAAGATGATAACCGCGCTTGCCTCAGACTACAGGAGCGTCTATCACGTTGATCTTGATCTTGATGAAGGTGTCTGTTACCGTGCGGCACGCGGAGGACCGGGACGACCATATAGTTCACGCTGTCGGATTGGGATTGACGAACATAGATGCCGAGATGCGTGAGGATATGGCAAGAAGCCGCGCTCTGGGTGAGGCTCTTAAGGCTGCAGAAGAGGCTAACAAGGCAAAGACTTCATTCCTGTCAAACATGAGCCATGAGATCAGAACCCCTATGAATGCAATTATAGGACTTGACAGCCTGGCTCTCAGAAGGGAAGACCTCGCCCAGGATACAAGAGAGTACCTTGAAAAGATCGGTGGAAGTGCCAGACATCTTCTCGGGCTGATAAACGATATCCTTGATATGAGCCGTATTGAATCAGGAAAGATGGTACTCAGAAATGAGATTTTCTCTTTCAGGTCGTTTTTGGAACAGATCAATGTTATGGTCATGACCCAGTGCAGTGATAAAGGTCTGAGATATGAATGCAAGGTTTTCGGTGGTGTGTCGGATTCTTATATCGGCGATGACATGAAGCTTAAGCAGGTGCTGATCAATATTTTGAGCAATGCCATAAAATTCACGGATGCTCCCGGTGAAGTGACTTTGATCGTTGAACGCACGGCTGTATTTGAAGATAAATCAACACTGAAATTTACGATAAAGGATACTGGAATCGGAATGGATGAATCATTTATTCCGAAGGTGTTTGACACGTTTACGCAGGAAGATAACGGAAGGACCAACAAATATGGCAGTACCGGACTGGGAATGGCCATAACTAAGAATATCGTTGAGATCATGAACGGCTCGATCTCCGTAGAATCAGAGAAGGGAGGCGGAACTGAGTTTACAGTTATCGTTACCCTCAAGAACTGTGATCAGGAAAGTGTCAATGATTATTTCATTAACCCGAATGATATGCGTGTCCTTGTGGTTGATGATGAGGAAATTGCTGCTGAGCACGCGAGGATCGTACTGGATGAAGCCGGCATCAAGGCAGATACTTGTCTGGACGGGAATACCGCTCTTCATATGCTCGAGGTTCAGCATACAAAACACGAACCGTATAATCTTGTGCTCCTTGACTGGAAGATGCCGGATATGGACGGCATAGAAGTTGCAAAGGAAATAAGAAAGCTTTACAGCAGGGAAACAACGATAATCATACTCACATCATTTAATTGGGATGAAATCATGGACGATGCTCTTCACATCGGTGTTGACAGTTTCCTTGCAAAGCCGCTTTTCGCATCAAACGTAATCGGTGAATTTGAGCGTGTCGCGCGCAAAAACAATATGTCGCTCTTCCGGGAGAAACAGCGTGTGGAGCTTGTTAACAGGAACATTCTTCTTGCCGAAGATGTATTGATAAATGCGGAGATCATGAAAGAACTGCTCAGAATAAAGGGCGCTATTATTGATCATGCCGAGAACGGCAGAATTGCTCTCGAGAAGTTTGCAGCGAGCGAACTGAATCATTATGACGCAATATTGATGGATATCCGGATGCCTGAGATGGACGGACTTGAGGCAACGGAAAGGATACGTGCACTTGACAGGGCTGATGCGGCTATGGTCCCGATTATTGCCATGACAGCCAATGCTTTTGATGAGGATGTTCAGCGTTCACTGCAGGTGGGTATGAACGCCCATCTTACAAAGCCTGTTGATCCCGAACGCCTGTATCAGACACTTGAGGAGCTCATCTGGGAATGGGTGGATAAGACAGGCTGCAAAAATGAATGATAAATAAGGGCTGCCCGACCGGACAGCCCTCTTTTAACCCATATTCAGTAGATAAGAATTACTTCTTGCACTTCTTGGAAGGCTTTGTGTTAACCTGATCCTTAAGAGCCTTACCAGCCTTGAACTTAGGAGCTGTGCAAGCTGCGATCTTTGTAGCAGCGCCTGTCTGAGGGTTACGGCCTGTTCTAGCAGCTCTCTTTGTTGTCTCGAAAGAACCGAAGCCTACGAGAGAAACCTTGCCGCCGTTCTGGAGCTCATCACCAACTACCTCGATGAAAGCCTTAACTGCTGCATCCGCTGCTGCCTTGGAAATACCAGCCTTAGCTGCCATTGCATCAACTAATTCCTGTCTATTCATGAATAGAACCTCCAATATAATGAATTGCTTTGCCGGATAACCGACAAAAGCGATTATATAAATCATGTACCTTGAAAACAAGACTTTTTTACATTTTCCCTGTGGTTTTTTATTTTTCAGGGTTTGGAGGCACAGGGATGGAAAGGCAATTTTGGAGTATTACATTCATCGGGATATAATTAATCCTGTCTGGAGGCCCGGCAGAAAACATATAAATGGAGAACAGGCAGCCTAATATGATCAGACTTATTCTTACAGATCTTGATCACACATTGTTAAGACAGAACGGCAGTATATCGGAGAATACGCTCCGTGTATTGCAGGAATGCAGAAGTAAAGGTGTTCTTTTCGCAATAGCTACTGCAAGATACTGGATCGGGGCTGAGAAATACATAGAGTTATTAAAGCCTGACTATGAGATAACCACGGATGGTACATTGATCCATTCTGATAACAAGTGTTTATATTCCTGTGAATTTTCTGAAGAAGAAACTGACCTGATCGTGAAAAGCCTTCTGAAAGCGGTTCCCGGATCTGAAATAACAGTTGCTCACGGCAAGACTGTTTACTGGAACAGTCTGCATATTGCTGAATCAGAGAGGCTTCATAAAGCTGTATATAACGATTACTCTTCTGATCTTAATGTCAGGGCTAACAAGATAGTTGCTGAATTGCAGGATGAGACGATAGCAAGGACTATATCAGAACAAACAGGATGCAGACTCCAATGTTACCGTGGAGAAAACTGGTATTCATTCCTGCCTGAAGGCTCGGGCAAGACAGCCGCCATATCTGAGCTGTCAAAGATAAGCGGGATAAGCACCGGAGATTTTGCAGCGTTCGGAGATGACAGCAATGACGTGGAGATGTTGAAAATGTGCGGCAAAGGAATAGCTGTTTCCAATGCTGTGAAGGAAGCCGCAGATGCAGCTGATGAGATAACACTTTCAAATGATGAAGATGGTGTGGCTCAATGGTTGAAAATGAATTGTCTAGGTGTAGAATAACTGGCAATCGAAAAGAGAATTGTATAAATACGGGGAAATAGTTTATGAGCAAGGGTAATAAGAGTAAGAAAAAGGTAGTTGGAAGACTATTTCTTATAATCGCTGTATCAATCGTGGTTCTGTTTGCAGTTGATGTTTGTATAACAGAGATATATGCGCATAAGATCCCGCACCGCTTTGCTTCAGCAAAGGAAGGAAAAGAACTTATACTTTCAAATACAGATTATTATTCTAACTTTACACGGAATGATATTGAATACAGGCTTGAAAAGAGCGGCGCGACAATGGATGAATTATTGGATGTTTCATCCAATGAGATCAGGAGTTTTACTCTTACCGAGAAATACTTCATAGACCGTAAACTTGCGAAAATGGCCAGAACACTCGCGAGAAATAATTATGTGCTTCCTGAAGTTGATGAGATAGTATTCATTAAGTCAGACATGTCTGTGGAGATGGGAAACAGCGGATACACTCACGGTACACAGATCTATCTTAATTCCACTATCGTTACAACATACAGTATTTTGGACATCATTCCGGGCTTTTCTGAATATTTTGAAGAGTTATTATGGCATGAATTTTTCCATTGCCTGACAAGATGCAATCCTGAATTCAGGGCACAGATGTATTCTCTTATTAATTTCACGGTTGCTGACTCGGATTTTGAGCTGCCGCCCAGTGTTCTCGAGCGCTATCTCAGCAATCCTGATGTTGAGCATCACGATTCGTATGCAACCTTTGTTATTGACGGAAAAGAAGTTGATTGCTTTGCTGCATGGTTTACAACAATGGACTATGAGGAATCCCGTTCATCATCAGATCCCTGGAAGATGGTTGTTCTTGTTCCGGTTGACGGTTCAGATACTTATTACACTAAGGAACAGGCATCTAACTTTGATGATGTTTTCGGAACCAATACAGATTATGTGATCGACCCTGAGGAATGCATGGCTGACAATTTTGCTTATGCAATGCTCTACGGCATCAAGGGTAAAGAAGGTAAAGGTTATCCTAATCCTGAGATCATTCAGGGCGTTATAGATGCAGTAAGCCGTTGACAGATATATTCAGAAAAATGGGTTCCAGGGACATTCCGGACTCCGATGTCCTGTTTACAGCCGGATAAGCCGCTGTTTTGCTGTGATAATATATACCAGACACCGCTGTCAGGTCGCGAAAACATGCATTCTCTCACTCTCTGTCGTGTTTTTCGCCCGTGGCTGATGATAGGATTTCCCCGAAAGGAGGTCAGATATGGACCAGGTCAAGATAGGAGCTTTGCTTAAAGAACTCAGAAAAGAGCATAACTTATCACAGGAACAACTGGCCGACAAGTTTAATGTCTCATCAAGATCTATCTCAAGATGGGAAAACGGAAATACCATGCCGGATATCAGTGTGATGATAGAACTGGCAGATTTTTATGACATTGACATCCGCGAACTGATAAGCGGGGAAAGGAAGAGTGAGAAAATGGATGAGGATTTAAAAGAAACCTTGGAAATGGTGGCAGACTACACTGAGGCTGACAAGGCCAAGATCCTGAATAAGGTATATATCTGCGGGCAGGGCATGATGATAGTGTCTATAGCCTCGATGATCGTTTATTTCATTATGTATATTTTCAATATTAGCTTCAGTCTGACTCAATTTCTGTTGATCCTGGCCAGCGGTATCTTCTCGATCAACACTATCATGGCAGGACTCCAGCTCAAGGGCAGAGTGAACCGGGAGAAGACAAAGAAGAGGATACGGATCACCGTGGCAGTCTGGGTCAGCATTGCAGTGATAATACTGTTTTTCGCGACTTTCATCCTGCCGAAGATACTCTTTGACATATATATGGCAGGGACCTGAATTGTTTTGAGACTTCAAAAAACAATGAATTCAAAAAGAAAGAGGTTGTCTGAAATATTTTGTGACAACCTCTTTTCCTTCACTATAAGTCCTTATTGTTTTTGCTGAAGAACAGCCTGCCGACAAGACTTATGGCAGGACCTAAGAATACCGCCATTAATATGATCCCGACCACAGGAGTCCCTCCTGCAAGAATGCCTGCAAGAATAGCTGAGAAGTCCCAGGCCATACGGATCAGCATTTTGGGGAACCGGGGGAATCTGTCTGCAACCTTTTGTGTAATGATCTTTGGCAGTGCGTCATAAGGAGCTACTCCCATATCAGAATTGATATAAACAGCCGCACTGAAGATAAAGCACAGCAGTGCCGCAAGGAAGATAGGCCACCTGGTTATATTTTCAGTAAAGATGTGATCCGGTATCGTCTTGCTCCAGACCCAGTCAAAGAAATCCACATAATAACCGACAAGCACCATATTGAAGATGGTTCCGAACCCCAGGCTCGATCTGTCCCAAAGAATAACAATAACGAGCATGACAGAGTTTATTATCAGCTGCCAGGTGCCAAAGAGCATGCCTATCCTGAGGGAGATCGCTTTGTTCATAAAAGAACACGGGTCTGTGCCAAGTCCGCACAACATCAGGAATGAGAGAAAGAACCCCATTCCAAGTACTGCAAGAAAACAAACGATTATCCGCTTTATATCAAGTTTGAACTTCATGGGGATAATTATAGCGCGGTCAAAGCCAGTTTATTTGGTGTTTAACATTGTTATAATGCCTTATTTTCGTAAATGTGGAATACATTTCCCTGTTCCAATGACAGTTTTATCTGCAGGGGCACTTGCGGAGATATATTGTGAGAAGAGAGCTTTCTTCCGGCTTTACTGTATAATGGGAAAGTGAATAATCAAAAATCTTTATGCTATAGGAAAAGGAGCGTACCGGATCATGAATATCTATATCGGATACAGAGATCTTGCATATTACAATGCCAGGATGATTGTGTGCGGAGGGACCCCCGAGAATCCTGATCAGCGTCTTTACAATTTCAAGGATGATATTTACCTTCTGACATTCTGCGGTCAGGATTATGCTGTTTCCAAAGAAAGGGTAGAACGGTTTAAGGATGAGGTCTTATCAAAGTCCACAGGAAGTCATCCTGGACATTTTCCTATGATGATTACCGAGCATAACGGAAAAAACACTGCAGCGGTAATTGAGATAGATGATGGTCAGGGGACCAGATACTACGACTTTGATGACGAGCTTATGCTCAGGATGCTGACTGAATTAAAAGATGAGTGCGGCAACCCTTTGGATAAGAGAGGACTGATAAACTATTGCTATCCCAATCCCGCTCTGCCGGATGATTTTGAACTGAAAACGATATATCATCAGATCTACTGCGGTCCTGACAACACACCTACATCTGTTATAAGGACGTGCTTTCCCGATACTGAGACAAGTCATTTCTGGATATTAAATGCCAAAGCACATGTTGTTATCAGAGAGGGGATCAACGAGAACGAATACAATGTTCCGGATAACCTTATTCCAGATATAAAGGAAAAGGTTAAAGAGTTGTGCAAGAATCCTGCTGAAGCCTATGTGGATCCGGGTAAATGGGAAGCCTACTTTCAATTTGGCAAGATGAAAGAAAGAATATTTACAGATCCTGACAAAACGCTTGAACTGCTTAAGTATATTGCGTCAAAATCGGTATTTGAATCTATAAAGGAGATAGATACAAAAAAGTATTATCCCTACCATACGAATCCTGGCAATGCATTCGGAATGATGGGCTTTATGAATGCGATGCCTCTGAATCAGACCCCTGTTACGAATGTGAATTCGCCTGTACAGCAGAACACCGCCCCATCAGATCCTGATTCATGGGACTGCGCTGTTTGCGGAAAAAAAGGCAACCGGGATAAGTTCTGCCCGGAATGCGGAGTGCAAAGACCTGAAGAATGGAAGTGTTCTTTCTGCGGAGCAGTAAACAATAGCGGTAAATTCTGCATGAATTGAGGAACCCCAAAATAACAGCTGACAGTTAAACGTATCAACGGAATAAAGTGCGGTTAAAAGTAATAAACCGCATCTTTTAATGCGCAATATGTTGTTCCGTCATCCTCGAAAACACCGAATTCACCTGTTACCCAAATCTCGGTAAGTGCAGGTGGAAAATTGTCGGGATAGACACATTCTCCGGCAGGAATAAATTCGAGTCCCTGAGAGCAGCAGGCCAATGCATCCGCGATAATACAGGCATAGTAATACTGGTTTCTTTCCTCATCGTAATAGAATGTAAACTGGCCTTTCATCTTTACGGTTTTACCGATATATTCCTCAGGAGAATATAACATTGCAAATACTTCGGCATAAACCAGATTGGCATTATCCACAGTAAGATCTATATCGACGTCCTTTTTGATAATATCTTCAGAACTGCCGGAATTTTCAGGAATTGATTCAGAATCAGGTGCAGCTTTATCGGGTTCTGAAATGCTCTCTCCAGAAGATTGGGAAGTGCTGACACTTACTTCTTCAGTCATCGCTGATTGAAGAATAGATTTTACTCCGGTGGTCTCATTTATTATTCGTGCATCCGGATATGTAATTCCGCATCCTGCAAGAATCAGCGTGCAGATGCAAATAGTTAAGCTGATTGTTCTTTTCATTTTTTTCATCCTTGTGAAAACCCGGCACCCGTAAATACCGGATGCCGGGCATTTTGCCTGATCAGTTAAGTGCTTCCTTGAGCACTTCAAAATTGTTTTCCATAATGGACATATAAGTTGTACCATTCTTAACATCAACTATGGTTGTTGTCTGCATTGAATCCAGAGTAAGTATCTTCTGATCTTTGGATGCGGTATTGTTTATGATCGTCTCGGCAATCTTGTGGTCTTTTCCTTCGATTGTCATGACAGCGTTAAGCGAATTCTCATCGGCCTTTCCTGCAAGATATGTGATTGTCTCAAAGCTTGCTTCTGATTCAGCAGAACATCCGGTAAATGCCGCATAGTATATTAGATTGTAATCGTCAACCATATATCTGAATGGGAATCTGTCTCCGAAAAGGAGCACGTTCCGTGAAGCACCGCTTACCATATCTGCATATTCTTTATCAAGCTTATTAAGCTTATCTATGTAGGTTTCTGCATTTGCGCTGTAAATCCCTGCATTGACAGGTTCAGCTTTTCCGATGGCTTCTGCAATGCTTGATACAAGAACTGCCGCATTTTTAAGCGAGAGCCATACGTGCTCATCGTATTCAATCCCACCGTCTTCGTGATGATGATCGTGATCATGTTCTTCGTGGTCATGGCCGTCATCACCGTGCTCGTGTTCATGGTCATGTTCTTCCATGCCTTCAATGATCTCCTCTTCCTTTATGGCATTGCCGAGCGCGTCCATTAGGTTAACAGCGATCATGTCTTTGTTGGTTGCTTCCTTAAGAACGTCATCGACCCACTCGTCTGATTCTCCGCCGACATAAACGAACACATCGCATGTTGAGATCTTCAGGATGTCGGATGCACTGGGCTGAAAACTGTGAAGATCTGCACCGTTATCAAGGAGCAGCGTGACTTCCACGCCGGCAGGGTTATTGCCGAGAATATTCAACACCCAGTCATATTCAGGGAAGATCGTGGTTACTATCTGTATGTTTTTAGCCTTATCTTCACTGGAAGACGGGGCTGTGCTGCACGCTGTAAAACAGCCTGCCATTATTGTAATGGCAGTAAATATGGCTAATATCTTTCTCAAAATATACACCTCCAATATGAGAAACCTACTGTCCCGGAATGCATGGTTGATCCTGCATTTTGTAGTTATGGGACAGTACCTGAATGTGTTTTTGCCTGTGGAGATGTATCAAATGTTCAGGCGTATTTTGTCGGTGACGGGTGTTTCCCTGTTGAATACAAGGGCAGCAAACGCTATGGCAAGAGTCAGGAAAACTGCATGTGCGGAAACAATGCTGTTATGTGAATCTGCTCCTGAACCGCACCGGAATAAACGAAGAGCATTCCCGCACGCCTCAAGGCACTCGCATACAGGGCAGTCTCTGCCGCAGCAGTCGTGATCTGATTCAAGTGTTATGTAACTTATTGTGAACAGCAGAACAAAGAACAGCATCATGCACATTACGGCAGCTGTAATCCTTTTGAGGATAATTATATTTGAAGCGGATGTTCTGTTTTTCGAGTTCAAATAAACAGACCTCTTTCTAACACCAATTTGAGAATCGTTCTCAATTATAAGGCTGAGTGGTGTAAAGTCAAGGCTTTATATATTCTGCCGGTGATTATAGAATTACATTATTCAGGATACACAGAAATGGATAGTATCACCGGTTCTGACAGGAATTAAGGAAGGGGTCATATGGGTAAACTCAAAAAAATAAAAGGCGGCATGGCTCTGTATGTAACAGAGGACGAGAAGCTTTTAGCAAATTCAAATACAAGAAATGGGGTTTACGTTTACGATCTGGATACTATGAAACCTGTTTTTCAAACGAGGACTGTCAGCAATGTTGCCCAAAAGGCAATCTCTCCGGATAAGAAGATCCTTGCAGCAAAGAACACCAGCGGTCAGATGGCATTGATATCCATGGAGTCGGGAGAAGAGATCTGCAGAAATGACATGGCAAATAAAGAAGGTTATCAGATGACCTTTGCCGTTGACGGTAAGACCGTTCTGGATTTTGACTGGAATGGACGCACGATGAGCCTGACTGAAAACAATGAATTCAGGATACTGGATGGTTTGAAAGCAGATGAGACCGATAAGAATAAACCTATGGAGTATCTGTATTATGACCGCTTCAGCAGGCAGATCTATAAGCTCGCACAGGATAAGGATCCCAAAAACGGAAAATTTGCATTTATCTCACCTGCGGATGCAGATAATTTGGAATACCGGCCAATACATAAGTTTACGAATGGATTGCCCGCTCATACCACGGGAATATCTATTTGCAAGGATCATATTTATTTCCTTTCAAACGACCGCACTGAACTTATCGAGACTGACAAGTCGTTTGAAGAGACACGGGTTATACTTCTGCCCCCGGAACTGCGTCAATCACGCTCCAGGGTTCTCCATGTGTACGTTTCACCTTATGAGAAATATGCTTTTTTCTATATGGGTTTCTCGTCCGCATGTTTATATGATATGAACACAATGGAACTTGTCATGGAATTCGGAGAGGATGTTACCTCTGATTTCACAATGATCAATGAGGACAAAACCTTCATCATAGCTACCTGGGGCGGAACATATGTGGGGGAAGTCTGACTTGAATCCATATAGATCCTGAATAGATCTGACTGTAAGGAATACGTTTCCGGTATATTAAGGTGATCATCAATCTTTAGTTTTTCTTTAGATTTGATGAATAATTCTCTTAAGATCGTTTTTTATACTTACATCATCAAAACGAAAGGAATGATCGGGATGGATGATGTAATACTTGAGACAAGGAATCTTACAAAGAAATATAAGAATCAGTATGCACTGAATGATGTAAGCATTACCTTAAAGAAAAACCATATTTACGGTTTTATAGGGGAGAACGGTGCCGGCAAGAGTACTTTGATGAAGATACTTGCAGGTCTGATATTCCCAACGTCAGGTGATATGACGTTTATGGGAGAGACAGATCCTTCAGCAATTGAGCAAAAGCGCAAAAGTGTCGGAACGATGATCGAAGGTCCTTATCTGTATCCGGGATATTCTGTCAGACAAAATGTTGAGCTTCAAAGGCTTCTTGTGGGCAATCCTGATGAGTCTGCAACTGACAGAGTTATCGAACTTGTCGGGCTTTCTGACAGCTCAAAGAAAAAAGCCAGGAAGTTATCAATGGGAATGAAGCAAAGGCTTGGTATTGCCATGGCAATGGTAGGCAATCCGAGATTTCTGATCCTTGATGAACCGATCAACGGCCTTGATCCGAAGAACATCGTAACGTTGAGAAGCATGCTGAAGAAGATAAATCAGGATAGCGACTGCACGATCTTCGTGTCAAGCCATATCCTGAGTGAACTTTATCTTCTTGCAACAGATTTCATTTTTATCCATAAGGGCAGTATTATCGAGACTTTGACACACGAACAGCTCGAGAATAAATGCAGCCAGTATATTCTGGTCAGGAACAACAACATTCCAGAGACTGTGACCATCCTCGAAAAGTATTTCCCCGGTATCAATTACAAAGTTGAAACCGATGACACGGTCAAGATATATGGCAGATCAAAGATCATGACAGAACTGTCAGAGCATCTGATGCAGGCTGGAATAACTGTATCAGAACTCACTGAGAAAGAAATGTCACTTGAAGAATACTTTATAAGCATTACAGGGGGAAGGGAATAATGGTTAATCTGTTGAGAATAGAAGGGTATAAAGCAAGAAGGTTTATCCCTTTTTATGTGTGTTTGGGAATAATCTTCATAATGATTATAGACTGGTTTACTCAGGGCCTGAAGCAGGAAACAATAGATCTGTATAATTTTCGGAGTATGCATGACGGATATGTGGAAGGAGTTCAGGATTGTTCGTTCTCATTCCTGTACGGAATGATCGTTGCATGGTTTGCAGGAATAGATTTTACCAACAGGACTATACACAGAGCCATAGTATCCGGAACAAAGAGGTGGAAGATAGTAGTTTCCAAACTGATTTCAACCAGCGTAATGGTATTTATCTTTCACTTCCTGTCAATGGCGGGAGAGACGGCTATATATGGAAAGGTGTTCGGGTTTTCTTTCGAGGGATTCTCAGGAAGCGACCTGTTATGGCTCGGTGTCGTAACTCTTCAGATCATCGCCATGACTGCTTTCTACCTGTTCATTACCGTCATCTGCGGGAATGTTTATACGGCTCTCTTTGCCTGTGTAACCGTCTCTACATTGGGCGGGAACGTGTTAAGGAATTTTCTCAGAGGCAATTATATTTACGAACACTCATTTTTCTGCCTGTCAAAAAGCTCATCAGCATCTGATTTGATACCCTGTGCTCTATGTGCAATAATAGCGACTGTGGCACTTGTTGTCGCTGCATCACTGATCTTCAAGAAAAAAGATGTAGCAAATTAAAACAGTCTTTAATATGGAGGACCGGATATGTTATATGTGATCATTATCCTTATAATACTGGTCCTCTATTTATTTGTCAGATTATTGCTCCTGAAGAAGGAATTGAAGCGTGTTACCAAAGAGATGAAGAATAATCCCGGCAATGAATCTATGAACATGGATTTCATTGACCGGGATCTTCAGAACATGATCACAGAAGTTAACGCTCTTTATGATCAGATAATGCATATAAAGGCAGAAAGCAAAGATGAGGAAAGAAAGATCCGTGAATCGATCTCAATGATCTCTCACGATATGAGAACACCACTGACTTCTGTAATCGGATATCTTCAGGTAGCGCAGAGGGCGGATAACGAAGTTGAGAAGAATGCCAATATTGAGATTGCACTTGAGAGGGCACGTTATCTGAATGGTCTTGTAAATGATTTTTTCGAGATATCCCTCATAGAATCAGAACAGGTTGACATCAATATTGAAAGAGTAAATCTCTCGGAAACGATCTGCGAAGAGATATTGGCCGAGAGTCCTGAGATCGACAAAAAGGGTATAGTTCCGTTATTTGAACAGTCAGACCGGGACATATATATTAGAGCAGACAGAAAGAAGCTCTCAAGGATAATGCAGAATCTTATTTCAAATGCCGTAAAGTATTCGGATGGCAGGTTGGAATTTAAGATAGATGATAACGATCCTTCTGAGGTTTCTTTGAGAATAATCACGGATTCCTCTGCAGCAGTAGATACAGATAAGATCTTTGACAGATTCTATCAGAGTGATTCATCCAGGAGCAAAGGCGGTGCGGGCCTTGGACTTTATATCTGCAAGAGCTTTGTGGAAATGATGGACGGTTCCATCTCTGCTAAGCGGGACGGCAAGACACTTGATATCATGCTTACATTTCCTAAGGCCTGACTGTTAATCCGCCATTCTGTAACCCATGCCGTATACAGTATCGATGTACGGTTCGTCAGTAAGTTTTGCGATCTTTTTCCTGAGGTTGCTCATATGGACGTTCATGGTGTTGTCTTCACTTATATAACTGCTTCCTGTAACGCTCTCGAAAAGATTCCTCTTTGAGAATATCTTACCGGGGTTGCTCATCATCAGTTCTAATATTGCGTATTCCATTGCGGTGCAGATAAGTTCGTTATCTCCGATGTAGATCCTTCTGGAGTCTTTTTCTATCCTCATCTGCTTGTATAAGAGAATCTCGTTCCTGTCCTCAACCCTTCGGAGGACGGCCTCGAGGCGGAGGATCACTTCGTCTATATCAAACGGTTTGCAGATAAAATCATCAGCACCGAGTCTTAACAATTCGATCCTGTTATGGACATCACTTTTGGCCGACAATACTATCACCGGAGTATTCTTAACTTCCCTGAGAGATCTTAATACTTCTTCTCCGCTCTTCACCGGCAGCATAAGATCCATTAAGATCATCTTATAGTCTTTTCCGAGAGCCAGATTAAGACCTGAAAGGCCGTCGGTGCAGCTGTTAACCTCATATCCGCTTTTTTTCAGTATGCCGCAAAGCAATGCGTTTATTGTCGGATCATCTTCGATTACTAATATCATTCCTTCATCACCTTTATTCCTTGCTGTTCCCCGGGTAACCGCGGAAGACTCTATAATTATATCATTCAACATAATGCTATAATGAAAAAGACTATTTGTTCAGAAGGGGAAATATGGGATTTATCAGCAACGTCACAGGTGCTCTGGCTGATTCAATAAATTCAGAACTCAATGACCAGTATCTTGAATCATTCAGAACAGATTCCTTAGGTCAGGAAACACTTGTTAAACGCGCGTACCGGCAGAATGCGCGCGGCTTCAATCAGGGCAGCAGCGACATTATCACGGCAGGCTCCAAGGTGCTTGTTCCTGCAGGAACTTATGCTCTTATGATCGACAACGGACAGATCGTCGACAGCGTTTCAGAGCCGGGCATGTACACATGGGAAAACTCATCTTCCAAATCTGTTCTGTCAGGCGGGGTCAAGAGTGTCATGGCTGATGCTTTCGACAGGTTCAGATTTGCAGGTGAAATTACGAAAAGTCAGAAGATCTACTTTGTTAATGCGTTCGAGATAATGAACCAGACCTGTGATGAATATCTGAATGTCCCTTATCCCGATCCGGTTTACGGGAATCTGTATTTCAAATTCAGGATAATGTTTTCGTTCAGGATCGTTGACCCGGTCAGATTCTTCAAGTGTACAGGCAAGGATACCAGTGTTTCCAGTTTCATGGGGACATCTTACAGACCGAAAATGCCGTTTTTGGAAGTGCTGGATCACATGGAGGAAGTGCTCAATATCTGCGGTACACGTGATAAAGTGCCTTTCCCGCAGCTCCTGTCTAATAAGAGCAAACTGAAAGATGCTGTTAATGAAGCAGTATCGAAGCTGTGGCTCGAGAAGCGCGGAATGGTCGTTGAGTCGATCGCGCTGACCGATCTGACTCTCGATGAGGCTTCAAGAAGCCGTGTTGAACAATTTGATTCTGCGAAGATCTTCGCAGATGATCCGGATGCCCTAAAGGCACTGGTCGCATTAGGTTTTACGGAAGCAATGAAGTCCGCAGCCTCAAATCCTGCAGGTGCCGTTGGAGGATTTGCAGGCTTAGGCATGGCGGGGACTGTTTCCGGCAATATGCAAAACGGTAATCCTGCAATTGGCGTTCAAAACGTCACCGGACCTGAGACCTGTCCATTCTGCGGTACACCGCTGCCCCTGCAAAGAGTGCTGGAATACTGCCCGGCCTGCAATGCGGATATAAGATCCTATTATTCCTGATGGTCAAAACAATGGAGCACAGAAAAATATTAGAAACAGACAGACTGTTTTTACGCGAAATGAATATGGATGATTATGATGCTCTTTACAGGGTCCTTGCGGATCCTGATATCATGCAGCACTATCCTTATGCATTCGATGAGAAGAGAGTCAGAGACTGGATCATCAGAAATATAAACCGTTACCGTGAGAATGGTTTTGGACTTTGGGCTGTGTGCTTGAAAGAGACCGGAGAGATGATCGGTGACTGCGGGCTGACGCTACAGAATATTGAGGGTGAGATGCTCCCTGAGATCGGATATCACATCCGGGCTGATCAGCAGCATAAGGGCTACGCAAAAGAAGCAGCAGTTGCTGTCCGCGACTGGGCCTTTGCCAACACGGACTATCCGGCTCTCTATTCATATTGCAAATATACAAACACCGGTTCTTATAAGACTGCAGAATCAATCGGTATGCATTTCGAGAAAGAGTATCCGGATCCTGAAAATGAGATCACTCATGTATCGGTTATCTACCGTAAAAAAGTCTGAAAAGTATATCTTTTTAATTCCACTTGGTTGTAGAATATACATGGGATAATAAGAATTATAAGTGGGGACCTGTGTATGAGAAAACTCAAGTCTGTTGTTATTGCTATGATCTTTGTCATGCTGATGCAGATACTTGCATCCTGCTCGGCAGTCAAAAAGAAAAACAATGTTGTCAAAGAAGATGATCCCTGGTATGAATCGACAATATTTGATCTCAAGAAAGAAGTCGGAAAAGGCGATGAATTATGCGGCAGTGAAATCTGCACGAGTAATGACAGGCTATTCTCGATTTACACCAAGACTCCGGACAGATGGGCAACCTGCATAACTCTTCTTGATGTATATGATTTTGACGGTAACCGGGTAAAACATCAGGAAGTGAAATGTTATGACGGGTTTTATGTTCAGGATATTTTCACTGTAAATGCCGATCCTGATGGAAAGATCTTAAATGCTGCTGTATATCTGAATAATAAAGAAAAGCGCGGTCCGGCATTTGTAAGCATCGATACGGAAACCGGAATGGTATCGGACGTAAAGGATGTTTACAGTTCACGCCTCAACGCTATTAGAATTCCGGATTCCAGCATATACGACATAACAGGCATAGGAGATTATGCGGTCGTCATCCTGATGGGTGATTACTCAGGCAGTCAGGCAGGCAACTGGCAGCTGTTATTGTTTAAGGACAAAGAGTTCTATTGTGAACTCGATCTGTCGACTGTAAATGTGCGTTACTGGTTTGACGGTTTCTCGATAGATGAATCGACCTCCTCATTGTATGCAGCAGGTTATGAGGAAGCTGATACCATCTCCATGGAATTTGATCTGAATAACGGACAGCTCAAGAGCAAAAAGAGCCTTCTGGATTTAGAAGATGATACGGTCAATATAGCAGAATATACAGCAACGGATAATGGTGAACTGTGTCAGATCGATTCATTCGGAAACATAACGAAGATCAATGTAAGCAACATGACGCCACAGACCGTAGTCGACACTAACTGGTATACACCGTTTTTTCATTCTTTATCCACAGAAGAACAATCTCACTATTCCATAGTCCTGAACTGCACTGAAGAAAGAACAGTCATATTCAATTCTGATTCTGCAAATTATGGATTGATGGAGTCTGATTATTTTGAATCCGTTACAGTACTGAAGAAGGCTGATAAGAACCCTCATGCCGGCAAAGAGATAATAGAGCTTGCACTGCCTCTTGATTCGGATGTTTCAGAATATCTGGCAAGTGCGGTGTATGAATTCAATAAGACAGACAATGAATATCTTATCAGGGTTTGGGATAAGCATAAGAACGGATTCACTTTAGGCAGAATGGTTCAGAATGCCGATGAGAACGAGACGAGATTATATGAGGTGATACAAGACCTTAGAAGTGATGATGCTCCGGATCTGGCCATAGATATCCAGAAAGAATCTGCGATGAGCGATGATATCTTTATGGATCTTTCAGACTTCCTTGATCCTGAGGTTATGGAGAAACAGTATAACAATATATTTGAAGCCGGGCGGATCGACGGCAAGCTGTACTTCCTTCCGGTGACTCTGGAGATAGAAGGGCTTGTTATAAAAGAAGAGCTGGTAAAAGACGGTGCCGCCGGAATTACTTTTGAAGAATATGACAAACTGATAGAAGATAATCTGTACGGCTTTTCTCCATATGATTATCCGTTCTCACCGTACTATAACAAACGTGATTTTATTCTTTCCTGTATAGATACGAAAAGTGTTCTGGAAGGTGACCGCGTTGATTTCGGAACAGATCAGTTCCGTACTGTCATAGAGTATGCAAGAGACAATTTCGGATATGATGATGAAGCGAGTATTCCGGTAGATTATTTGTACGACTGGAATCACAGATTAAGAACTGAATGCTGTTATGCAAAGATCACGGATTTTCTTGAGTATGTGCATGCATGCCGCAGACAAAAACAACGCTATACCATTATTGGAACGCCTTCTGTAGATGAATCCGGTCCGAGGTTCAAGGCACTTGAGACAATATCCGTATCGGCAACTACCGACGTTAAAGACGGCTGCAAAAAATTTATTAATTACCTTTTTGCCGGCAGCGCTTTCAAATCCGCTGACTGCAGTTTCAGGAATATCGTAACCAACAGGGAGATAATGGCCAGGAATATCGAGAGCCTGTCACAACTTAATAATGAGAAATATGCACAGTACCGCGAATCGGTAGAAAACGGTGTGTTTATACCGGCTTCCGGCGTGGAAATGGCATACGCGGACAAATATGCAACAGATGATATGAGCGAGTCTTTCCAAAACAGCATGTCAACGATCTCTACATACTATTATGAGGATTATACAATCGTTGGTTTTGTGATGGAGGAGGTCACACCTTACTTTGCCGGCGACCGTTCCATTGATGATGTCATTAAGTATCTTAATGACAGGACAACCAAGTATGTCGGAGAGATGTAGCATTCAAAGGCAGGTCCCGGATAAAAATATTCATGGTTTGTATTTTTTTATTTTGACCTTGTATGCTATAAGTATAACTGTGAGACAGGTATTCATTTTTTGGAGGCAACCGTTATGAAATAGATATTTGCACTAATCCTTTCGGCTTCGATGCTCTTGTCGTTTGCTGCGTGCAGCAGGACGGATAAAACCGGATCCACATCGTCAGCTTTAGCCAAGGAAACCGGATCAGAAGCTGACGCAGGCGGCAATGCGGATGCCACAAAGAATAATGCAGGGGCAGATGTTGTGACGCTGTTGCCCGGTGAGCTCTATCAGTTTGATAAAGACGCTGATGGCGGTCCTGCGATTAAAGGCATAACTGTAAAAGGCAACTGTCTTGGCTCTGGGGAATTTATTGAGAAGGATCCTGACGTAAAGGGAATAAGATGCGTTTTCGAACTGAACGAATGGGTCGAGTTTTATCCTGATACGAACGGCACCGACAATTTGTGGGTCTATGTATTTAAACATGCAGATGATGCTAAAGCTTATACGGAAATGGGTTATACCGAAGAAGACGTCAGAGTGCTTGCCACATGCACGTTGGAAAAGCCCGAAGCGGCAGGCGATCAGTGGGGTGCATTATATCTGAATCCCGATTATGCAGAACCCGGTGTCTACGATATCGTATTTGTTAAGGACGGCAAAGCTGTTGCAGTCATGGAAGCCAAGTTCTTCGCATCGGCGTCACTCGGAGATAAATCCGATGATGATCTCAGAGCTATGATGAAAGATTTCTGATCTTTGCATTAAAAAGATTACTATTGCAGCCCGGAGTGATCCGGGCTCAATAATTCTGTTTCAGCAGACCGACCGTGCGTATCTGACAAGTTCTTTGTCCTTGTCAGAATATACTCCGTCTGACTTTGTCCACGCTTCCATCTGCTCGGCAAATGTCCACGTTATGCCAGGTCTGTCCCAGACTGTCTCTGCACCGTGATCTACTGCGAATTTCGCGGCTTCGATGATCTCATCAGTCGCCTCACCCGGGACGATCCAGGGCTCAAAATCATCATTGTAACTGTATATAAAATTCCAGTATGTTTCATCAGCAAAAGACTCAAGAGAATGGTCCATCACTACATGTTCAAAAACCGTCTCTTAATCGAATCTCGCACCATGATCATACGCGATCTCCATTACATTAATGCTGCAGCTCATGACACCAAATTCTAAAAGAGTTTCATGATTTATATCCTGATAATAAATAAGCTCCGGATGCTTGTCGAGGAGTTCATCAAGACCGTCCATGTCTTTCTCTCTGAGAAGATCATACATGCGGTTTACATAACTCATATTGACCGTAACTGTGTTGCCGTCATATGTCTCGAATTCCCGGAATTGATTCTGGAAAACATTAACGAGCACAAATACTATCGTGACGATCGCCGGTATTGTTGACAATACCAGGAGAATGATCCCCGGGACCTTTTTCTTCTTGCATAAGAGTATTATGCCGACGATCAATTCCACTAAAGCAATAGCATAAACAATTACCGCAATGATAATAAAAATAGCTGCCAAGAACATTCCTGCAAATGCCATAAACGTATCTCCTATTCCAATTTCAGTTTTATAATATATCTCATTACGCAAATGACAAATGGCTGATTATCTTGAATGGTAAAGTCAGGGGATTATCAGATGCCGGTGAGGACATTTATTGGGAATGGTTTTATAATTGAATTTGCCTGATTCATTAATGGCTTAAAGTATGAACAGATAAAGGATAAAGATCATGATAAGACAGCTGACAAAACAGGATATACCCGAGTGCGTGAATGTTATACGTACCAGTTTTTTGACAGTAGGAAAAGAGTTTAATATCACGCCGGAGAATGCACCGCGTTTTACGGCGTATGCTACGGATGAAGCAAAAGTTAATTTCTGGATGGACGAACAGCACCGCCCGATGTTCGGATATTTCGACAATGGCAAGATGGTCGGATACTATAATCTTGCTTTCCCGACGGCAAAGGAATGCGAATTAGGCAGTCTCTGCGTTTTGCCGGAATACAGGCACAGCGGTATTGGAGGGATTTTGCTGAATGATGCGTTGGAGCGTGCCAAAGCTCTCGGTTTTCCAAAGATGAAGCTTAGTATTGTTGAAGAGAATACTGTTCTCCGCAAATGGTATGAAGATCATGGGTTTACACATACCGGAACCGAGAAATTCGATTTCTTCCCGTTTACATGCGGATATCTTGAGATAAGTTTATTGGAAACAGACAGTTTTATTGATGCATTATTATGCGGGAAGACGGATAAGATTCCTGACGGTTATGACTGGTTCGCACCACTTATCGGTGATTGGGACTGCGACTATTACGACGAATATGACGGTCAGAAAAGATATGTGAAAGGCGAATGGATATTCAGGAGGATTCTTGAGGGTGCCGGAATTCAGGATATCTTCATTTTCCCTTCCAGAGCAACCAAAGAGAAGAACCCTCAGCCTGACGGCGAGTATGGCACATCTTTCCGCATGTTCAATGCCAAAGATAAGTGTTATGACGTCTGCTATACATGTGATCACTGTATGAAGAGACTTTGTTTTACCAAAGAAGGGGATAAACTTGTAGGCAAGGTCCTGGATCAGGAGGACACTTATTGGATATTCTCGGATATTACTTCTGACAGTTTTAAGTGGGAAAACGTTGTGATCAGGAAGGATGGTACCAGGATTCAGGAGTGTGAGATTCACGGAAAACGCATCAAGTGTGGTTAACATCCGTCTGATAACAACATCTCCAGGACCCGTTTCTCACGTCCTATCATGACTTCATTGAAGAAGCATTCACTTCTGTATTCACCATTGGTCTTTATCGCTTCCTCAATATCAACATAGACGAGCACGAAGCCGGCATCCTTCTCATATTCATCAAGGTTTTGTTCTCCGGACTTGTCTTCAACTTCGCAGCGGTAATAGTAGTTTTCCTGCTCGAAAACTGTATCCGCATCTTTATCGCTCTTTTGTCTGCGGAGCACGCTGCCGTATTCAGTAATGCTCTCAGGTATTACTGAGAGTCCTGCTTCCTCTTTGACTTCTCTGATCAGCGCTTCCTTCTTATCTTCATCTTCATGGATTCCACCGCCGGGGAACTTGTAGTACTTCTCATTCGTGGCATAAACAAGCGCTATCTTGCTGTCCCTGAAAATGATCGCCCTTGCAGAAGGTCTTCTGAAAACCTTCGTGCAGCCATCGTAATCTTTCAGATCTATCTCGAATAACCGTCTCATATTACTGCAACCACACATCTCACTGATTATTTAACAGAATATACATTATCACATCTGACAAAGAAAAACGCTTTGTGTTATTTCTTTAATGGAATATAACTGTTTTTGGCAGGTGCTGTTGCTACTGATACAATAGTATATGTGATGAATAGATTAAGTGAGGAAAACTGATGGACGGAACAAAGGAAATATGGGATCTCTATGACCGTGACGGGAACAGGACCGGTGAGACATACGAGAGGGGATTCGGAACCTATAAGAACATTCCTGAAGGCAGGTATCATCTGGTAGTGGATATCCTGATATTACACAGCGACGGAACGTACCTTTTGACCAAAAGAAGCGATATAAAAGATGTTTATCCCGGATACTGGGAAGCAAGTGCAGGAGGTTCTGCCGTTAGTGGAGAAGAACCGCTGGAAGCTGCAAAAAGGGAGATGTTCGAAGAAACCGGGCTGACAGCGGATTCCTTAGAACTCGTCGGGACACTTTTTAAGGACAGCAGCCATGCAATGTATTATTCATACATTGCGAAGGTCAGTTGTGATAAAGACAGCGTAGTCCTTCAGGAGGGCGAGACCACGGATTATAAGTGGGTCGATATAGAAGGATTCCTTTTGTATGTGGATGCTGAGGATTCCATGAAAGCACATAACCAAAGATATGAGAAATATATTAATACTTTGAGATAAACTTGATATATGATGACCAATAAAGACATATTACATATTGCTATGGAGCAGTCTGCAGCTGATATTGGCTGTAAGGCTGAAGATTTCCTCTCAGATAAAAATGTTGTAGTTCCATTAAACATGGGTTCTAATGCAAAAAGGTATTATAAGCTTCCAATAGGATGCGATTTCATTTCTTATGGGAACAATGTTGTCGCTGCTGTAACAGATGAAGTTGCTGACATAGTGGCTGAATACATATCTAAGTTTGAGTTTTATCACTGTTTTGAGACTCCGAATATGCATTGGCTGAATGAGAGATTGTCATCTAAAGGCCAGACTACATGTTTTATGGCGGAATACTATCTTCCTGATGTAAACAGACTTGCAAGCCTGCCCTGTGTGTTTGAAATGCGGGTATTGGAAAAAGGACAGTTTGAAGATCTTTACCTGCAAGAATGGTCAAATGCTTTGTGCAGTGACAGAAAACAACTTGATATGCTTGCTGTCGGAGCTTACGACGGAGGAAAACTCGTTGGTCTGGCAGGTTGTTCTGCTGATGCGGACGAAATGTGGCAGATCGGGGTTGATGTTCTGCCCGGGTACAGAAGAAACGGCATAGCCTCTGCCTTAACATCAAAACTCGCATTAGAGATACTTGATCGTGACAAGGTTCCGTTCTACTGTACCGCATGGTCAAATATCAGATCGGTAAGAAATGCCGTCAAAAGCGGACTGATACCTGCCTGGGCTGAAATGACAGTTAAACCGGCTGATACTGTAAAGTCTATGAACACTTAATATTTTTCTATTAGAGGCAAAGGACCGGATATACAGAATGGGTATGCCCTTCCTGTATGTATCGAAATAAGGGCGGCGGTAAATGTTTATCCTGCGGAAAGCCAAGATTGCATGATGGTTTTGTATGAAAAAATTCTATGACATAAAAGAGATAATCGCCATTGGAACGTTGACTGTTATTGCAGCCAATCTTTTGACAGGCTGCTTTTCGCACCCGGACCAGATAACGGAAACCGAACCTTCAGTGACCGGAACTGAGATTGAGACAGAAACCGGGACTGAAACTGAGCCTGAAGAGCAGCTGCCTGAGTTCAGCATCGAAGCTCTTGAGTCACTTGACGGGGTCACCCGTGTTGAAGATATAACCGTATCTCCAGAATCCTATATGGGTTCGCCAAACCAGTCCTTTAGTGATCAGGAGAATTACGTAATATATTTTGAACAGCCGCTTGACTGGAATGATCCGTCCAAAGGTACTTTTGAGCAGCGGGTCTCGCTGTCGTATACCGGGGCGGATGTCAACGAGTTCTATGTCAGTGGTTATTATCTGAACGATAACACTTTGATCTATGCAAGTTATCTGGATTCATACGCTGTAAGTCATGTTGTTAACTACATCAGTGCTGAATACAGGTTTTTCGGAAAGTCCAGACCGGCAGATCTGGACAACCACGATCCTAAATACTGGGAATACCTGACAAGCTATAATGCTGCGTGTGATTTCCACCATATAATAACCGAACTCAGAAAAGTCCTGCCGGCAAAATGGATGATGACAGGTGCAAGCAAAGGCGGCATAGCTACTATGGTCCAGTCGATGTATTTCCCTGATGATGCGAACGTCTTTGTTCCGCAGATCGCACCGGTCATGTCGGGTCCGCAGGAAGAATGCTTTATGAAGAACATCTACGAGACGATCGGTGACGACAGATATGGACCTGAGCAGGCGGCAGAATACCGCAAACTCGTTCTTGATCTGCAGGTTGAAGCTATCAAGAACCGTGATGAGCTTCAGGAAAGATGTTGCAAATACATCGCGGAGAACGGTGAGACATACACTGATATTGCAACACCGGAGATCATATATGATTATCTCGTCCACGGTTTTGCTATCCGCACCTGGCAGTACGCACAGGACTTCGATTCGATCCGCAAGGTGCTCGATCTGAAGGGGGAAGACGGCTACACCGATGAACTCTATTATCTTCTGACCGGCGACAGACCTGCCGGGGAAGATACATACGATATGAGTGGACAATCTGAGCCGCTTCCTTACGATTACTATCCATATTATGTTCAGTGCCTGAAGGAACTCGGCTACTTCCGGGTAGACTTCTCGTACTTGCGCGATGCGCTCGAAGCCGACGGCAGCGGTGCCACACTTGCCGTTACCGAAGATATGGAAGACATGCTGAGCCTTAAGATGTTTTTGTATCCCGAAGTTCTCGGGACACTGTCTTTCGACCGCTCACTTCATGATGATCTAATCACATGGTCGCAGACAACTGAGTCCAACGTGATCGTGCTGTTTGGCGGTTCTGATGTCTGGTACCCTCTGCGCCTGCCGGATGTGCCTGACCGCGTGAATTATCACACGTTCGTCGATGACCTTAGTGCGCACGGCCACATATTTTCCCGTATAGACCTTTACAGCAGGTATGATATCCAGGAGCTTATCGATGAGTCACTCAGGAACCCGTCTCAACCCACATAGCGGGACGGATCGCAAGGTTTGAACCCCGGTAGATTGGTAAGTTTAACGTAATATCATCGCACTGAACATAATCCGGGTAAGTCTCATCATCATAGGTTTTAGAAGTTCTAAGCCACCAGGGAAATTTTATCTTAAGGTCAGACGAGCCTTCCACATATTTCTGATATTCATCAGCACTCAACAGGAAAACATCTCCGTATCCGCAGTCACACATCAAAGCCGTCTCGGACTCGTTAAACTCATATGGCAGATATATCTCATTAAGCCACGTTTTTATTCCGCTTTCATTCCACTCATCGGCCGGAACACCCTGCTGACCGGGTTCAATATAGGCAAAGGTCATACCTGCTCCGGTTCCGAGGTGAGAACAGGAGTTCATATTATATTGAGCATCGAAAGAAAGGATCCTTACATAATCTTTATTTATCAGGAGTGCCTTGGAATTCTCAATGGCAATTACCTGCCATTCGTTATTCAGGTCCGGTCTTCCAAGATATAAAATGTCTCCGACTTCAACGGATTGCTTTTTCAACTTGCGGCATGAAGCATATCTTTTATATGTTGGAATGAATATGGTATTAGACAAATGTATCAGGGCAAAAAGCGAAATAAAGATCAGGAGAAGGATCATCACTTGCAGAAGTTCTTTACGGCTGAATGGCATGGTGTGCTTTTTTCCCATATACAGTTTTCCCGATTAGATCAAATAAAACGCTTCCTATTACTTGAAAGATTAGCACGCATTATGGTCTGTCAACAACGGAGGAATTCTATCTTTTGTATTGACAAATTCTGAAATAAATCTGCTGTCCGGATATCAGTTTTAGTATAGAATATTTGTTGGAATTACTACTAAGCAGGGAAATGTGAATTGCAGCGGATCGATAAGCCAATGAAAGCAGTATGTAAAGACGTATATAAAAGATCAATGGCAGTGGTATTATGTATCGCCATGGTGATTGGAATTGCGGGCTGTGATGCATTTGGAGTCCGTAAGAGCATGGGTGTAATGAATGACAGGCTCATCAACTTCAACAAGGCTCTGAATGAACTGGATTATGAAGCTGTCAGAAGTCTTACGGACTGGACAGAAGCAGATTCTGACTATACAGCTATAGAGGAAATTTTCGATACATCTTACTATGGCGATACTGAAGGCGAGGGGTTTGTATCCTGCACGGAATATATAGCTTCCACGATCAACATAAAATACAGTATCACATCTGTACAGATTAATTACAATCAGGCGAGTCTGGACGTGAAATATGAGATGGTGGATTGGCAGGCGGTCTATAAGAAGACACATAACAATTATGACGAAGTTCTTGAAGAACTTAAGAATTGTCCGGATAAGACTGCTATTGATTTGCAAATTGTTTTCGAGAACGTGGATGGGCTTGGAGACTGGAGACTTTGCAGGATCAATAACCTTGGCGGAGTCATGAGTTTTGTTTATACACTTCCTGAAATAAAAGGGTGATGAGCAGTTATTTCAGTTTTAGTGTTGACGGGAAGTCCGAAGATGTTCTTGTGACGATCTTTCTCCCTATTCTTCTGCGTGAAGGGGCTGGCTTTTCTTCTTCGATAGGATAAGTGTTTATTATGCTCATAGCCATCAGCTTATAACTTGATTCGTAATTGGATGCTTCGTTTCTCTTTGCGTTGATGTTAGAGTCTATTTCTTTGATCTTGTCGAGAACGGGACCTTTAGAGACTTCCAGGCTTTTATCGATAATAGATTTCCTGACGTTATAGATTACTGCGGCAAGTATGATCAGCCCGGCCAGAACAAGCGGTATCCAGAATTGTGCACCGACAAATGTTGCATACCCAAGACCGATAAGAATAAAGGTTGAGATATAAAGCGGAAGAGCAGCAAGTTCTCCGCCTCCGTTCAAGTACTCGACCATCGCTCTCCATGTTGTAGTGAAACGTGTTCTGTTGATCTCCTGGGCTATCTCTATGTCATGAATACGCTTAATAGCTATCAGCCTGTCATTCTCGAGATTCGCCAGTTCAGATCTGGAAGTTCTGTAATCCGAGAGAATGCTGATGGCCTGCTGGATCAGGAGAAAATACTCTTTGTGTTCCGGCAGACAATTATTGATAGCATTTATCAATGCCGGTTCCTGTGCGGACAGGAATACTTCGCTGCTCTTAAGTAAAGGTGTCATCGATACCCACCTGCACTTGCACAGGATCAACCCGCGCAGTGCTTCGAAGTTGTGGGGATCTTTCTTAAGCATGTATTCGTATGCGTCCCGGGCAGAACCGTATTCTCTGCGCTTAAGCGCGGTCTTGGCGATTGTAAGAACGTTGTCTTTGCGGAAGTATTCATAATCGAAAGTAACACCGCAAAAAGGGCAGATATATACCTGACGGTCGATATCGATATCCAAAAGACCGCCGCACATATCACATATGTTGCTCTTGATAATAGCCATGATCCCCACCCTGATAGTAATACTACTGATACAATGATATCAGATTTGTATTGGTTTTATCATAGTGCGAATATCATTGCTTAACCCCGGAAAGAATCATTACAGCGAGAAAGGTCTTCCAAATGCTCATTTCACGGTATTTTCGAAAAAAATACAGCGAAACAAGCTTTGTGAGAGGGCATTTCGCTGTAACTGTGCGTTGATAAAAATGTGATAACGCTTTTAAAGCCATGCTATAATTCATATATATTCTTATGGGGATAATGGCGAAAAAGATGTGGACTGCGAGACCGTTTAATTCTGACAATCCGGACCCGTTTGGAAGGAACCGTGCCAAGAACGGCGGGGAACAGCTTGTTGCTGAATCTGCCAAATGTCCGTCCTGTGCATCTAATATTTTCTATCAGCCTGAGGTTCAGGGAATGGTGTGCCGTAACTGCGGTAACATCTACAAGCCGTCAACACTTGAGAAGATGGGTTCACTGGGTTACAGCATAGAGCATGATTACACCGGTGACAATGACATCTCGGAGGAAGATAAAAAGCGTCATGAGATAGTGTGTAACAGCTGCGGTGCCACTATGATCGCAGATGCGAATATGATGTCGACAATGTGTGCTTTCTGCGGTTCGCCGGCATTGATCACAAGAAGAATGACAAGAGAATTCAAGCCGGATTATATTGTGCCTTTCAAGATCGACAAGCAGACTGCAGAGAAAAACATGAAGCAATGGCTCAAGACCAGAAAGATGACCCGGGGAGGTTTTAAGACAAAAAGCCGTCTAACCAAGATGGAGCCTCTATATGTGCCGTTCTGGCTCCTGGACTGTGCTGTTAATACTGATATGTACGGTACCGGCAAGATGTATACCAATGATAAGCCTGTAGTATTCTCGATCAGGGCAAAAGCCAATTACTATGTAAAAGGCGTTCCGTTTGATGCTTCCTTGAAGATAGCAAATAAACTGATGGAAGCGATCGAGCCCTTTGATTACAGTGAGATGGTAAAGTTTGATAACAGATATCTGCAGGGTTTCTACGCTGACAAATATGACCAGCGTCCTACTGAGATAATGGACAGATTCATTAAGAGATTGGACAGGATCTCAATGGATATGAATGACACTATCGCTGCGAAATATGACGAGTACATACCCAGTCCCGAGAAGACATTTACATGGATGAGTGAAGTCAGCATAAAGTATTGTCTGCTTCCGGTGTGGTTTATGACGGTTGAATTTGACGGCAGGAATTATCAGTTTGCAGTTAACGGTCAAACAGGAGAGGCAAGTGGCCAGGCACCAACGAGCGAAGCTGTCGACAAGCTGGACAGTCTTATCAGTTTCTCAAGAAGTACCTGGAGATGGGCTCCGGCAGTTGCAGCTGTTATATTGCCGGTCTTGATCTTCCTTATAACTTTGTCGGGTGATACGGATCCGTTTCATTATTTTCTGTTCATGGTGTTGTGCTTTATTGAGTTGATGCTCATTGTTTTCATCGTTGCGATGTCTGTGTTGCGGAAAATCGCGGACCACACTTCTTGTAAGATCCATAAGACCGTTGATGAGTCCAATGATTTCGATAAGGCTCCGGGAATGGCTTCTTATCTTGACACGACGCGCGGCACAAGGCTGAAAGTTGATGATTACCGCTTCCGTATTGAACTTGATCAGGACGACAAAGAGGAAAAGGAAGAATTTGAACTTCCTTTCGAACTATATTAACTACAGGATATTATGATACATATTGAGGGATAAGGGAGGTGTCTTACGATGAAATGTATTAGCTGCGGGGGAACTCTTAGATACGATATTGCCAGTTATGGTCTGGTATGTGATTTTTGCGGCACGGTGAAACGCCTTCACAGACCTGAGGAAGGCGCTGCAATAGGCGAATTTGATTTCGCGACTGCATTAAGAGGTTCCAATACTAATTGGGGTGTTACAAAAAGACTTGTAATTTGTAAAAGCTGTGGTGCTCAAATGCTTTATGATTCAGATCAGATGTCAGGCATGTGCCCGTATTGTGGTTCGGCTGTTGTGCTGTCGGCGGAAGATGCGGATTGCGGTGTTGCTCCCACAGCGATAATTCCTTTCACACTTACAAAAGAACAGGTCGCCGAGAAGTTCTACAGATGGAACAAGTTTGCTTTCTGGTCGCCGGAAAAATACAGAAGAGGAAAGATACTATCGGATCTGGTCCCGGTCTATATTCCTTATTGGACATTTGAAGCAGATGCAGTAACAACGTACTCCGGCAAGTTCAGTCATACGATCGGAAGTGGTGATAATGCGAAGACAACAGTGTATCAGAAGACCGGAATTGCCGAAAAGCATATCAATGAATTCAACGTCTGCGGAAGCAGGAAATTCTTTAATGACAAAATGCTGAATTCTGTAGTCTCATTTAATAGCCGTGAGTGTCTGCCTTACACACCTGAAACGTTGTCCGGCATGGCAGCGGAGATCTATACGATAGGTATTGATGAGGCATGGAATTATGCCAAGACTGCCGGCCTAAAAAAAGACATTATGGAATCCACGCGTGAGAATGAACATGCAGACAGTTATACTGAACTGAAATATTCGACTGAGTTCTATAATGTCAAATTCAAATATGTTCTGGTACCTGTATATCTGGCCGGCTGCAGGTATGGAGGCAAGATCTACAATGTCGTAGCGAGCGGTACTAACGGGAGAGGCAACTGCAACAGACCCATCTCGATCGCCAAGTTCATAATCGTCCCATTACTGTTCATGACATATTTACTGATAGGAGCTATCCTGAAAATGGGATTCTGGTATTTCCAGATCGGTTTTATACTTCCCTTCGCAGCCATCTTCATGTTCGTGATCATGTTTATGGTTGCTTTCCGTAAGCAGAGAGAACAGGAAGCAAAGGAAAGAGAACAGTATTACTCAGAGAAATAACAAACCTTTCAGGAGATAAGCATGAATAAGGAATGGTCTGAACAGAATAAAAGAATGCAGTCGTTGATCAGGAAAGCTGACACGTTTGAAGAAGGCAGGGATGTTCTTTTCGCGCTGCGGGATGATCTTATGTATACTTTATTTTCGCTTAAGACAGAACTTAAAAGGGAAGATTTTGATTCTATGCCTTTTATAAATGCCGACGGATATCACAGCAAGAATATTGCTTATTCCATCTGGCATGTTTTCAGGATCGAGGATATTGTTGCACACACGCTCATTAACGGAGACGAAGAGATATTGTTCTCAGGAAACTATCAGAGCCGTATTAACTCACCATTGATAACCACGGGAAATGAACTTGTTAAAGAACAGATCTCTGACTTTACAAAGCAGTTGGATCTGGATGAACTTTATACATATATTACCGAAGTTGAGAAAAGCACTAAAGAAATACTAAGCGGGCTGACTTATAGCGATCTGAAGAGCGGGATTACGGATGAACGAAGGGAAAAACTGCAGGCATTGGGAGTAGTCAGCACAGATGAGAATGCTGTCTGGCTGATCGATTACTGGTGCAAAAAAGACGTTCGGGGTCTTATTCAGATGCCGTTCTCAAGACACTGGATCATGCACATAGAAGCTTGTCAGAGAATAAAGAGCAAATTAGCCAAATGATATCATCGATGCCGATATTCGGTGAGAAATGGTATTATTTTGATATGAGCATCTTAATATAAACAGAGGGAGCAATTATGGAAGAAAACACTGTTAAGTCAGAACCAACTAATCAGGAAGAAAATGCTATTAAAGTAGAACCAACAAATCCGGAAGAAAAGAAAGTCTGGGATGAGAAAGCCATAAATGAATTTATGCAGGAACAGGTAAAGGCCCTGAAGACCTGTTTCCGTGTTTGGATAGGGGTACTGGCATATCTTCTTATTGTCGGACTAGTTGCTTGCCTGATCGTGTACGGTGTTCTTATGGTGGGTATGTTTGTAGTCAACCTGATCTTCCTCCTTAAGACGCACAAATTCCTGAAACGCCTCGAAAATGGCGAAGTCGACGTGAAGGAACTTTATGAGTTTTACGAATCGATGGGCCGCCGCGATTTGAAGTTGTTCGTTCTAAATATATTATGCGGCGGACTTTTTGGTGTAATCGGAACAATCTATGAATTGCACATTGGCGAAAAAGCATTGAGAGCTGGAGAAGAAATCCTCGGAGATGATTATAAGAAAGAAAGAGTAGCATCTGATCCGAATGCAAAGTGGCATTATTGCATGTATTGTAAAAAGAATAAAAGGGAAGGTTACCGTCTTTACAAAATGACAGACGGAGTAATCTGTTATGATTGTGCGCAAAAATATGTATCGATGCTTCCCAAAAGAACAAGCAGTCCCATGGATATAAAGGAGAATGGAATTACAACCAAGATTCCTGTTGAAAATGCACTTGCAAAATTATCATCGAAGGATTTGGAAGAACGCCTTGAGTACAAAAAACTAAATATGGAACAGTATTCAAATTTTGCTCCTACAAAAGTTATATGTGACGGATGTCTGGAACTGGACGAGACTAATTCTCTTTTCCGCATCGCAGAAGTAAAGGAAGATCGTTATGACAGCTCAAAGTATGGTGTTCCAAGCGGGTTAGTTCATCCGTACAGTGCTGTTCTGGGTATATGTTATGAGATGGTATATGAATATGATGACGGTAACAGTGACCAGTCAATTGGAAGATGGAGATATACAAATTACAATACAATTGTATTTGCGATCGATGATAAGTATCTGAAAGAGGAAGTATTCACATTGCAGATAATCCCTACTAAGGTTTTCTCGAACTCCAAAAAACCTCAAATCGAAAATGCAGAGCAGACGGTAAAAGAACTTCAGGAGATTTTTAACAAGCCTGTTTTGCCGGTCAGGAAACTGCACGCTTAAAAATCCGGGTGGAATACTGACAGTGAGATATAAGGACGGACGCACGGTCGATTCGTTCCTGATGGTTAAAGAGTTATAATCTGACGATAGGTATTCCATCCTGCATTAACTGAACAGGCAGAGGTATTAATATGGATGCAAAGATTTTTGGTTCCTTCATAGCTGAACAAAGAAAAGCAAAGAATATGACACAAAAAGATCTTGCTGAACGCATTCATGTTACCGATAAGGCAATTAGCAGGTGGGAAACAGGTCACGGTTTTCCTGATATCGGAACTTTGGGGGATCTTGCAAAGGAATTGGATGTCAGCATAGTTGAGCTGATGCAGAGCAAGAAGTCCGAATCCGGAGATATCTCCCTCAAGGATGCAGAAGAATCCCTTAACAGTACGCTTGAAATGAACATGAAAGAGCGTCACAAAGAGAGAAGGCTTCTTCTATGCATACTGATCCCTTCCGTGCTGGTGTTTTTATTGATATCTATTCTGAGACTTATTCCCATCGTTGCCGGAATAGGCATAGTTTACGCCATAGTTTGTACGGCTGCGATGATTCTTCTCCTGAGTGATGCTCTGAAAAACAAGAATAAAACAGGTATATTTTGCGGAATAATACTGGCGGTCATACCGGTGACAATCGTCTTTATCCTTCTGTCCTGTTCCTTTGCCGAAGGCATTATCTGATTCCCAAAAGCCTTTATTTTAGGCAACTCTACGAATCATAGGTTGATAATCAGCCTGCTTTAATGCTATCTCTGACGTGAAATATCCATCTGTTCCAGGTGCTGAATGGAATAGATGTGAAGAACAAGGAGATAGGAATGTCAGAAAGAAAAAAAGTTACGCTTAAAGCTTCAATTGTGTTATTGGTCTATGCATTATGGATCATTTTCAAAAGGATCGCAGAAAGGGGTCCGGGATTAAGTGATACCGGCAGAGTATTATTAAATATCCCGTTTTACATTGCTTTTGGAATTATAGTCATATTCATATTCCGCAAAGATTTTTTGGATGGGATTAAAGATTGGAAGGATCATTGGCTTAAAAATGTATTAGTGCTTGCCGGAATACTCATTCTGAATCCGGTCCTAGGAACAATTGTGTTAATACCCGGATATACAATATGGCCGGATGGAGGAACGATCAACGACTCGAATATTGAAAACTTTATTAGAGTTGCACAGCCGGCATTAATAATTCTTGCCACAGGTATTCTTGGCCCTGTTGTGGAGGAAACTATCTTCCGGATAATACTCATAAAGAAGGCATCGCTCGATAATAATAAATCCAAGCTGATTACTGTGATAAGCATAGTCATTTCATCATTTTTGTTTTTGCTTATACATTGTCATGAATTTACGGCGATGGAGATTCTGCTGAACATGGACAAATTTGTTGCCGGCTTGCTGTTCGGATCAGCTTTGTGGTTTACAAAAAATCCGACTGTTCCGGCATTGGCTCATATACTGAACAATACTGTCGGGCTTACACTGATAATGCTCTTTACGAAATAACGCCATAAAAACATGAGGCTGTCTCCAAATTGATGAGACAGCCTCATGGCGTTTTTTGATGATACGTCTTTTAGTTTTTCAGATTGCCGAATTCGTCAAAATCATCGAAGTTGGTGCCTCTGGCCGGCTCCTGCGGCTTCTCTTCAACAACTGCCTTTTCCGGCCATCGCGACAAACGAATCATTTATCTCTTTTAAGTGTGCTTGAGTAATGTTGTTGTAGTAATCAGGATCTGACATATTCTTTCCTCCCTTAATTCCTTTAGAGTAAAAAATCATTAACATTTTATCAAGACTGATGTTCTTATGTAACAGATTCAATCCGGGAGCGAACACATGAATTGCAATTGATATAATAGAAAAGTAGTGGAAAAGCCAGCTGATAATTGTGGAGGTGCTGAGCGGAATGCTGACTACGGAGAAAAAAGCCGATATTGCTGAGAAATGGAAGTGCTTCAGGGAATATAGCCGCAAGAAACGTAAGAAACTGTTGGATCACACCTTTGCCTTTTACGTTGAGTATGATTGCGGGATGGAAGATGCCTTCCGGTTTGAAATGGATGGCGAAGCACATGTGGTTGGTTTGGGATTTGCAGGTCCGCGAAAGGATGATTTCGTCAAAAAAGTGACCAATCTTAAAGAAAAAGATCTGCAGGAAGTGGGATATCTGTATGAGCCCGGTGAGGCAAATATAATACTGTCGAGGAGGATGGAGAATATCTATATTGAACTTCCGTATTTTAAGGACGGCTTCTTCATAAGATACAACTATTTTGTTGAGAAGATCCTGGAAGGATGCCAAAGAGGAAAGGAATGACTGTAATCTGGCAGGAAAGAATTATTGCCGCTTGGAATTGATTTTAAAGCTTGTGATAACGCATCTGATGTGCCTTTCGCTGACAATTCCTTTGACATGATCATAAACAGGCATGGCGATCTCGATCCGGAAGAAATATTCAGAATGCTGCGTCCAAACGGTATGTTTATTACCGAGCAGGTTGGTGCCGATAATGATCTCGATCTGGTAAAAATGGTATTGCCGGATATGACATCGCCTTTTCCGGAACTCAGGTTATCGATCCAAAAGAAGAAAGCTGAAGATGCCGGATTAAAGGTTATCCGGGCTGAAGAAGCATTCAGACCTATCCGTTTTTATGATATTGGCGCGTTTGTATGGTTTGCTCACATCATTGAGTGGGAGTTTCCCGGCTTTTCTGTTGAAAGGTGTTTTGGTGAACTCTTAAAAATGCAGGAAAAGATCGATAAAAACGGAGTTGTTGAAGGTTCTGTTCACAGGTTCCTGATCGTGGCGCGAAAATAATATGCCCCGGCAGGATCGTTAATAAAAATGAATAGGGAAAAGGAATAAACACTATGGATAAACAGAATATTGATGTAAAAGAGGTCGATAAGACCTTCTTCCCGCTATATGATCAGGTTTCAATGAATGTTGATGTCAAATACGAGTACCGGGTGGAAAGGGTAGACAGCGGACTCGGAGGATTTTTTTTTCGATAAAGTGCCGGTAACTCCATATGTAAAGGACCTGAGTAAATACGAGCAAGCAACTAAATATGAGGAGATGTTTGATATATCAAAATGGAGGTTTTTTATGGCATTTGACGGAGACCTTCCTGTCGGAGCTATGACTGTTGCGGGAACTACAAAGGGTTTGGATATGCTTGGAGGCCGGACAGATGCCTGCGTGTTATGGGACATCCGTGTCGATGACAGATACAAGCATATGGGAATTGGGCAGAGATTGCTGGATCAGGGCATTGCAGCCGCAAGAACCGACGGATACAAACTGATGATAATCGAATGCCAGAATAACAATGTTACAGCCTGTCAGTTTTATAAGAAACAGGGAGCTTTACTGTCCAGAATCGATATAAATGCTTATGACTCAGAACCGGAAATCGCGGATGAAGTTCAATTTATCTGGCATCTTCAGATCTGATATAATCCTCTCTAACTTTAAATGATCAGAGGGATAGCGAACATGGCGATTAGAAAGATTGGCCTTGTAGGCGGAACCGGGCCGGAATCGACCTTAATGTATTATAAGGAACTCAATTCGAGAGTAGATAAAATCACAAACGGTGAGGCCATGCCGGATATTGTGATTGAAAGTGTTGATTTCCGGAAAGCCTGGAATTACGTTGTCTCTGAAAGATACGATCTTCTCGCGGACTATCTCTCGGAAAAAGTTAAGAAACTTCAAAACAGCGGTGCTGAAGTCATCTCACTGACCGCTGTTACCATGCATATTGTGGCCAATGCTGTAATATCTGAAACCGGTGCTGATCTGGTCAGTATTCCCCGGACAGTATGCGATGAGGCGGTTGACCGTGGATACAAGAGGATCGGTCTTCTTGGAACTGTTTTTACAATGGAAAAAGATTATATGAAAGAGGATTTCAGGAATGCGGGGATCAGTGTTACCGTTCCTGACAAAACAGACAGGGATCTGATAGCTAAAAGAATATTGGAAGAATTGGAATTGGGTGTGATCAAAGATTCCACTCTTAATGAATTTCAGGCTATCATTAAGAAAATGAAGGAAAACGACGGTATTGAAGCAGTTGTTTTAGGATGCACGGAACTTCCGTTATTGTTGAATTCCGGTAATTGTCCTGTTCCTTGTTTGGATAGCGTTGAAATACATATTGAAGAATTGATTAAACAGGCGATGGCTGTCAGGTAAAGGATGATTGATTTTGAGCGATCATGAAGTAAAGAGGCTGCCATAAGACAGCCCCCTTCATCTTATTTCTTCATTACAGGTATCCAGATCGCGCTTTTGTAATCAGCTGCTGTGGGATCTCCATCAGCGTACCATTCCACATTGGCGTTGCCCGATAGTTCATAGTCAGGATTGCCCGGCAGCCATTCGGTAAAGATCTTTGTGTTGACTGACTGCAAAGCTCCGGGACATGGGCCTGTGATGTCGAATACCGCCCAGTCACAGTCGGGGAATTCATATATCTCCATGCCTTCGGGAACCTCACCGCCATTGTATTTTCCGGCGATCAGATATCTGAACTTGGCACCGCCTATATCATCAATGCAGATACCGAACTCGCCGATATTGTTGTCCTTTACTGCCTTCTCATATTCATTTGCAGGCTCATTTCCTGCATAGATATTTGAAGCGTATTTTTCTGTTATCTCGGTCCAGAACTTAGGGATCTCCGTATAAGAAGTCTCGCTGTCAAATATCTTCTGAAATCCGATAACCTTCAGATTTTTCTTTGGTGTGATCTTGTAATCCATTTTGTCTCCTCCTTGAACAGTTATATTGATCTTTACAGGAAGGAAAGCGTTGAACGGTGCCCCTGAACGCACCTGTGAGGGCGTTGAGCCGTGGAAACGCGAGAATGCTTTGGAAAAACTTTCCGGAGTCTCATAGCAGTAACGGAAAGCAATATCGATAACCGGATCTTCCGTGCTTCTGAGATCGATCGCTGCCAGATAAAGCCTGCGGTTTCTTATATACTCGCCGACGTTATATCCGGTCATTAGCGAGAAGCCCCGTTGCAGAAAGATCGGTGAGATGAAAACCTTGCCTGCGACATCCTGTACACTGATGTTTTCTTCAAGGTTGCTCTCGATAAAATCAATTGCTGCTCTAATGCCTGTAAGCCATTCCATTGATGCGTTCCTCCTTCCTTGATGATGTCAGTATAACTTCAGGAAACAATACTCTCCTGTCATTTTCGATCCGTTTTTGTCCGGCACCAAAATCTGTATCTATTATATTTTACTTTACGTATTAGAATCAGAAGTTTATTTAAAAACAAATTGTCCGGGATACAATCCAAGTATAGAATATGATCAGCGGTCATGACCGTGACATTTTCGAAAGAGTTGGATAGATTTATGTACATGCTTAAAAGACTCAGTATTGATGATAAAGAGGAGATAAAAGCCGTATTTACCGGCGTTTTTACAAAAGAGCCGTGGTGTGATGACTGGTCAGACCAGAAGCAGCTGGACCTGTATATTTGTGATCTGGTCGGACAAAGCTATTCCCTGACTTATGGATTGTATGACGAAACGGAAGAACTGATAGGTATATCTCTCGGATATATCAAACATTGGTATACCAGTACGGAATACATCATCAATGAACTGTGTATAAAGACCGAAATACAGGGAACCGGTGCAGGGACATATTTTATAAGTGCGATCGAGAAGGCAATAAAGGAACTCGGGCTTAAACAGATCTTTCTTTTGACTGACTCAAACGTTCCTGCGTATGAATTCTATAAAAAGAACGGCTTTGTGGAATCGGAAACCTGTGTTGCATTTTCGAAGTTTATCTGATTTGAAAAGTCTTGCGAAATGGAATAGGAGAAACAGATGACTGAATTAAAACGGCTAAGTGAACATGTATGGTATTTGCCTTATGAAGAGAAAAGGGACCGTCCGAATCTGAGCTATATTCATGGTGAACATTGGAACCTCGCAGTTGATGCAGGACACTCCAAAGAACACACTATGGAGTTTTATGCTGCGCTTGAAGAGGCCGGGTTTCCGCTTCCGGATATTACTGTGATCACTCACTGGCACTGGGATCATATATTGGGAATGCATGCTGTTAACGGACTTACTCTGGCTAATGAGAAAACCAGGCAATATATTGCTGACTTCAAGAGCCGGATAGAAAAGGAAGGAACAGCTTTCTTCTTTGCATTTGATGAGCGAATCCGTGAAGAATATAAAGATTGTAAACCGGTTGTTGTTACCATGCCTGATATGGTTTTCAGCGGCGAGATGATGTTGGATCTCGGCAACTGTCAAGTCAGGATCTTCCAGGCTGAAGCTCCGCATACAGATGACTCCACGCTAATAGAAGTGATTGAGGATAAAGTGCTGATACTTGGTGACTGCACAGGAGGAAAATTCCCCGAATGGACTGTGGATCAAACACTGGCTGAGAAGCTTGCAAAGACTATAGATGATATTGATCCTGATCTGTGCTTGCCGGGACACTGGATAGAACTTCCTAAAAACATTATTGTTCAGGATCTGTTATATGGAGAGGATTGAAGTTAATTGAGATATCCGGGAAGGGTTGTCAATGAATATGAGAAAAGCAACAAACATAATAAGCATTGTATTGATATTGCTGTATATTGTTTTTCTGGTGATCGGTTGGAACAGTTTTCCTCAGGAACTCCCCACTCATTTTAATGCATCAGGGACTGCAGATGAATTTGGTCCTAAGAGCTCGCTTTTTATTGAACCGGCAGCTATGATTGGTTTATTTCTTCTTTTAGCTGTTGTTGAAAGCTTTCCTAAGATATGGAATATACTTGATGAGGTAATATACGATAACGAAGAAAACGTACTCCGCACATGTTTTATAATGTTCGGAATTCTAAAGATAACGATAATTCTGGTTTGTGCTTTTGCCGGTTTTATGTGTATATATTCCGGATTTCCTTCGTGGCCCATGTATTTGATGGTTGGGGTTATTATATTAACAATAGTGGTAAGTGCAATTAGGATATATGGAAGCAAACTGGAGTAAAAGTTAGTATGAGTATTTTCGATGAAGTAAACAGGTGGGAGAAGACTGAAGGTGCAAATATCTTTTCTTTGATCCTTAATGCTAGTGATCCGGTAATCCTTGATTACGGCTGCGGGGCCGGTAATTATTCTTTTGCAGCGGCATATGCATTTAAGCAGAAATGCAAAGTGTATGCTGTGGATATTAATATGCAGTGTCTGGATTACATAAACGGGAAAGCGAAGTATGAGAAGATCGACTGCATTACAACGGCTGAGGGAAGAGAAGATTACCGTCATGATTTTGACAAAGCCTTTTTTGATCTTGTCATCTATGCGGACATGTTTCACGGAGAAGAGAAAACATATAGCGGGCTTCACCGCTTCGTGATGATAGAAGAAGCGCAAAGAACACTGAAGGATGGTGGCATTCTTGCTGTCCTGCCTTTCCATCTGTCGAATTTCCGGGATAAGAATAAAAAGAAGTGCAAGTATACATACAAAAAACTGATTGAAGAAATATGCGGATATGGATTCAAATATATCGAAAAGGATCTGGAGGGGATTCATTTCGAGAAGGTGTACAGCCCCTATTACCAGCAAAAGGGCGGTGTCACTTTCGACAGCCTTGAACGCGGTAAGATGCTGGTGTTTGAGAAATAAGATTGAGGATTGATATTCCAGGATATGAGCAGCCGGAAGAACTGATCATGATCAAGGCTTTGGTATAATATATAAAAGACCATCAGGAAATGATTATCAGAGGCGGTTAATATGTATTTTGATTATGAAACGAATAATCTGATAGCACTATCTTTGGCCGAACATTACGAGTGCGTATATTTGGTTGACCTAGAGACTGACCATTATATTGTTTTTTCGAACAATGAATCATTACCGGATTCTGATTTTCCCGAAGGTGGAGATGATTTCTTCGCTGATGCAAAGAAAAATGCCGGTCTGTTCATCCATCCTGATGATCTTGAGTTTATGGTTAAGCTCTACAACAAAGACGAATTACTTTTGAACCTTTCAAAAGATGACGTTTTTACCACTATATTCAGAGCTGTTGTCAACGGCAAGATATTTCATATGAGACATATTGTGATTATGTGCAAAGACAGAAAGCATATAGTATGTTGTCTTGAGAATATAGAAGAAGAGATCAGCAGGAGCGAAGAAAAAGAACGTGATCTTCAGTCTGCAAAACGGATGGCACGCCTTGATGAGCTGACTGGTGTCCGTAACAGCAATGCTTATAGAGAATACATCCTCGCGATCGATTCGGAGATCCGGTCAGGAAGTGAGCTTTCTCCGTTCGGTATCGTCATGTTTGATATCAATGATCTGAAACTCATAAACGACACAAGAGGACACAGCTTCGGATATGAAGTTATTCAGCGTGCAAGCCGGATGATCTGTGATATATATAAACACAGTCCGATATTCAGAGTGGGAGGGGACGAATTCGTTGCCGTTCTGACTGAGCATGATTACAATCAGCGGGATGATCTTATAAAGAAACTCAGAGAAGAATCGATTGCCAACAGACGGTCACGTTCAGGCCCGGTTGTGGCATGTGGAATGGCTATATTTGATCCTGAAAAAGATCATAGTGTTGATTCTGTATATACCCGCGCTGATAAGATAATGTATGAGGATAAAAAAGATCTTAAATCCATTAACGCAAGAGATGGGTTTTCGAACATAAAAAAGATAGATGCCCAGATTTCTGATGATAGACGGCGCTTATTGGACGGGCTCTTTGGGGCCATGTATACCATTGCGGGTGAAGGGTATGTTTACCTGAATGATATGAAATATGATTTTTCCCGCTGGTCATTACCGCTTGTAGATGATTTCGGTATCGAATCTGAATATATGTATCATGCTGACAGGATATGGCAGGAATATATTCATCCTGATGACATGTCTGCATACAGGGATGCGGTCGATGCTGTGTTAAGTGGCGACGCTGTAGTCAGACCGATCTTATATCGTGCCAGGAAAAAAGACGGCACATATGCATTGCTTTCCACCAGGGGTTTTGTATTAAGTGACAAGGACGGCAACCCTGAATATTTCGGCGGAATAATGACCGTGAAATAATTGATTATCAGTAAGCTGTCATTTTATGATTTGCAACATCAAACCCGATATATGTTGCTTTATCAACGGAACGGCACAACATTACTGATTGTCTGACAAATTGCCGCCTGTGATAATTAAGCCGTAAAACAAATCATCGTCAAGGAGGAAAGAAAAATGAAAACCAAAGATAAGAATGAACTTAACGCTACTGAACTCGATAAGGTCTCAGGCGGTTACCTGTTTTTCCGCCCAAGGTACAATGTTGCCGATAAGGAAGTTATCGAGGTAATAGATGATGAGACCGGCAACGTAGTAGAAACTTTCAATTATCTTGATGAAGCACGTGAATGGGCTGCCGCTCACGGATACTCAACTGATTTCATTGAATGGGAACAGCTTCGCATGATGAGAGTCAAAGGTCCCAAGATTGGAGAACTTCCTGAGATCAAAGGACCTCAGATCGGAAACCCTCCTATGGGACAGTAATCTTCAGATATTTCACACCAAAATTAAATCTGCCAAGGATAGCAGCAAAAATGCTATAATCAAATAGCAGAAAGTTAGAAACAAAAGCGTTTCATCTTTTATGGTGAGACGCTTTTTTGTAGTATGACGGGCATGTCCCGAACCTCGGGTGGAAGTCCCGAGGGGCGTAGTTGCCGACGAACCTTAAAACGACTTGCAAGGTTTGTATCGTGAGGTACAGGCGAGAAGAAGCAATAGCGAAACCGTGGCTCGAC
>JAIKYD010000065.1 GCA_024683485.1 Saccharofermentans sp. | reverse complement strand
TTTGATTTAAGACTTTATACACATATGAAGGAAGGTGCTTCTTATGATGAGAAAGTTTAACAAAAAGAAGTCGAGCAGACGTGGAGCCATCCTCGTTACCGTCGTATTTGTTTTGGCTTTCGCTACGATCTTTATCGCAGCAGCCATGACTCTTACGCAGGCTACCAGGAAGCGTGTCTACCAGGAGGCTTACAGTGATCAGGCAAGACTTACTGTTACATCTGTAGCAGAAGCCTGGTATCGTGCAGTTAACATGTGCGAGTTTGAAGACGCTTCGATCATTAAACTGTGCGAAGGTTCCGGTACTACCATTCATGTAGTTGCTCCCACAGCCGGCGACAGGATCCCCGGCATGGAGGTTGACGGAACGACTGATCCCAACAACTGTACCACGGTTTTCTTCCATAGAGATCATGTGGGCACCGGTACTACGGACGATAAGTACACATATTATGCTGATTTTACGACCAATATCGGTGGACACAAAGAAAACGTCAGATCGGTCCTGACCTATACGCTTCCCGCGAACCCTACAGGCGGAAAGCCTTTCAATGCGCAGTTTGATTTTAATTCACCTATTGATCAGACAAACATGACTGAAATTGGTAAGGGCTCTGATAGTCTTGACAACATCTTCCTTGCCAGACAGGGCGGTAAGAATAAAAACCAGGGCAATGTAATCTATTCAACAATGGTTTATTGCAACGGCGCGGTTGCTTTCAAAGCAGAAGAATTTTATTCAGAAGATATGGTCTTCCTTACGGGAGCATATTTTAAACATTTAAATGATTCCACACATCCTGATGTAATGAAGGTAAAGAATTTCTTCTTCTTTGGTTCGAGCGGTGAGGCTATTTCCGATGGCGATAGTTCTGACTGGAAGGCAGATTCAAGCATGACGTTCTATCTCTGCAATAGAACAAATACAGGTAACTGGTCAGGTTCAGCGAAAGTTATAAATGTAAGAGCTGACGGTGGAAAGACCTCCGATCCTGAAGGTACATCAACATTGCCTGAAAATATCCAGAAGAAGATCGTTAAGTATGCTTCTTATAACGTCAGTTATGCTCCCGGTGGAAAAGAACCGTTCCCGACCACTGATACCTTCTTGAAGAGTGCAAAAAAACTTGGAATTAGTAAGACACATCCTTCAGATGCAAAAGAAGTTACTTTAGGAGAATACTTAACAGAAAATGCTTACCAGTCAAAGAAAGGATTTGCGAAGGAGGGAACATTCTTCTTCAAATCTGACGGATCCGAGAATGATAAAGATAAGCATACTAAATTATCGGGTATGACAGAAGATTTCAAAGCTTACGAACCTTATGTTATCGTTCTTGACGGAACCAAAGATTATAAATTCTATTTCGCTAAAGGAACATTCGGTCTCCGTAATGTAGTCTTTATAATCAACAAGCCAAGCACATCACATCCCGCGATTTTTGTTCTTGAGGATGGTGCAAAAATCTATTGGCCTTACGACAAATATAATACATATAAAGATTGCTACACTTCTTCGAACTCTGTAGTCGCCAGCAACGGTATTATAGCGACCGAGACGAGAAATTTTGATACGGCAAAAGCAGCCTACGAATTTGTTATAAAAGAATTCGGGAGAAGTGCTGAAGGAGCTAAAACGAATTTCGATAAGGATAACTATAGTTCTTCAATGGGCTGGTCCAAGTACTATGATGCTAATAATGAAGCATGCGCTATGGTTGTCGGAATGGGAAACAATGTTTTTGCTATCGATAAGAACTTTGTTTTAGAGTCATTCGTAGGTTTGTTCAACAAGGATTACAACAATGGAAACAGTTCAGTATTCCGTTCAAGAAACGGTAAGACGAACTTATTGTACGGCAGACTTATGACAGACGGTTATGATGACTGGGACGGCGGCGGAATTGTTATGCCTGCATCTCCCGGATCATCCAATGTTGATGCCGTAGATCCCGGATTCAAGAAACTGAAAACGAATTTCTCGCTTGTAAAGATGGTTTACTACTATAACTTAACTTCCAACAAGAGTTGATTCATTGTCAGCAGCCAGAAGATTCGATCAACAAACAACAGCCCCGGACCTATGATCCGGGGCTGATTATTGCGATATTTCAGTTTGAGATCATTCCAGGGTGAGCAAATGACCTGCTTGGATTATCTGCAGCGAGATATCAGAAGCCGAACATACCAGAATGTTATCGTGAGTGCTGTAATCGATGTCGTAAGCTGCAAGGCTTTCTTCACAGATATAAGAATAGCGTGAAATGCTTAAAAGCTTTCCAATCCCGGATGAAAAATAGGGATCTTGCAGAAGATTAACAGCTGAATCAACAAGAATGACCTTCAATAAAGTGTCACCGCAATCCGTAAGTGCATCGATGAACGCGCCGAGAAGAAGACGTCCTTGTTCAGTATCAGAAGAATAGTAGTCGTGCTTAATCAGGACAGAGAGATCTCCGCCCTCATCGATCAAGGTCATTTCAGGAGCAGGTGTCAATTCAAGACTGTTTTTTTCCCTGTTGTTCATCAAAATCCCTCCTGTCTGAAGATAAGAAACGCATGGATCTTTGGATCGCATTTTTGCTGTTTCCCCATGGTTTGTCGGAGTTCCGGTAATCAAATTTGAGAGTGAAATACTCAACATCTCCTATGAGTTCTTCGAAAGCAAGGTCGCTTCCTTTTGCCAGAGACGTAACAAAATCAGCTGCTTCATTCTGCGAAAGCTTGGAAGCCTCCCTGAGCAGCATGGCAGTGTGAGGGAGACAGTGGTATTTGGTCTCACAAAACTTTGCCCTGAAACCGTCATGGTCATGACAGAACATCCACGCAGTAACTTCCGAATAATGCCTCATGGTATCTTCAAGTTTTTCACAGATGGGGCACATGTTTACACGTTTGTCTATCCTGTCAGCTATTTCCTTCAGTCTGGACTTGTAGTCAGATGAACGTCCCTTTAAGAGGCCTGCTTTGGCGGGAGCACAGTTGATCAGGTCTTTTGAGATGTCATCGTGAAAATCCTTGAGGTGAGTATGCATGACCAGTCCAAGTCCGAGCCTGTTAGTAACGGCTTTATTAAGCTTGCCCATGTGCTCGGGGCAAAAACCCGTCTTGTTGGTGATCTTTCTCGTATCAGGTTCCATAAGAGAGGGACCAAGATAGTATTCGAGGTAGTCATTCTCAGCTTTGTCACGAAGCGCGCAGAACGGACATTCCGCAGAGCCGGAATAAGCGTCGTTGACGGGGATCATGTAGATCTTTTCCATAAGAAATCTCCTTATTTGGCGTCAGGAGCGTGCAAAAGGCGGCTAGCCCTGACATTAACGCCGTTGGTGGTGATGGAAGTGTATTCCTCGACGGCCATTCCAACCTTTTGCTGGGCAGTCTCGAGGACCTCTTGCGCATCATATCCGTAATAGAGTGAAAGATCGAGGCTTATCATGACGCCGTAGGTCTGTTTCTCGGTCTTGAACGAAGTGACTTCAGCGAAGCCGGGAACGTCCTTTAAAACGATCTTTATCAGATCGAGCAGCGCTTCGTCCGAGATTGAATAAGAACCAAGGGATGAAAAAGTCGGTCGGACGACCGTTCTGTCTGAATCGGGAGCAGGCTGTATGATGCCGCGGTCGCGGTCGAAACGCTGTCTTAGTTTTGAAAAAGGATCGGAGAAGTAACCTGAGAACTCGTGCTTGACCTCCATGCTCGGGACGGGGATCGTATGCATTCCTTCGGTCATTCTCGTATTTCTGGCGATCCTTCGCTCTTCTTCAGTGGAAACGTCCTCGATCCTTATCAGCATCGAAGGCTGGTTGAGCCAAAGATTCTCACAGATCTTCCCGAGCATGGAATCAGAAGTGCCCAGTATCATCAGG
>JAIKYD010000053.1 GCA_024683485.1 Saccharofermentans sp. | reverse complement strand
GTCATGAGCAGCGCTGTTTTCTGTGCCGATTTTACGAAAAAAGCTCTGCAAGGACAAGAAATTCTCCTGTTCAAAATGTAACACGGCGGTTTACATTACCCGTATTTCGGGCAAAAAACAGGGGCTATCTACAAAAATGAGCAATGCCAGAACGATTGCCGCGACCAGAATAGAGATGGGAATGAGCTTGATCGAAAACGCCTTGGACTTCTTGATGAACTTCTGTTCCAGATCCTCACTCACAGCAGCGGGGAAGATAACCTGATCATCCGCAGCCTTCTTAACCGTAAACTTAACGTCAGCAGCCATATGTCCTCCAAATGTTTTATAAAGTGCAAAAGAGATTAAACCGCAACAGCCTTATCCTTTCAACATTTTCGAACACATAGCGGGAGAGGGCAGGCTCAGCATCAAGTATCGGTATGACGATGTATTGAGATCCTAACCCGGCATTGCCTGCAAAAAACACAAATGGTGAAAATTACACTATATAGAATAAAGCCATGTTAGAGAGGTATATCGAAAAATGTTAAGTGGGATAAAGTAATGCTGCAATTTGAAGCGGTTTAACCGAAATCCGCAAATATCCTCACCATTTGTTGCTCAAACAGTGAAAAGATCTGCGAATTTGCAAGCGGTAATGTCATATATGCGATTGGGCAAGATTACATTGAGTACTACAACAACGAGAGAATTCAGGTCAGACTGAAAGGACTGACTCCTTGCCAGGCAAGGAATCAATCCTTATACTCGTTTTAAACCGTCCAATAAAGTGGGTTCACTTCATAGTTCTCAGGTTTTGTCTTCCAATATAATGAGTTGCAGTTTATACTTAAAATATTTGACAGGCAGTGTTGTGTGACTTTAAGGGAGGTCCGGCATGAAGATTAAGCGTATATTGGCATTTGTGATAACCACGGCTATGGTTATAAGCATATTCACTTCGGCTGTGTCAGCAGAAGAAACCGGTAACGAACCGGAAGAGACTACAACAGTTGAAAGCTCAGAAGAAACCAAAGAGACAGCTGAATCCAAAGAAACCGTAAAAGAAACGGAACCGGCTGAGTCCAAGGAAACGGCAGAAGAAACTGAAACTGCCGTAACTGACGAGACAGAACCTTCAGAATCTTCAGAACCAAAGGATGAAGAACCTGAGGCTGAAGAACCCTCTGAACCGTCAGAGGAGGACAAGGCTGATGAAGCAGAAGATAAGACCCCGTCTGAAACTGCGAAGCGATCCCCCAAAGCTGCGATAATTGATGGAACAACAGGTTCTCTTAAGTGGAGCTATGACGAATCCACTAAGGTCCTTACGATCAGCGGAGAAGGTGCGATCCCGGATTTCATCCGGCCTGCAGACAGATCCTGGTATGAATATCAGGATCAGGTCGAGAAGATCGTAGTTGAAGAAGGTGTAACCAAGATCGGATATGACGGATTAGCTAAGTGCGCCAACCTCAAAAGGATAGAGGTTGCTTCGAGCGTAAAAACCCTTATAGCGTTTTCATTTGCTTTGAACCCGAAACTCGAGAGCATTAAGCTTCCCGAAAGTGTTGATTTGTTTGGACACGGGCTTTTTCAGGATTGTGAAAGTCTTAAAAGCGTAACCTTACCTGCAGGTGCGAAAGAGATAGGATCGAGTTTTTTTACAAATTGCAAAAATCTCACCAGTGTTACGATCCCCGAGGGTGTTACAAAAATCTGCGTTTTTTCATTTCATGGCTGTGAGAAGCTTACAAAGATCTATATCCCCAAAAGTTTAACCACCATAGAGGAGAATGCTCTTGCAGGCTGTCCCTTACTTAATGATATCTATTATGACGGAACGGAAAGTGACTGGAACAAGATCAATATTGATCCGAATAATAAAGGGATCCTGGCTCCGGCAATACATTTGAGCGACGGCAAGGTCATCCCGTCCAAGAAGTCCTCCAACACGCTTTACGCCAAAGGAAAGACCGCTAAGGTTAAGTACAGGAAGCTGAGGAAAAAGAAACAGACGGTTTCCAGATCAAAAGTCATTACTGTCAAAAATCCGAAAGGTCAAACAACATACTCGCTTGTAAGCGTATCCAAGAAAAAGTATAAGAAGTATTTCACGATCAATGCTTCCAACGGAACGGTTTCCATCAAAAAGAAGCTCAGAAGAGGAACTTATAAGATCAAGTGCAGGATACGTGTTGCCGGAAATGAAGACTATAAACCGTTAACGAAGACGGTAACCTTCAAGATCAAGGTAAGGTGACTTTAAGGCTTCGGTTGTGTGACAGATGATGAGAAACTGGTATACGGCGGATACGCATTTCGGAAGTGATTCAAATGACATCCTGATCCGCGACTTGCGTCCGTTCAAAGATATAGCTGAATATACAGCTGAACAGGTCAGGATCTGGAATGAGCAGGCGTCTGCTGATGACACGATCTATTTGTTAGGTGATTTCTGCAATTACAATTCTCACGAAAAGGATTATAGGAGCGGACTTGCCGTATCCGGGCTCGTTAACGCTCACATCATCTACATAATCGGAAACTCCGAAGAGCGTGTCATTGATGATCATTTTGACGGCGACTTTAACAGATTCAGAGAGTATTGCCTGACAGATCCCGAATTCAAATTCGATGATGTTATCAAGAACGCATACATCGAAATTAACGGCACGAGGTTTTTCCTGACCCACAAACCGTCTGACCATGATAAAACATGCCTGACGCTGTTCGGCCATGTTCACAAGGGATTGGGGTTTTACCGTCCTTTCGGATTTAACGTGTGCACGGATATCAATAATTTCCGCCTTTTCAGCGATGATGATATACTGTTCCTGATGAAGCAGAAAAGAAACTATTGGGACAACGATCCTGATACCAACTGCAATTAGAATAATGACATTGCTACAAAAATGAGGCACCCCCTTTTTGTTGATTTGGAAGTGTGCTCGATATGGTTTCTTTTTGAAAGTGGTTGAAGATTGGTTGAAGATCTGACGTCTTCGACTTTTATTCTGTCACTAAACAAATAGTGCCTTTCATTCGTCTGCATTGAATGTCCAAGAACGAGACAACGTTCGTTTCCATCGACACCCGCTTCTATGAGCCTGGCATTGAAGGCTACTCGGAAAGCGTGATTATGAGAAATCTTAATGCCCAATGATTTGCATCTGCGTCTTAAATAGTACTCGTAAGAGTCTTTTATGACCGGCTCACCATTAGGGTGATGGAAGACAAATTCAGAATCGCCGGGAAGTCTGATATCTGATAAAGAA
>JAIKYD010000123.1 GCA_024683485.1 Saccharofermentans sp. | reverse complement strand
CATTTAAATCATCGAATAATTCTTTAACCTCATTATCTTCATATTCAACGTACAGAACTAATCCCCCTTCAAAAATTCTTACCTTTTAGGTAAGTTTATAACGGTCTTTTAGTTCTGTCAACAAGCAATGTCGTATATGTTCTTCCAGCCCGAAAACAGTCCCATTAATGGCGTGCATGGCATTTCCGGGCCTGCTATACTGAAACCAACATAAAGAGTTTCTACCTCACTTCTGATCCCGTCGTTTGAACAGGCGGGATCATATTAACTAAACGGAGGAACTGAATATGAAGAAAAGCAAAGATGAATTCCTTAACCGGATATACATTAAAGAACCTGCCGAGCAGTTTTTGAAGACAGAAACGCCGGAAGACATGTACCAGTTGGTTGCGCAAATTCTTGTACGCATTAACGATGAGGGGACTGCACCCACACCCATGATGGACATTCTCCGCATTGTTATTGGCATTGACCCTTCAATGGAACTTGAAGATGTCTTCCCTCCTGACGAGGAACCGATCAGGAGGAACTGTCTGGTCGGATGTGAGGGACGCAAATGGCTGCCACTCTTTACTGACGTCAGCGAACTTAACGGTCTTGAAGACAGAAATGTCGTTGAGGACACGCCGATTAAATACATTATTGAGAGAGCTTTTTACGACAGTGATGTGGACGGCCTGATGATTAACCCCTACACCGATGCACTCGCGCTCAATAAGGAGATGCTGGGGGTAATACTTACCTTGCTGGACGATGAGGATTTCGAGGCCTGCTGAACCGCGCTGCCTGATTCAGGAAGGCTGAACCGTAGTTGTTAATCCGCGCGCCATCCAATCCAGACCGCTGCAAATACACAAGCAATTTCCTTTCAAAAGAAAAGGGCATGTCTCAACTTAATGAGACACACCCTGTTCGTTTAAGACCGGTTCGGATCAGAATTCTCTGTAGTTATTGACCAGTATAAGCATTTCAGATTGATTGAGCTTGTACTTAAATTCGCCGTCAGCAATTACGGAATAGTTGTTAGCTTCCTCAACTGAGCAGTCAGCGTAAAGCGAACCGAAAGCTTCCAGAAGAACCAGGTGGCATGTTCTTGAATCATCAAAACCATAGCGGTCAGATTTTCTCTGCCAGATCTTTGCCAAAGCAGGGTTGGCAAGGATGGCCTGCTTGAGTTCTTCTGTCTCTGCTGCTGTACCGCCTGATACTGTTGCGAGCTGGTCTAAATCGATTGTTCTTGTTTCGTCTGTCATAGTGTTTTTCTCCTTTATCTTTGTCTGATTTTTTGATTTTGTTTTTGTGTTTGACAGGTTTGATAGCTGTATTTAACTCCCGGGAGGCCACTCATTCAATCCGCAATAGATCAGTCAAACGTTGATTAAGCATCACATTGCCTGCCAGGTGTTGCGAAAATGAAAATTTCTTCCAAAAAAGAAGGTGATCAGTTGTCAGTTTTTGCCTTTTTTTTGCATGAAAAGCCGTGGCGGAAGTCATTTTTTCGAGACACGGACAAATTCATTTTCAATCGTATTTAGGTATAGTAAAATTATATTTGGAAGCAGATGATTTGAAGACTCAAGGAGGCTGCGGTATGGATAATGACAAGAACAGGGTGGATCTGTCACTTGATGAGTTGGACATGGTGATGGGTGGAACCGATGACGCTGCTGGCCAAGGCAAAATAACCACGATTCATTTTTGCAAAAAATGCAATAAGGATCAAATATTCAATTGTTATTCCGGTATTCGCGATTATTGCTCTGTATGCAACAAGCCGTTTGAATTTTGAAAGAATAATGCTTCACACAATAACCGAAAGACAAAGAGGATGATGATATGTTCAGCGATACGAGTGCGATGTTCTCCAAGATGATCGGAACACTGGCAGTTATATTAGTTGTATCGGCATTTATCGGCAGCAGCGATGTCCTGCCAAAATGCACCAAGGGTGAGAAGAGATATGTTTATTCCGCAATCGTCGGTATTCTCGGCGGTGTTTTCGGAATCTACGGCAATATTTCCGGATTCGAACTGAACGGCGCAGTTATCTCTGTGCGCGACATCGGACCGATGCTCGCGGGCTTTACAGGCGGACCTCTGGGAGGCCTGATCGCGGGACTTTTCGCAGGACTGCACAGAATGACAATGGGCGGCATCACGGCAAACGCCTGCGTTGTCGCAACAATCTGCATCGGAACAATCTGCGGACTGGTCTCGCAGAGATGGCACGAGAAGATCGCCAAGCCCTACTTTGCATTGCTTCTCAGCGCCGTTATGGAGATATTCCATCTGACCATCGTTTTGATAATGGTAAAACCTTTTGAGACCGCGCTCGATATCGTAAAACAGATTGCTGTTCCTTTTGTTTTAGTCAACTCTCTCGGCTTTGCCCTCATGATCATCATAATGGCTCATACGGAAAAGCAGCGCACTATTGCGGTCGAGAGAAGCCGTCTTCAATCTGAATTAAGCGTGGCAAACGTAATCCAGCATTCGCTGCTGCCCATGATCAACGATGACTATCCGGGATGCAAAGAACTCGACATCGGCGCGTCCATGGAAGCTGCGAAAGAGGTCGGCGGCGATTTTTATGATGTCTTCTTCGTCGATAAGACCCACCTCACATTCGTCATTGGCGATGTCTCCGGAAAGGGTATCCCCGCCGCGCTTTTTATGGCATCCTCGAAAATCACCCTCCAGAACTGCATCCGTGACATCCACGATCTCGCATCAGCCATAGAGGCCGCAAACAACGCCCTCTGCGCACGCAACGAGGCCGAGATGTTCGTTACTCTCTGGGTTGGCGTTCTCGATATCGAGAACGGCGATCTCAAATTCATCAGTGCCGGCCACAACCCTGCGGTCCGTCTCCACGAGAACAGGGCAGAATACCTGAAGCGCAAGAACGGCTTCGTCCTTGGGGGCATGGAAGGCGTGAAATACAAGGAACAGAATGTTCAGCTCGAGAAAGGCGACATCGTCTACATCTACACCGACGGCGTCACCGAGGCCGAAGACGTCGACCATAATCTCTTCGGCGATGACCGCCTGATCAGATGTTTCGAGAACAACAGCCACTGCACTTCTGATGAGATCATCACCAAGGTCAAGACAAGAGTCAATGACTTCGTCAACGGTCACACCCAGTTCGACGACATGACGATGCTCTGCTTCAAATGGGACCCGGACAAGAAGTAAACTGATTGGGAGTGCCGGCTCCAAAGAGATATTTGTCAACTAATTGGGCTGTCTCAGAGATTTGAGACAGCCCAATCTGATTCATGGATGATAGAGTTTTTATTTGCCTTTCTTCTTACCCTTTTCATCAGCATCTTTGACTCTCGCGATCACTCCTCTGGGAGTAATGAAACAGATCTCAGCCTTCGCCTTGTCACCGATCTTATCGTAGAGTCTTCCGGCACTATAGCAATCACCAATTACCGTCTTAACGCTGTTCGCAACATATCCGATCGTTCCGAAAGGCTTGAGCTCAACCTTTATCGCTTCCTTATCGTACTGGTTGTCCGGCTCCTTTATCAGCTTGACAGTCATTCCCTTCTCAAGAAAATCGCTGCCATATCTGAAATCCGCGCCTGCAATTGTTATAAAAATATCAGCCATTTTCGGTTCCTCCATTATCTATGTAATCCGCCTTTAGTAATCGGCATCCTCGTTGCCCTCATACTCGTCATAATCCTCTTCGAGTTCTTCTGCGCGCCATCTCTTCTCGCGCTCTTCAATCTCATCGTCAGATGTAATAAATAACATAAAACACATAATCAATACCTCCGTAAACCAATGGTGCCACCTCTACCTGATCATATTGTATCAGGGCCGGTGAGAGGTTGATTGACATTAATGGGACTGATCGCGGGGTGGCGCCGTGTGTGATATCACCTCAACGGCCCCCACTTTTCCCCAATTCATTTCCTAATAATCCTCCAATTTGATATAGTTAGAGAATGGATAATAGCAGCAGAAGATATAAACGCAGAAAAATGTTCCTTATATTCCAGATCGTCATTCCGGTCATTATGATCGCGGGAGTCGCGGTTTTTGCGTGTTACCGGATTTTGTCTGATCTTTGCACGGACACCGTGCCCGATACTAATTCCATTTTCGTTTATACAGTTGACGAGTATTTCGCCGAGCTCAACCGGAAATATGCCGCGGTCAGGGAGATCGTGCCTGCGGATGAGACTTCCATGATCAATTTCGCGGACATCCCGGAGATCGCCAAATCCCCGTTCGTTCAGAATCTTTATATTCATGATGATGCAGTGCTCTCGGAGTTCTCGGAAAGCGTCCTGGCGGGCTCAACCGTGCGTGTCGCCGTGCCCCGAGATATCATCACCTACTACGGTGATCCGTCGGGCATGAGGTTCATGTTCGGCACTCCTGACGGCACCGCCACGGTTTATCAGGATGACTATGTCGTTCTCGAATGCAGCCCAAGTAAATGCAGTTATTCCAACCTTGAGCCCGACTGCTTCCTCTACTACAAATACGATCCCGCTACTTGGGACCAGTTCATCTCGAGGCTCAATAACTATCTCGAAAAAGAAGACGCCATCTCCCACGTCGAGATGCTCATCACCACAGGCAGCAGGCCCGACGCGATCAACTACCAGATCGAGCTGATGACCCGCTACCCCGCCTCGAACTACTCCTCCGCCGAATTCGTCTCAGTCTGGAAAAGCGACCACAACCGCCGCCTGCGCAATGAAATCCTGATTACCGCAGCAGTTGTCGTGGTAATATTTTTCCCGCTCGAGACGATTCTCGAAAAACTCAAGCGGGAAGAGTTTTATGAGTGATTTACGGGTATATAAAACTCACAGTAATAGTCCAATCTTACAACTACTTCACAACAATCTTGTAATTGTCCGGGAAGACCGGGTTGTAAACTACGTCGATCTGGTCACCGGGGACAGGGAAATGGCGGGATGGCGCGTAATCGGTCTTCAGCGTAGTGATGTATCTGATATTGTATTCTTTTCCCGATGCAATGTACCTTATCTTGTAGTCCATAAAGTATTCCGCCTTTGTCAGAGAGGGCGCGGTGCCGCGGGAGATGTCAGCGGAGACTTCCTGCGCCTCGATCGACAAAACGCTGGTACTTCCGCTTACTACGGTTCCGTATGTGTGGACATATGGGAATGCAAGAAGCACTAATGCGAAAATCACAACAATAGAACTGCATATTGCGATCAAAGCTGCCTTGATTCCTTTACTCATAAAATGCTCTCCTTCTTCTTTTCGGATCGGTGACTTGCAGGGCCAGTACCGTGCAAGCAGACAACGCCTCACAGTGAACTCTCCTGTGGTATTTACTTTAAATACAGTCAGTCTAAGTAATATGTTGCAGAGGAAAACGCTTTTCGAGGTCTCATAAAAATCTTCACTGTCAGCAATACACAAAACCCGTGCCTGCATCATTTCTTGAAGGAATATCTGCAACTTATCCGCTGATTCTGATAGAACTCATTGGCCCGGAAACCGTACACTAATCAATAAGTCAGGAGGTGACATTATGGTTAACGGAATCGGACACGTCGCATTTAACGTTAAAGACATGGATAAGACTATCGCTTTCTATGAGGAGACGCTGGGTTTCAAGAAGGCTTTTGATATTGCGAGGCCCGAGACTGGTGAGCCCTGGATCGTCTATATCTACGGCGGTGGCGGACAGTTCATCGAACTCTTTTACGGTGCCACTGTCGAAAACCCTTACAAGGACGAGAACATTGGTTTCTTCCACGTCTGCATTGCAGTCGATGACATCCACGAAGCCTGGAGGAAGATCGTCGAGACCGGCGCTCCTCAGGATGACGCGCCGAAACAGGGTGCTGACTATAATTGGCAGTGCTGGACACACGATCCTGACGGCATTAAAATCGAACTGATGCAGATCAGCGAAGAAAGTCCGCAAATGAAGTTCATCAGGAGTGTTGAAGGCTGAACGCATGGAAGTTATCGACGGACATTGGTTCATGGACGGGATCGACTGGGACGACGAAGGGTGCGTCCACAGCAGCGCGGAGCTCCTTGATGTGATCGGGGAGGTCGGTTTTCTGCCGCTGTTCTCGAATGAGATCCCCGGTTTTTCCGTCGAAAATATGACCGCCACGGAATACTGGTGGTCAGGCGATGAGAAGACAGATCCGTGGGAGTGGCGCATCGTGCTCGCAAGGACCGGGAAGGTCGCTTACGGGAAGTTTTTCGGGAACCGCGCAGGCTTCATCTCCAGGAAATGGTTCCCGTATTTTGCCAACTTCCGCAGGAACGGCTATGACTTCGACGCGCTCTACGATGACGGCAAGGCCGGGTACCGCGAGAAGCTTTTGATGGATCTTTTCGTGCCGGCCGGGATGGATATGTGGGATGTCAAAACATCCGAACTTGAGAAGCACGGATGCTCTTCCGAGCTCTTCACTTTTGAGATGAAGGAGAAGGCCGGCTTCGGCAAAGGCGGCGAAAAGAACTTCGAAGGCGTCTTAACGCGTCTCCAGATGCAGACCTACCTCGTCGCTTCGGATTTCAGGCCGCGTCTCAACAAAAAGGGCGAAGAATACGGGTGGCCGGTGGCGCTCATGACGCCGCCCGAATACATGTGGGGCTACAAGCATGTGACCGACCGCTACAAAGAAACGCCGGAAGAGTCATTCAGGAAGATTGCTTCGCAGATAAGAAAGCATTTCGACGCAGACGAGAAGACGGTCAGGAAAAGCTTGAAATAACTTTGGATTCACAGGATTATCTGCAAAGAAAAGCCGAAAAACCTGGTAGCACCTGCAGGCAGCAACCACGTTTGTGGCCTCTGTTCCGCTGCAAAATATCTATCCGGAAAACTATTATAGCTTGTCGCATTTTTCACTGAATTCCGACAAAGCCCTAAAGAAATCACTAAAGGATCTCCAAAGTTGAACAGGATTTGTCGCATGATTTTGTAGAGCTTTGGAGATCGTTTTCAGGAATCTTGTAAGATTTGTCGTTTTTCTCAGAAAAGTACGACAAGATATCAATGTTCAGAATATACATATCTATGTGGAACTTATCAGGCAAAAAACATTCACGCCATTCGGATACAATAATAAAAGCTGCCCCATAAGTGAGTGATTCACTCGGTGGGACAGCCCTCAATCAATAAACTATTTAATGACTAATCTTATGTAGCCGGATCTGCGGGAGCCTCAGGGGCAGGTGCAGCAGGCTCAACCGGTGCAACGGGCACTTCAACTGCAGGTGCTGCTGCAACAGGCGCTGCGGGAGCTATTGGTACAGAGAAGTCAATAGGTGATGCAGGCGCGGGATTTGAAACAGGCGCAGGCGCTGCCGGAGCTGCGGGTGCTGCACCGCCATCTGCTGCGGGCTTCTTCTTTTTCTTGAGAAGGAGAATAAGAACCACAACTATTGCGGCTGTGATAAGGATTGCAACGATAGCGATAATTGCGATTATTGCACCGACATTGACGAGTGTGAATGTTACTTCAACGTCATCTTCTTCAAAGAGGTTCCAGGTAAGCGTCTTGCCGTCCTTGGAGACTTTGGTAGCATTATCGTCTTTTGCAGGTGAAGGGAGCTCGATAACGACTTCCATGAATCCGCCGTATTCAGAGAGGTCGTCCGAGGTTATGCCCTCTTCTTCAACGTCCTGAATAGCATTTGTTTCCCATTCGATCGTGTAGGTGGAACCACTCTGAGTAAGAACGAATTCGCCGAAATCAAGATCTTCGAAGCAATTGGCATTAAATACCTCCTCGAAATCCTTGACCTTAACATTATTCATCGAGAATAAATAACCTTCGTAGTCACCCTTCTCGTAATCATCAGCCGTCCAGCCGTCGTCTTCAAATGATTCTGCAACTTCTTCAAGGGATTCACGCACATCATCATCGATCAGTTCTTCATGGTATGCATAGATGACTGCAAGATCAGCCTTGCCGTTTCCCTTGATGCTCATGGTCGTACGGAATCTGACGCATCCCGTAAAACAGAACACCGTCATGGCAAGTACGATCATTACTGCTAAAGTTTTGGCATGTGTTCTACTCATACTCTTCCTCCTTATTTCAAAAGAACTATACAAAAATTATCGCACATGATAAAGAAATTTGATGTCAGGCATCAGATCCACTGGATAAAAGCAGTCTTATCCTTGCTGTTATATCCCGCATTCTCATAGAAATGGAGTGTCTCAGGTCTCTTGGAGCCGGTAAGGAGCATCATCTTATAGCAGTTATTCTGCTCAGCGATCTTTCTCGCGTAAGCAAGGCATTCTCCGGCATAGCCCTTTTTGCGGTAATCAGCGTGAGTGACTACATTCTCGATAAATGCATACGGTCTGACATTGCGGGTAAGGTTGGGAATGATGACGCAGACACAGGAAGAGATTATCTTTCCGTCGATTTCATTAACGATCAGATGGTGATCGGGATCATCGGTTATACGGTCCCATGTCTTTGCAAGATGTTCGTTGTGTTCGGGAATGCTGTCCTCATGCAGAAAACAGTAGAGTTCAAGGATTGCTTCCAGGTCATCTTTACGGGCTTCGCGTATCATGTGCTGCCTCCTGTATTATGTGTTGTTATTCGAAAAAACACAGATGAGGAAGGCCCCACTGAAAGCTCACACGTAAAAGCAAAAACGGTTTTCCGGATCAGCCTTCGACTTGTATAAAGCTATGTCGGCCTTCTTGAATATCTCAGAATAATTATTTTCGTAACCCTTATAAATTGCAATACCTATACTGATGCTGACTTTCCTGTCCTTATCAGGCAATGTGATGCTCTCTGAAGCACGCTTAACGATGCTTGCTGCTATGCTTCCCGCAGCATCGGGATCGTCATTTTCCTTGATAAAAACAATGAACTCATCCCCGCCGAAACGTCCGGTGATCTCACCGTTTACAAACATGTCTCCGAGCAGGCTGCCAAACTGGACTATGACATCATCTCCAATATCATGGCCGTAAGTATCATTAATAGACTTGAAACGATCGATATCCATCAGCATCATAATGCCTTTGTATGTTGATTCATCTTCCAGGAAAGAATTTATCTTCCTTGTCAGCGCGCCCTTGTTTTTCAGGCCGGTCAGTTCGTCTGTGTCCTTCTGGACATTGATCTTTCTGGTCAGGACAAATTCTTTGATGCGGATCGAATTGGCGATAATGTTGAGGATAACGCCCACAATTGTAAAGATCACTACATTGATCATGTCCATTTCCCATATCTCGAACGGCTTTACTCTATGCATCCAAATAAGGAAAACAGAGGATGCGGCAATCAGTTCAAAAGTCATGAAAAACGGCTTGTCGATAATGAACATCGGTGCGATCAAGAGCAGAACTATGAATGTCGTTGCAGGGATGTCAGGCTTATTCTGGGTGATCAGGCATGAGAATACAAAAAGCAAAGAAATAGACAGATAGATTACCAACTGGGCTATGATGGAGTCCTTCCTTAGGATGAAGAACAGACTGCAGGCAAACACGGAATAGATAAGCGCCAGCATATAGAAAAGATTATTCGATTCCAAAAGATCATTGAAAAGCGAACTGATATATAAGAACGTGAACGCTGCAACCATAACGCAGTGGAGGATGCGCCATACCTGATAATTCGAGATATATGCATCCTTTTTTACAGCCTCATATTCCTCTTTCCCGATTCCGCAGTACAAAAAATAATTGCGGATAGTTCTCAATGCTTTCATCTGTTTACCTCTTAACTTAGCCTGTTCGGGCAGTTTGCCGGGAAAGGATTATACACTACTGTTTATTTTGTTTGTGTAATTTACATTAAGAATAATAAAAACTTGATTAAGGATAATATTTTTTTATTATTCCTGTAAGCCGAAGAAGAATCTCCTCTGGAACTCGTTGCGGATAACATTTACCGGTTTTAACTGGGAGGCTGACGTGCCTTTAACTATCATTACATCACGGTAGAGCAGATATGTCTGGGGCTGAAGCAGCACGAGCCTGACATCGCCCAGATAACCGTCTTCGAAATGATGAACGATATTTTTGTTCGCCAGCATGAGCTTCTTCTGAAGACATTTGCGGATCTCTTCGTTCTCAAGACCCTCGGGACGTGAACGGAGTTCGAGCAGGAACACATACTCAGGAGGATTGCCGTCAGTATCAGAGTAGATGGAATAATCGTAAACCTCGAGTCCCAGTTCCTTCTCAGTCTCGCAGACTGCATAACGCACAGCTGCCTCCGAAGTCTTCTCACCGCGGATATTGGCGGCATAACCGGTCCTCGTCTCAAACTGGACCAGCGGGGTCTTAAGATGGAAACCCGTAACACGCAGGACATCGTGCATCCTGTAACGGTAAAGACCGGAGTAATTGGTAATGATCAGTTCGTAGCATTTGCCTTCCTCGAGCTTATCCATGGTCAGACATGGCGCTGATTCATCCTCTGCATTGCGGAATTCCATGAAACATCCGTCCGGCACCAGAATGGAGTCGCATCGATCCACTTTATAAACAGCGGAGAACATTCCCTCCGATGCGGAAACACCCTGGTAGAACACATGAACGTCATCCCCGATGATGCCTTTTTTGATCTTCTCTGTGTATGGCGCGAAATTTGCCCCTCCCGCACAGAAGATATACTCTAATCCAGGCCACACCCTCTTTGCCCAGGGTGTATCGAAGCCTTGCGAGAATGCTTTCCTGAGATACTCCGCTCTTTCCGGATCAGGCTTGATCTTCGCAAGAAGCGACGAGCGCACCTCATCAGGGAGATCGATACTATCGTCGATGGTCCCCTTCTCGATATCATTAACGATCAGATCGTGATGATCTTCTATATATCTGAAGAATTCTAGAACTATGCTCGAGAAAGTCGCCAGGACATATGTAACATTTCCTTCCTGCAAAGCAAATCTCGCATGGATATAACGCGTGATAACGCCCTTGGCAGGCTGCTTCGCCTCGATTGGGGACGTGTAGATCTTCGAATTCATGTTCTTGAAAGGACCGCTTTTTACGGCAACGGAAGATGCACTTCCGTAGGTTGCCCCGCTTTCAAGGACCTCCGCAGTTCCTTCCATCAGATTTATGCCCTTGCCGTCATTCCACCCGTATCCTATCTGCGATGAAATGGCCGCATTTGTGTGCAGGGCATGATACTTTCCCATAACTGAAGTCTGTTTTTTGGAAAGCGGAATGTATTTGGCACAGCCCAATGTGCCTGAAGTGCGGTTAAAATGATTTATGGTCTCGCTTGTCAGGATGTTGCTTCCGCCCTTAACCATCCGTTCAATGTAAGGGGCAAAATCATCGTATTCACGAAGCGGTATCTTTTCCTGATATTCACTAACAGAATGGATATTGGCAAAACCGAATTCTTTTCCGTACTCGGTATCCTGATTAGCCTTAAGAAGATTAAGCAGAAGTTCTTCCTGAACTTTCCCCGGATCTTCCGCCATCTTGTCGAGAGCGCGTATAGTTGACTGGCCCATCCTGGCCATCATCTTCATCATTGCGCCAAATCCGGACATATCAGGTTCCTCCAAATATAAATTCTAAAGTCTATCTTAGCATACCGCATGCGGTACATCTGCGGCCTCGCAGTATTCCCATGCATATGAGCCTTCCGGACAAAAAACCGTAAGCGAAGGACATCCTTCAAAAGCCCAGGAATCAATGCTTGCGACACTCTCGGGGATATAGATCTTCTCAAGGGACGAGCAGTTATAAAATGCCGAACGTTCTATTATCATAACGCCTTCGGGTATAGTCAGTTCCTTCAGGCTCCTGCATCCGAAGAATGCCTGATCACCAATTCGTGTAACTGTTTCAGGCAAGGTGATCTTTTCCAGCCTGATACAGCCCGAGAAAGCTCTTGAATTTATCCTTGTCACACCCTCAGGAATTAAGATCTCATTAACGGCACTCCACTCAAAAGCCCACTCGCCGATCTCGAGGACATCCTCATCCAGCTCAGCTTTTCCGGTAAGTCCTGCAGGATACTTAACAAGAACTGACCGGAACTTGTCGTAAAGTACGCCCTTATAAGACGAATAATCGTTATTGTCATCAGATACTTCAAACTCTTTAAGACCCATGCAATATGTAAAAGCCTGATTTCCAATGGCATTAACGTTGGCCGGTATGCTTATCTTCTCAAGTGCCATACAACCCGAAAATGCCATATCACAGATCTCTTCAAGTGACACGGGCAATATGACTTCTTTAAGCCTGCCACACTGGTCAAAACACTTCTCCGGTATCCTGGTCACCCCTTCCGGAATAATGACGCTTTCCAGCTCTTTGTTTTTCGCATATGATTGACAATCCATAACAGACCTCCGGCCAGTTGTTTAAGATCAGTTTACTCAAGGTGCACAAGCATCAGCACCAGATATTCATCCCCATCCTTTTTGCCTTGAACAGGAATGACCTGACTGCTGCTGTTCAGATACTTCTCGCCCTCTGATTTTTTAACATACTCCACCAGGAGTGATGTAAGGTCGTATTCACCGAATAATGCATCCGGATATGCTGAACACCAGACAAGATCAACATGATTATCAGGCAGGAGATTTCCTGCAAGTTCCGGTCTGTTCATCGCGGCGTGCATGGTAATGTTCTGCGCTTCCTTAAGATCTATGTTGCCTCTTGATATTACATAGAGTCTGTCGGTAACACATTTGGGCTGGGCTGCCGGCTTCTCCTCATCAAAAGACAGACTGAACGACCCGTCGCTGTTCTGCTTAAACCCGGGGGCAGACGGTGGAGTTGATTGTTTGCTGTCCTTTCCGGACTTGGCATTTTCTTTCTTCTTTTTGTTCCAGAACATTGTCTCTCTCCTCTCTGATCTTATTGAAAATTTATTCCTGCAAAATAGCGGCCAGTAACTCCTTCGCAGAAGCTTTTGCCTTTACATATTCTTCGGCATAGTTAGTCATCTTCTCCAGAATCTCATATGTTTCAATCGCTTTTTGACAGTAACCTGTTCTCTGCTCTGACGCAAGTTTCTCAGACAGGGCAAGTCTGAAGCAAGCTGCAGCAAGATCCTCGATTATCCTGTAATCCTCCGTCTCCTGAACAAGTGGCTCTAAAACCTTAAGTGCGCTTCTGTTATTAACATCGGATATGCCCTGATGACCTCTGGCTTTATTGATATCAGCGCTCCGCATATAACTCTTGGCAAGATTATGTCTGGCTTCCGGACTGTTATTAAGCCTTGCTGACCGCATATCGATCTCGATCGCATCTGTATAGTACTGTGTGGCACTGGTGAGATCTCCGGCAGCAAAATATATTGTTCCTATCTCATCGAGGAGAGCGGATTCCGTCAGCATCAGCCTGGGATCATTTCTGAATTCCTTCCCGGCTTTTCTGCATATTGCGAGAGCTGTCTGAAAGTGATCTGCGGCTTTTCTCGCTGATCCGCCAGAAGCCTTCTCCAGACTTCCAAAACGCTTATAAACATTTGCAGAAAGCAGGAGGGCATTGTATCTGTCCTCACCGTCTGAAAGTCCCTCGCAGATATTCAGCACCTCATTGTAAAGAGCTTCCGCTTTTGCAAAAGCATAATCGTCACCGTCAAATGCCCTCAGCAAGGTATTGTCTGCCAGACTCATGGTATCTATTGCGTCACTTATACTCCTGCTGCCGTTTTTTCTGTATTCGAAAAGGCGCTCGCGCATCTCTTCGTATTTTTCCATGAACATATTTGCCGAAGCAGGGTCAGTGTTTTTCAGAAAATCTGCAATGGCAACATATGCATCAGCCAAACTCTCATAATCTTCAAATGATCCCGTTATGGATTCTATCCTCTCGCAGGCCGAGACCCGGTACTCTGCATATTTAATTACTTCGTTGTGCTTCTTCAGCTGAATATATATGGCACTCAAAAGACTGTAGATACGTGAGCAGACATAGAGTATGCCAAGGTCATCCGGGTTGCCTTCCGAATCTGTCTCAAAGTAATCCGTTATTATCTTGTTCTCATCTACAAACGCAACAGCAATCTTCTCAGCTTCTTCGAAAAGTCCATCCGAGAACATCTGTGAAACAACCGCAAGCATACTCTCGCAGTAATCTCTGAGCGAAGCCTTCTCATACTTTTTCTGCATCTCTTTCCGGAGTTCAAATGCAGCCCTGTATGCCTGAAGGGCATCTTCTTTTCTCATCTGGCCGGTATATATGTGCCCTTTTTCCTCATAAACGGAAGCAAGACAGTTATCCGTTTCAAATGCACTTCCCTCTATGGGCTCTAATACACTCTCAGCTTTTTTACAATAATCCAGTGCAGTACCCGGATCCTTCGGCACACCGTCACCCAGACGGAACATCCTTATCAGTTCCAGATATGCCCTGTGGAATCCATGTTCTGCGGAAATATGGAAAATAACCGTTGCCCGCTCCGGATCAGTCAGGGTGCTGATGCCGTTCTTATAAGCCAGAGCAATATAATATGTATGCTCCTTCTCGTCATTAAGCAGTTTGTTCTCGCTGATCCCCGCTTCCTCGGTAAGACGCCTTTTCAGGATATTCTCCAGATTCTTAATATCTTCCGGATCCACCATATGTTCATTGATGCCCGGATACATAGATTCGAGATTATCTCTTGAATCCTTGTCAAAGTGATTCATATCCGCGGCAATGTACGGCTTATTCTTTCTCAGCGCTTCCGGATACTCGTGCTTTGCAACATAATTGCCGGGTTCTTCAAATGCAGGCGAAACGCTCAGGATAAACAGATTACAGTTGTCGAGAGCTTCCATTATATTCTTGTTGTACGATTCGCCCGGAACGAGATACTCATCGTACCAGATAGCCGTATCCCTGCAAATATCTGTCTGCTTGATCCTGCGCATCAGATCAAGAGCATACTTTCTGTCCTTCTTACGGTAACTGATGAAGATCTTTGAAGAAAACTCGTTTAATACCCTTTGTATGTTTTCTTCGCTTAAGATAACAGACTTGAGAAACAAGACCAGTTTGTCCTGGTACCTCATCGCAGTTGGATCTTTGCTGTATCTGTTCAGATATTGAAGACCATGGAACACTTCAGTTTTATTGAAAGCTTCGACCAGTTCCCTGCTCTTGTTCTCTTCGACCATGATAGGAAGGATAGGAATGTTCTTTTTGATCGCGAAAGGTATCTCGACATCCATGGCTCTGCTGTTTCCGGATATGAGTTTTTGTGTAACAGGCACGATTACCAGTCTCATTGCGCCCAGCAGAGTGAATAGTTCATCCTCATCGTAATCACCCGCAGGATCATCTGAATAAAAAATTGCGCAATTCTCCTGTACCGCGAATATGTCCGAACAGATCAACCTGAAATGCTGCTCAAAATCTTCCGGATGGCAGCTTACATAGAGCCGCGGCATCGTTTCAGTCAGTTTTCCGGTCCTTGTAATGAATTGAAACATAAATGCCCTCTTTCATTCACATATATGCCAGCAGATTCTCTGTCACCTGAAGCCGGCTTGCATATTCTCCGTTCTGAGGATACCGGGCATTCAGTTTTTGCCAGATATCGTGAGCTCTTCCGAGTTTTTCCTTATCGTGACTTTGTCTGAAATGATTAAAGCAAAGGACAGCTAGATCATCCTCAAGGACAGGATCATCAGAGTCTTTGATTAGCGGAGAAACAAGCGCTATGCCTTCTTCGTAATAGAGCAAGGCATCACTTGCCTGTCCGCACTGCGCACTGATCCCGCCCATATAGTTACAGCTCAGGCCAAGATCGCGTATCGAATCCCTGCCGGGAGCCATGTCTGCGATCTTCTTTGCGGTGTTATATTCATTTAAGAAAAACTCATGCGCAGTTTCTGTATCATCCAAGTTCTTATAAAGTCCGCCCAGACGGTTATAACTTACAGAAAGGTTCCTCAGATCTTCAGCAGATGCCCCTTCCTGTAAGGCGTACTTCTCATCGATCGTCAAAGCCTGCCTCAGATAAAATTCAGCTTCTTCAGGATCTCCGGAATCCAGGTGAAACTCTCCCGCTTTGGTGCATATTTTCGACAACTCCACTTCATGGGCCGGAAGTTCCGTCATCGAGTACAATTCATCAGCCGCACCGACAGCCTCTTCGAAAGCATCCGAAGCCTCTTTTTTTCTGCCCGTAACCGAATATAATCCGGCCAGTTTCTCCCATATCAATGACAAATCCCTGTGGGTCCAGTCCAGATCCAGTTCCCGGTTAACTCCTTCACGGAGTTCTTTGCTTTCCAGATACAACTGTCCGGCCTTGTCAGCGTTTCCCAAAAGCAGCCATGCATCACCTGTCATGGCCAGTATTATGTACATATCCCTTTGGTTAAAAGCAGTTGGGGCTTCCTTCAATAGTTCCGAGAGTATCTCTTCTCCGCGCGCGAAATGCTTCAATGCCTCTTCACCATCATTTTTGAGATACTTCACCTGCCCAATCTTCTGACAGCTTACAGCCAGATCCCTGGCAGATATCTTCCCGGGACGTTCTTTATAAAGTGTCTCTGCTGCACGGAAAGATGCTTCATAAACATTCTCAGCCTTCCCGTATTCTTTCCCCTCCAGGTAAACATCTCCGGTCTTGTTAAGAGCAACGGTCATATCCCTGTACAGATCTGACAGCCGGTAACGTCCGGAATATCTTTCCGCAAGCTCACAGACTTCATTAAAAGTAATTTTCGCAGATGCAATATCATTAACTTCGGTCTGGTAATTGCCGAGCTGCGACAGCCTGTATATCAGTGAATGGACATTCTCCGCAGAATCTTCAGCATCAATTCTTTCCCGTGCCAGCCGTACAAGCTCACATTGCCATTTGATGGCTTCGGTATGATCCTTCCGGACAGCCATTCCCATTCGGAACATCCTGACCAGGCGGTCCATGGCATCCTCAATACCGCTTTGTGCCGCCGAAAGGATAAGTTTATATGCCTTATCTGCATTCACTTCGACACCAAGACCGGTAAGGTAAGCCAAACCTATGTAATAGTCATGCAGAGGTCCTGTTTGTCCGGGTTTATCATCAAGGGGGGACAAGGCTCTACTGAGAAGCAGGTCATCATATGCGTTGAAACATTCGGGCACAGGTGAGAACTTGATCATCATTGCACTTTTATCCGGATCGCTGAGTTCCGCACCGATAATCTTCTTGCCGCGTTTTACAGCTTCCGGATACTCTTTCCGGACTACATAGTTCTCTTCACCCCTGGCATTTATTGCAGTGATATTATCGGTCACAGCAAGAACGAAGAGGTCGCTCCGTTCCATCGCCTCAAAGATCTCTTTCTCATATGACCTTCCAGGGACAAGATAATCGTCATACCAGACTGAGACATCGTAAAAATCCGGAAGATTATGAATCCTTCTTATCAGAGTAAGCGCATATTCCCTGTCCACTTTCCGATAACTCAAAAAAATGCATGCACGGAAAGAATTGCGTATCTCTGAGATGCTGTCATCATCGACGAGGAAATATTCAAGGTGTTCCTTCAGTTTTTCCCTGTATGCCTCATCATCTCCTGCGAAAGAATTCCTGTTAAGGCAATGAATGCTCTCAAGGCCCATTTCCTCACACATCTGGTTAAAGTCGGAACTCACTCTCGGGCTCAGGATTACAGGCAGTACCGGAATTCCGTGATCCAGCGCAAAAGCGACTGCCTTTTTCTTCTCAGTGAACGATGCTGAAAGGTAACTCTTAGAACACACAAGAACGAACAGCTGCATCTGTCCGAGCTCTATCGCAAGCCTCTGTTCATCTTCCGGAAGAATACCGTCCTCATACATATACAGTGCGCAGTTGTGGGCAGCAAGGATATCATTGCATAGTTCTTTGACAAGGCCATCCTTATCATCCGCGCGAAAACTGATAAATACGCGCGGCTTTCCGTATGTGGACGAATCTGCTTTAGTCAGATGGATCAAAGCAGCCATTTTTCCCTCCCGGCAGGACTACTTAAGAAAGCTCTCGAACTTTTTGCAGATCGATCTGCAGGTCTCCATTATGTCAGATTTGTCATTCGGATTTTTGGCAGCCATATCCTGATAAACAGACAGGAGTTCTTTCACTGTACCCCTCTTAAGATATCCCTCAACTATTTGGTCAAGGATATCTTTCCTCTTCATCTTCATAACGAGCATGATCACATTGGTTTTTTCAATGGGAGCGAGATCTTTGTTTACATCCAATTTCATTTTCATCATAACTGCTCATCTCCATTCATAAGCGGGACACACGTTCCATTTCATCACCGGACAGCTATGCCCCGGCACAACCAAAACGATTCCAGACCAGGGTACTCTAATAGAATAACATACTTGCAAGATTTGTTTTGCCGGCCTGATTAAATACCTAATTTCTCATAAATCCTTTTAATGTAAGTCTCATCCAAATCACCATTATGAGTAATACGGTAACCTCTGCATATTATCATCTTGATGTTCCTCAAATAGATATATTTTATTGTGTCTTTATCTATTTTTTCCCCATTTAATCCAAAAGGTATTGGCTCAAGATTGTCATCAACCATATCCATAAGATAATTAATCTTTACAAAATCTTCCCACGTTTTGTTTTTCCATATTTCATCGATCCAATACTGTATGCTTGAATAGCCTGATCCGCCCAGAGTCTTTTGTCTGGAAATCTTACAGCTAACGCAGGTAGTATCATATTCTACTTTATGTAACATGATTTCCTTACATGCTGAAATCTTCCTAAAATAATTATCTGGTGATCCTCCATTTTTCCAAGGACTTCCTCCCAGATTACCTCCTTCAGGCCATGGGATACAATTTCCGATTGTATGATATAAACGTTCAAATAATTGAAATAACTCTGGATAATCATTTTCCACTCCGCTAAAAGCCTTAACGGAAGTCAAAATATCACCGGCAATATCAATAGTATTATTCGTATTATTATGTAACCAACACCCAGAGGTGCTCATTTGATTTCTGTGTACTGCATAAGGGTGTTCTTCCCAACCGTTCTTTTTACTGTATATCGTATAATATTTCGAATAATAGGTAATTGCCTCTGCAGTCACCTCAAATTCCTCTTTACGTTCTTGTCTCAGCACATTTAAAAAATCATACTTTTCTAAAACTGAAATATCCATTTTTTACCTTCCTA
>JAIKYD010000116.1 GCA_024683485.1 Saccharofermentans sp. | reverse complement strand
ATTAAGGGGATTTTGGAAATGCGTAATCTTAGTTGCAAAAACTGCGGGGGCATAATGATATATGATGTGTCTTCAATGACCGCCCACTGCAGATTCTGCGGGACGTCTTATGTGCTCGATCACAAAGATACCGATTACTTCAAGGCATTCTACAGGCAGATGACAGCATCGCCTTCCAAGGATAAGGACAGGAAGAGCCGCGATGATTTGCTGTGGGAGAACGCCGACACAATGACCTTTACGACCAGTGAAGGTCAATGCATAGAACTTAAGTATCTGTATTCATACAGCGACAAATGTGCTGATGTCTATGTCACGAGAAGGAATATCGCATTTCACTTCAGGGATGGCATGAACGGCAAGGCGGAGCATTTGAGAAGGATGGTGTCTTCACTTGATTATCCGTCGGCTGATACAAAATCTTTGTCAGCATTCTTTCCGCGTGTAACAGGGGCTTTTATACTTGATAACGGCACATCGCTCGTCATTATCAATAAGCGTGAAGATGAGTATCCTTTGAAACTTTTCGGGAAACTCGGAGGAAGACATATCGCATGGATAATCAGCAGACTTGAGAACCTCTGCTGCATGCTTGAATATAACAGTCTGGTACATCCGGAGATCGATCTTGATACTGTTTATATCAATCCGAATGATCACTCTGCAAGCCTCTACTGCAACTGGTGGAGCGTTGAGCACAAGAATATGAACGGACTGTCTTCTGCAGATAATCTTAAAGGCCTCCGAAAGACTGCAAAGGCGCTTTTGGAGACAGAAGAGATAACTCCCGATACGCCAAAGGCTCTTCTCGATTTTATCAATTCCGCTCCGAAGATTGATGCGTATGAGGATTTCGCTTACTGGGATGAGATGCTCATCAAAGCTTTCGGTGAGAGGAAATTCATAAAGATGGAGACCGAGGATACCGACGTCTACGGAAAGCAGAGTGACTCCTGATGGGACGTGGAAGTTACCGTGCTACAGACTGGGCGGCATTAAAAAGCAGCAAAAAGCTGTCAGGAAACAGAACTGCGGTCCAGATTTTCGACAGCAAGGCTGCAGTTCATTCGTACCGGAGCAATTATGTAAAAATCAGGGAGTGCAGGGACAATCCCGACTCGCCTGAATCCACTCCGGTAATAATCGGTTTTGATGTCACTGCCTCAATGGGCTATCTTGCCAAGGAGATCGCGACGAATTCACTTAACAATATGATCTCGCAGATCTTAGAGAACAAGGCTGTGAAAGACCCGCAGGTGCTCTGCGCCGCGATAGGTGACGTTAAGAGTGACAATTATCCTTTGCAGGTCACGCAGTTCGAGTCTGATATAAGGATGGTCAGGCAGCTTATGACGCTCTGCCTTGAAGGCGGAGGCGGCGGAAATGACGGCGAGTCTTATAATCTGCTCTGGTATTTCGCTTCGAGGAAAACGGTTGCAGACTGCTTCGGGAAGAGGCAATCAAAAGGAATTCTCTTCACTATTGGTGACGATAAATGCCACCCGGATCTTTCCAGGAATGAGATCCGCAATGCATTCGCACAGGATGAACCCTACACGCTTTCCAATGAGGAACTCATAAGAGAAGTGAGCCTTAAGTACGATATATTTCATCTTTATATCGAGAACGACAATGCCGGCGATCGCGACGTTTTCCGCTACTGGAACGACCTCCTTCCCGGAAGGTCTGCTCCGATCAACAAGAAGGACATCTCCCTTCTGTCTGACCTGATCGTTGCTATTATGCTCGTAAACAGCGGAAAAACACACAATCAGGCGCTTCAGGGCATGGATCAGGATACTGCCGAGCGGATAGCGCGTTCTTTATCATTTATAGAGATCAAGAAAACAGACAACAATAAATTAAGCTTCTGACGAAAGGAGAAAATCATGGGCTTTGGAAGTTACAGATCATCAGACTGGACTAAACTCAAAAACAGCAGAGGTATAAATTCATCTGCCAGCGTCCAGCAGATATTCAAAAACAAGCAGATGGATCCCAAATACGATCCGAAGAATATCAACATTAGAGAATCAAGGGACAGTGCAGATTCACCCGAATCAACACCTATCATCATCGCCTTTGACGATACAGGATCCATGGGCTATCTTGCTCAGGAGATTGCCCAGAATTCACTTAACAAGACCGTTACTGAAATCTACGACAAGAATCCTGTCACAAATCCTCACGTAATGTGTGCGGCATTCGGTAACGCAGGTGATGTTGCACCTCTTCAGGTAACGCAGTTCGAGGCTGACATTAAGATCGTGGAGCAGCTCCTCGATCTCTGGATCCCGTTACGGGGCATGGGCGACAGCGGTGATCCTCTGATCTGGTATTTCGCAGCAAAGCATACAAGCATCGACTCATTCGAGAAGAGAGGCAAGAAAGGGTTCCTCTTTACGATCGGTGACGATACTATAAAGAAGAGTCTTTTCAACCATTATTTTGAAGAGATATTCCATGACAAAATTGATACCGGTTATCTGGAGCCTTCGGATATCCTTGACATGGCTAAAGAGAAGTACCATGTATTCCATATCATCACCAAGCCTTTGAGAAATGATGTTCAGGAAAAATGGTTAAAGCTTCTTCCCAATGGTACCGCTACAGTTGATGCTGCCAATGTTAAAAATCTATACATGGTTATAATCTCCATCATGCAGCTCGTAAACGGACAGGACAGAACAAGTATAATCAACCAGTGGCCTGAGGAAGTCAGAGCGGATATAACGGAAGCCATCAAATACATAAAAGTTGATGCAAATAATACGGCTTCCGGCAATGCTGATGAAGAGCAGAAACCTTTCTTCAAAAAACTGTTCGGAAAATAATGGGCATTTATGCTGTCATAGGCAAGAATTTCGGAGACGAAGGAAAAGGACTGGCTACTGATCATCTTGCGATGCTCTCGGAAAGAGAGGACCGCTCGTGTGTAGTTGTCCGCCATAACGGCGGAGCCCAGGCCGGCCACACAGTCGAGACTTCAGGAAAGAGATTCGTATTCAGGGAGATATCTTCAGGAACATTCAGGGGCGCCTGCACTTTGTGGGCGCCCACTTTCATGCCCGATCTTTATAAACTCTCTGAAGAGATGGATGAGCTTCTGAGTCTTGGTGTAAGACAGCCTGAGATCTTCTCGGTTCCCGACTGCCCACTTACATATATCGATGATATCCTCATCAACATGTCGCTGGAATCAAGACGCGGCAAGGACCGTCACGGCAGCTGTGGCATGGGCATTGATGAGGCAAAGAGAAGGTCTTCCCTGCCCGAGTTCAAGATAACACCGGCAGATATCGTATCAGGAGGAAGCGGCAGCTTCCTTCAAAAGCTGCTTAAGATTCGGAAGGAATATCTGCCTGAAAGACTTAAGGCATTAGACCTTGATATTTCTGCCATGAATGAGTATGGTGAAATGCTGGACGACAGCAATGTTCTCTACAATTACTGTGAGCAGATGTGCCGCAACAGCGAGCTTATAACGATAACAGAAGAAAGCATTCTTAAAAGTTACGATGATATTATTTTCGAAGGTGCACAGGGACTCATACTCGACGAGGAGAATAAAGCTTTTGCACCGAATCTCACGTCATCCAGGACCGGTCTGACCAACCCTGATGCGATCATCAGGAGAACCGGAATCAAAGGCACCTGCGAAGCAATATACGTGACAAGGACTTATGTCACCAAACATGGTGCCGGAAGGTTCCCATACGAGGATATCTTCATCGGACAAGGAAGAACATTTACCGATAACACAAATATCCATAACGAGTGGCAGGGTCATTTGCGTTTTGCACCTCACGGAACCAGAGATGAATTCAATGAATATGTGATCAGGGATAGTTCCGGGTCAGTTTTTGCACCTTCTATCCTATTTACTCATACAGATGAAACCAGTGGAAAAGTTCTGACAATAGAGGGAGACATATTTTTAGATAAATGGATCGAAAGGATCAATTCAGACGATCTATATAAAAGAATACTGGTATCAGACACTCATTACGCGGAAGATATCAGGACAGTTTCAGGATTCCTCTAACCTCAGATTTCTATCTCTTTGTAGTTATTCCTGAAATATACGCGGTCAACAAAGTTGAAATCGACATCGGTTATCTTTCCTTCCTCATCTCTCCCTACTGAATAGAAAACAATTACAGCGTCAGAAGGAGCTGTCTCAGTAGCCCCCCAAAGTTCAGCGGAAAAATAATGCCCGGGATCCTCTGGATTTATCCGGAGTTTACCGGTATCAATAATAAAAGAGATCTCTTCTGTCTGTGGATCATTCTTGCACCATATCATTAATGGTTTTGCAGTCTGAAGATACCAGTCGCCTTCCAGATGTTTATGATTCTCAAAAAACCATTTCCGCTTGCTCGGTGAAGGGAAACCCTTGCCGTCCACCGTAAAAAAATCCCCTGCCGAAGCGACTTCACCTTTGCCTTCTGAGGCTTCCATCGAGAATACCTCGTAGCTTCCGTCGGAAAGAACAGCGATCTTTCCTCTCTGGATCATTTCATTCTCCATATCTGAGCAGGATCCCAGTTCCCATGCCTGGCGCTTTGTTACTTTCTTTACTGCATATCTGCTCATTTCCCGGTTTTCCTCATACGATGGTATATCCTGACTCCGAGAGAATATTCAGAGCCCTCCCGTAATTCTCTTCCTTAACCAGAATATAATCTGTGTTATAAGTGGAAATTGCAAATATGCCTATCCTGTTCTCAGCCAGAATTCCCGAGATCTTCGAAAGAATTCCAATCAAAGAAAAATCAAGAACTCCCTGTATCCTGAAACCTCTCCACCCGTCATCGCGTTCAAGTGCATCTTCCGGTGTATCACTGGTAATACAGACAAGTGAAATCTCCTCATCTGTCTTTCCTACGAAATATAAATCCTTCGAAATATCAATGCTGTCTGTATTTCTGACTTTGCAGACAGTCAGAGGATACTGGATTTTCTTCAATTCCATTGACTATCTCCTTTCTCCAAATAATATACAGGATAATCGAACACTTTTAAAATATTTGTTTGATAACGGAATATAAATGGTAACTAAATCGTTAATTATTAGTAATTTACTTAATTAGGGGCCTTTTGAGAGGTATCATAGTAATATAGTTATCTGTTCGCAAAGGATAAGATATGATAGACGTAATGACATTACAGTTGTCTTTCCTTGTTTTCGAAGCGATCTTCTGCTTCCTTTGTGCGCTTGTTTATTCGGCCAGCAAAGATACTTTGCCTATCCGCAAGATCGTTGTTCTGGCACTTAACATCTCCTGCGGCTTCATGCTGATATGCGAGTTCTTATTCTATGTTTATTACGGCAGCACTGATCCTGTCGGTATATTACTGATGTATGTGGTCAACGCCGCAGTATACTACCTCATAGTTTTGCTGCTGCTCTTCTATACTATGATGGTCTTTTTGAGACTCTTTGGAAGGGTCGACTTAAAACCGGATATGCCCTGCAGGAAACGGTTTATTGCTATCCTGACTGTTATTGTTACCGAGCTGGTCCTGGTCACGATATCCCAGTTTACCGGAATCTTCTATTATTTTGACGAGAATAATATTTACCAGAGAGGGCCATTCTTTCTGCTTTCCGCAATAATACCTACTATAGGTCTGATTCTTGTCACTACGGTCATACTCCAGTACAGAAAGAGGATGTCTCTGAGCCAGCTTCTGGTTTTGCTTTCTTATCTGATACTTCCACTAGCAGGAGAAATCTTCCAGGTCCTCTTCTTCGGAAGCTCGATAATGAATATTTGCATGGGCCTATCCGTTCTCCTGATGTTTTTCGAGAATGTTGTATATAAGGAAAAAGAAATCGTTAAGGCCTCAAAGACTGAGGTCAGGACTGGACTTGCCAATGAACTCGGGTGTATCGAATGGTTAAATTCCATGAAAGGAAACGATAAGCTGAAAGAATATACGGCAGTATTTTTTGATCTCCGTAAGTTCTCGGATATAAACCGCGTATATGGCATTGAGAATGGTAACAGGATACTGGCAAACTTCGGCAATAAAATGCTGAAAATGATCGAAAATGATGAGATCCTTGGAAGGCAGTTCGGAAACCAGTTTGTTGCTATAGTCAAAGATCACAACCTTGAAAAGCTCCTGGATGTTTTAAAAGAAGCGGAAGTTCCTTTTATTGACTGTGAAACAGGACGTGAGAACAAGGTTACACTGTCAGCGCGTATTGGAGTCTATAAGATCGACAGGACCGATCTTGACGGTGAGGATATCCTGGTATTCGCTGCGCAGGCACTGGTAGCTGCAAAATCAAGGGATAACGATGACATTGTATGGCTGACACAGGAACTCCTCGACAGCGTCTCCGAGCGCAAAAAGCTTGAAAGCGACATTAAGACTGCACTCAAATCTGGAGAATTCCAGCCGTATTATCAGCCCAAAGTAAATATAATTACCGGCAGATTATGCGGTATAGAAGCACTCTCCCGCTGGATTCGTGGAAACAACATCGTATCTCCAGGCGTTTTTATTCCGATAATGGAAGCCAACGATACGATCCGTCTTCTTGATCTCTATATGCTCGAACGGGTCTGCGGAGATATCGAAGAATGGCTCAAGGAAGGAATCAACGTGCCGGCCGTGTCGATCAACTTCTCAAGACGCAATCTGGCAGATCCTGATCTTGCCGGAAAGATAGATAAAGTAGTCAGGTCATCAGGGATCCCCAAAGATCTTATTGAGATCGAAGTTACGGAAACAGATGATGAATTCTCAATTGATGTCCTTAGAAAATTCGTCGAAGAGCTGCACAGTATCGGATATACAGTATCGATAGATGATTTCGGGAGTGCCAGTTCTTCATTGACGCTGCTCCGCGAGATCCTGTTTGATACACTCAAAATAGACAAGGGTTTTGTTGACAATTCAAAGTCCAGAGATCTGACTATTCTGTCACACATAATCAAACTCGCCAAAGAGATCGATATAGATATAATTGCCGAAGGTGTTGAACAGAAGAATCAGATCGATACTTTGAACAAACTTGGAGTTGAGGTCATCCAGGGATTCTACTATGACAGGCCGCTCTCCAAAGAGGACATGACAAAAAGGCTGAGATCACCGGAATACGCCAAGTAATCCCGCTGATCACGCTTTCCTTACCTGTATTTCCTCTCCGGATGATCAGAATAATATCTGTCCTTATCTTTATACATCTCTTCATCAGCGATCCTCATCGCATCACGGATGTCCGCATCTGAATCGTTATAAAAGCATCCTACCGAGAAACAGACATTGTCAGGATTGCTTGCCATACTTCTGAGCTTATCGATCTTTCCTTCAAAAGCAAACCTGTCACAGCAGGAAATGACCATAAATTCGTCACCGCCTGCGCGGTAGATATAATCATCAACAAAGGCTTCCTGAAGCACCAGTCCGGCCTTTTTGATCAGAAGGTCTCCGGCTGAATGTCCGTTCATATCGTTAACACTCTTAAGTCCGTTAAGGTCAGCAAATACAACACCGTATGGCCCTTGGAACTGTTCTTCACCGGATACAACTTTAGACACTTTGTCGTTCATGGAATTACGGTTGCCTATACCGGTAAGCATATCTGTGTAACTGACGCGCTCAAGCTGCTTGAGCATAACATAACCTGCTATCTCAGATGAGATAAAGAAAGTGGTAAGTTCCAGAGTCTCCTTAATGCGCTGAACATTTTCGACGTCAATATTTGTCACCCATATAAAGCCCAAAAGTTCCCTGTTATGTCTTAACGGGAAGATAACAATGCTCTGAACGTTTGATTCATCAAGCGTCTTATACCAGAGATAGTTGACCTCCTTCACATATTCCATATCCTTATCGTTCTTTATTATGATGCTGTCTCTTTCGCCTATGGTATCTAACCACGACATAGCAACATCGAACATGTTGTCGTGCTGCAGCAAAGTCCTTATCGTGCTGTTCTCCGCTTTGCTTGTTGCAAGTATCGAGGATTTTCCCTCACTCTCGTCAACAAGCATGACCGTGCACACCTCTGCCCCGCACAGCACGCGGATATCCCCTATAACTTCAATCATGGTTGCCTTGAAATCATTAGCTCCACGAAGCTTTATACAAGTCTTAAGAACATCGTTGGCCGTTGTCATTGAACTGGATGAAGCCATATTGATATCATCGACTTCAACCGGCTCCGTAGAATAAACGCAGTAGCACAGATCGCCATCTTCGAAGTCTATAGGATAAAAAAACATGTTAAACCACAGATTGCAGGTGTTCAGATGGATATATGTATGTATTGACTTCTTTTGTACCGCTGCGCGAAAACATTTATCCTCAAAATCCGGTGTCTTGGGAAGATACTTATCGTACAAACAATCCGGCACAAAGGTATTAACCGGAACATTCGGATCAGTTATAAACGGCGGATGCTCAGCCATGTCAATAAACTTCTGATTGCCGGCTACGATCCTGATATCCCCGTATCCGCCATAATTGCTCTTCATTACAGAAAGAACACAAGTAGTAGCATAAAAGCCATCAACATATTTCTGAAAATCCATAAGAATCGCCTTCTTTACTTCAGTTCCTGATTACTAATATGCTAATACTATTCCTGCTAATCACAAGGTCTTTTTACAAAATTATTGTTGAGAAATCCGGTTTCAGAACCGCGCTTTACAATGTTTACATAAACCACATGCAGAAGATTAGTAACAACACAGTTATTAATGGTTTCTTACTTGTGTTTACTGAATTGTGAGATAAACTTCCATGCGTTCTCGATGCTGTGCTGTCTGCATTCGTGGATCTGATTGCTTACGCTTGAGAAGGCAGTTCTGCAGACACCGTCCTCGCTGTCAAAGTAATGGATCGTCAGTATTGCATCTCTCTCGGGATCGTAAACCTTCTCTATGCGGTCTCCGGGAATGCCCCAGACAGGATCTTCCCAGTTATCCTTATTATCGAAAGAAACTCCGTCGAAAGATTTCTTAAGCTTGTTTACCTCAGCCACATACTTTACACGCTCCAATGAAGAATCCGCATGGAAAGGAAGCTCGGGCAGATGTGACTTCTCTCCGCCTGAATAGAACACCGGGACTGACACCGTTTTATTGAGCCTGTCAGTAACGGGTTTGCCAAAGAAAGTCGTATAGACCGGGAAGAGAGCACTTGCCGGCATAATACCTGCAAGGATCTCCGGATACTCCTGATAAAGATCCCATGTCTTCCCGCTGCCCATCGAGAATCCGGTCGCATAGATGCGTGACGGATCAATGGGATAACGGGTCTTCAGGACTTCAATGACATCCTTGGCTTCTGTCGCTGTGACAAACTGGTGATTCTCAATAGCAACATAAAGGAAGTTATTCTTCCGTGCCACATCCCACCAGCCGGCAACATAAGTCAGATACATGGACGAATCACCGCCACCGTGGAATCCGATCACGAGCGGAACAGGTCCGTTATCAAAAAGACCGTTATTGTAGTATGCAAAATATCCCACCTTATGTTCAGGTGTCTTCACCGGAAGAAAATCATTGTCAGGGGAAGTTTTAACGGTAACAAAACCAACATCCTCCGTCATGCCAAGTTCCTTGAAGTCAGGCTCGAACTCAATATGTCCGCACCACATCTTGAACTTCTTTACGAAGGAATCAAAGTCATTAATGTAGTCTGCCTCATCTTTGACGAGGAGATTCTCACAACCGCTGAATGCACTGTTGATCTCACCACTGTTTCCAACACTTAAGACCGCAATATCTTTGCGCTCAACATCCGGCACAACAGAGAGTCTTTCCATAGAACACATTGCCGGTGTGATCTCGCCGGGACCCCAGAGGTATTCCCCGTCGATCTTCTTTAGAAGATTCTTTGCAGCGTAATCAGCCGACTTGCCGTAACTGTATATATCCGTACGGAATTTTGCGCCGCGCGCATAATAACCTTCAAAAGTTTTAGTGAAGAAATTATAGTCTTCAACGATACCGTCCTTATATACGGTGATCATCTTGATCTCTGCGATCACATCTGCATAAAGAGAACTGTCCGCGCTTTCCCATCCACCTTCTGCAGCAGGATAGATAAAAAGAACGCTCGAATCGTATTTCGCTGCAATCTCAGAAAGACCTGTCTTATGAGCAAAAGCCACAGCGCTTTCCATATCCTGCTTTTCCTCTTCAAGAATAAGAAGGAGCGGCGCCCTGAATCCATAGTTATTTGTCTGTCCGTCAAGATCATTATCCGGAACGAAAACCTTCATTACAAATGTCTGAAACTCATGTTCCCAGCACTTTCCGCCATCGCAAACGTTTACGGACGGTCTTTCCATCATCGGCATACTATTATCCTCTCAATCCTCTTTTTTGTAATTTCAGCCGGAATCAACATTCACATCATATACCATATATCCGGTCCAGGCTATATGCCGGAGATCCCCAGTATATTCCTCTCCATACTCTCCAGAAGATCGTGTGAATCATCCTCGATATGCGAGAGATAAGTCACTATTATTTTCTGTGACGGCAGGATATAGCACTTCTGTTTCCATTTGCCGTTGATACTGTAACCGTCACGGTACTTCCAGATATAAAAACCATAACCGCCCTCCCTGTTCATCTGCTGAACAGAAGTTGCCATCTTCACATATTCTTCAGAGACGATGCGTCTGCCTTCATAGACACCGCCATTCATAAGCAGAATTCCGAACTTGCTAAGATCGTGAACACTTAACTTCATACCGGAAGCACCGTAGAAATACCCCTCGGGACTGCGTGAATATTCATAATGATCAATACCTAAAGGTGCAAAGATCTCTTCTCCGATAAAACTTCCAAGGTCAGTTTCAAGCACGTTTGCAAGTGCAACACCCACCAGATAAGTACAGATGTTACTGTAATTGAATCCGCGCTCATCAGGATCGACATCACAGTTCAGTGAAAACCTTATCCAGTTATCCCCCTCAGCCCTGAAAGGAAGATCCAGTATCGACATCGTAAGCAGCCGTCTGACTGTAACCTTCTCCCACCCCGGTTTTGCAGGTTCCTGGATATACTTCAAGATTGGATCATCAAGACCTATAAGTCCTCTGTCATAAGCGATCCCAAAAGCGATAGACGTAACAGCCTTCGTTGCCGAATAGATCTCATGAATGCCATTCTGCGTGTCTCCCCAGGAGTGTATCAGTCTGCCGTCTTCGTACACCTCTGTACCGAAAACATTCCAGCCGTTATTTTCGATATCACTAACAAATGAATTGAAATCCATAATTACATCCTATCCCCTTAAACGAATTATAGAAATTATACATTAAACAGAGCATTGCCGTTTCCATTCCATGTAAATCATTTCGAAATGCAACTTGAACATCTCCAAATGCAACTTAGGCAGAATTACCGTCATGGACTTTTTCGTTCTGTTAAAGTCACCTCATCAAACAAAACATGACAGAAACATAAAGGAGATTTCAGGAAATGAAAAAGAATAAGATCATCAAGGCTGCAGCGATCACACTGGGAGTTATCACCGTTTTGGGAATTGCAGGATCAGCAGTAATGGGATGCGTTGTAGCAGATAAGATACTTCATCAGAATGCAGACGAGGACACACACGACAACAGCATCAAACAGCTTGAGGTATGGGGATATGATATCAATTCTTTCAGTTATGAAGGTCAGGAGGTTAGCGCCATGGCTGAAGACGGAAACGAAGTTCCGGGAACATATTTTGACAGTGACAGCAATAAGCTTGTAGTCCTGGTTCACGGTGCCGGCGGAGACAGATATTCTATTTATCCTCTTGCCGAGAAGTATATTGAAGACGGGTATGACGTCATCGCCATCGATCAGAGAGGGTGCGGCACAAACCCTGACGACAAGGTCACATTCGGTATCAAAGAATCCCTGGATATTAAAGCTATGGTCAGATTCGCAAGAACTGAGCTTAATGCGGAGAAAGTTATCGTTCACGGCCAGTCCATGGGTGCTCAGACCACAGCAGTCTATGCATCCAACGTAACCCCCGGCTCGCTTGATGCAGCTGATGCCGTTATCTGTGACAGTCCTGTACCGGGAATGGAACTGATGCTCAATCTGATGTTCGGTGACGGCAATACCAAATCCCTGCTTGCAAATTACCTTACAGGCACAAGCAAGATCGCCATGAGAATTACTGACGGCATCGATTACGATGATGCAGACACTATCGAAGTAGTAAAGAATGATAAGATCCCTACCATGATCATAGTATCTGACAAAGACGAAGTATGCTTACCTCAGTATGTCGAAAAAGTTTATGATAATATAGCATGCGACAAAAAGGAGATCCTCCATGTAAACAGTGCACATATCGAAGGAATCTTTGATGATGCCATCAGATATATGGACAGTGTAGAGAGCTTTCTCAATAAAGCAGGAATATGAGAGCAACATGAGACTTAATCTGTACGAAGACAAGAAAAACACTGACGAGCGGGTTGACATTTATTACACAAACATGCGCCCCGTCATAAAGCAACTGATAGATACCGTTAATTCAGAACGCCCCTTGCTCAAGGGGCGTCCTGCCGATGAGGACGAAGATGACGGTGAAGAGAAATTACTTGATCCAAAAGAAATCTATTATCTTGATCACATCGACCGGAAACTGTTTGCCTATACGAGGAACGGAGTTTTCAGACTGATGAACACTCTTGCGTCATGCGAGGAAATGCTCTGGAATTACGGTTTTGTAAGAGTATCCAAATCCAATCTCATAAACATATTCAAGATCAAACAGTTAAAGCCTGACCTTAACATGAAGGTCTACGCATCTTTCGACAACGGAGAGAGGATCTGTATCAACAGAAGTTACAAGAAGAGCTTTAACGAGTATCTTCAGAGAATGAGGAGGATGAACTGATGATCGAAAGATTAAAACAGTATATAGTCGAAGTCTGCTGCGTTTACGCACTTATCTCGGTCACAGGTGCGGTCATAAATCAAATATGGGGATACGAGACAAATAACATCAATGCTATAGTCATGTTTGTTTTATGCATGATCGGTACGTTTGTACTCTATCTACACAAACTGTTCGACAATTTCAGTCCGCTCTTCATGATCATCGTCCAGTATATTGCCGCCTGCGCTCTGTGCGCGCTGTTTATCTGGATAATGAGCCTGTTCTTCGGCCCGGTATCCGCCTACAACTGGTTCGAATTCTGGCGTTCATTTACGATACCTTATGTAATACTCGCAGCATTCTACTATTGGAGAGTATTCTCGGAAGCTAAGAAACAGGATAAACTGATCCGCGAGATCCAGGAAAAATCCACGAAAGAGAACCAGGATCCGATGATATAATTAGAAAAGACTGAACTGCTACAACATCAGGGAAGCGAGGATCGCAGTATGGATTACAGAAAATTCTCAAACACTTACTATGTGCGCATGGACAGAGGAGATGAGATCATCTCCTGCATCCTCGATCTGTGCAGAAAAGAAGGCATCGCATCCTGCATCTACAGTGGCATAGGGGGACTTTCAAAAGCTGAGATTCAGACCTTCATTCCCGAGAAGGGCCAGTTTGAGACAGAGACTCTTAATGGAATGCTCGAACTCGTCTCACTGACCGGCAATGTCATCACAGATGATGACATGAATTACTATCAGCATACCCATGCAGCTGTTGCATATAAGGATGATAACGGCCACCACTTTGCGGGTGGTCATATCAAATCCCTGACAGTCCTCTACACTGCCGAGATAGAACTTAGACCTGTTATTGATGACAAGATCGGCAGAGTTTACAACGAAGAAACAGGATCGGGCTTCTGGGATTTCAGCTGAATCAAGTAATCTCTTTGCCGCAGTTGGGACAGAATCTTCTTGCAGTTCCCCTGTATCCGCAGGAACACTGGTATTCTCCTTCGGCAAGAGGAACTTCCTCTTCTTTGACCCTCGTAAGGACTATATTTTCTTTATGGCCGTCATAAAGATCCATAATCTCCAAATGGAGTTCCTCATTGCCATACCAGGCCTCTGATACTCTGTATATCGTCTTATCCCCTTCATAAACAATACGGTCATTCAGTGTGATCCTTAACTCTTCACCATCATGGAACGTGTAAGGCGTTCCGAACATCATGCCGCCACTGCCCTGATTCAGCATAAGCTGCATTGTCTCCAACACACCATATGAAGAGGCAAGTCTTCCGGATGCATATCGCATCTCTATGCCGGCACCGCTGTTAAGGATTGCTTCGCATAAACCTTTCTCATCTCTCCATGTGCCTTCGAGTATTTTGTAGTACTTATAATCCGGGTTTGCAATTGATGTCATTTTTCTCTTCCTGTCTTTCCAAATTCTATCCTGATGATTATTACTATTATACCTTGTCGTACTTTTCTGAGAAAAACGGCAAATCTTACAAGATTCCTGAAACCAATCTCCAAAGCTCTACAAAATCATGCGACAAATCCTGTTCAAGTTTGGAGATCCTTTAGTGATTTCTTTAGGGATTTGTCGGATTTCAGTGAAAAATGCGACAAACTATAATAGTTTTCCGGATAGTCATTTTTGCTGAGCAACGCGGCTGCAGACAAAGCTGCAAACGGGTTTTTATGAGCGGACTAACCGCAAGCGGTTTTATTTAGGCACTGCTGATGCAAGGCTTGCCTTGCAACGCTTAAAAACTGCTCACCATTTTCTTTAAGGATAAGTTAAGATTCGTTTCAGTATGGAGAAAGAATCCTTCGTTACAATCAAGTCATTGAAATCGAGGGGGCACGTTATGAATCTATTAATCTCTAAAGCTGTCAGCAGTGGTGTTCAAATCATTTTGTTTGCGCTTATTCCGTTCATCTGGTGGCTCATTACCGCCAGAAAAAAGATGAGTTTTTTCAAGTGGATCGGTCTTAAGAAGCCTTCAGGAACCAAATTCATTCTTTGGACAACAGGTATCTCAGCAGCTTTTATGCTGGTCTCACTTTTCGTGCTCACTTCATTAAAAGGCATAGAGATGGCCACATCCGATTTTGAAGGTCTTGGGATCAGCGCTTTGCCGGCAATAATCGTCTATGCGGTCTTTAACACCGCACTTCCTGAAGAGATCCTTTTCAGAGGTTTTATTCTTAAAAGAATTGCAAACAAATTCGGGTTTGCCGCAGGCAACACAATTCAGGCTCTTATTTTCGGTATTGTTCACGGAATAATGTTCTTCACGGTCACAGGACCTGTTAAGGCATTGCTCATAATACTTTTTACCGGGATCATTGGCTGGTTTATGGGCTACATCAACGAGAAGAAGTCAGATGGATCCATCATCCCAAGCTGGATAATACATTCAATTGCAAATATCTTCTCAGGTCTATGCTCAGCATTTCTGCTCTTTGCATGAAAAGATTTAACGCTGATCTTTAATAGAGCAGCCGCATTTCTTCCATTCCGTCTTCTACCAGGCCTGTATATTTGAAACCAACAGACTCATATAATTTCTTGGCGATGATGTTCTCGGGAATGACACCGGTATATATATCTTTAGGATCGAATCTGTCCTTAATGTATTTTAGTCCCAATTCAAGAGCCTGTCGTCCATAACCTTTGTTCTGAAACCTGTAATCAATCAGGAGCTTCCACAAAGTGTAGTATTGCTTTGCTTCGTAGTATCCCATCATAATGAATCCAACGATCACATTATCGTTGCAAACAGCAAAGGGATATGCTGTCTCTTTATAAATACCGGCCTGTTCCAGGGATTCCGCAATTGTTGACACGAATCTTTCCTGTCCATTGCCCACTCTCAATACAATGACATCCGCAAAGTTTTCCTGAGTAACCGGTTTTAATTGAATCATGATCTTTCTGCTTTCTTCTGAACTTGTAAACTGATTACTTTATACACAAATAATTCTATCAAAACATAAACACTTAACATTGACATAATCAGGCAACTGCGGTTTAATCACTTCTGCACTTTATCAAACACAATGCGGAGGACATATGGCTGCTGATGTCAGGTTTACAGTAAAAAAAGCGGTGGACGAACAGGCTCTGGTTCCTGCAAATATTAATGAGGATCTCGAGAAAAAATTTATTAAAAAGTCCCGGTCATCGTCAATAAAGCTTATTCCAGTCTCTTTATTAGTAGCAGCAATAGTTATCGTCATTATGTTCCTGCTCATATATTTTCTGAGACTTGTGGCAATAAGCACGATCGGATTCTTATGCGTTATCTTTCCTATATATGCGGTTTACGATGCATTCGCTACATCAAAAGTGCTAAAGAATCACGATTACGAATTCTTTTACGGAGAAGTAGTCGGAAAGACTGACAACGGCAATTACCAGATTAGGGGTCTCGACGAACTCAAGATCAGCATTTTATTCGGTAAAAAGGAATACTATGCCGGTGAAAGAGTTATCATTTCAAGACTCAAGGATGAACTGCATTTGATCTCAGAAGAGTGATACCTCAGAAGACTTGATCCTCTATCATCAATAAGATTCAGCTTAACAATTCTTTGAGAGTTTTCATGATCGCCGGAACATCATATGGTTTTGCCAGGTGTCCACTCATACCGGCATCCAAGGCAAGTTGACGGTCCTCTTCAAA
>JAIKYD010000095.1 GCA_024683485.1 Saccharofermentans sp. | reverse complement strand
CGGCATGAAGATCTCGGACCGAACGTGTGAGGGTAAAGGCTGCATCATTTGCGATGCAACCTTCAGAGCCTCCTTTTCAGAATTACTTGTTCTTCTTTTAGCCAAGAGAGAAGGAATCCGCTATGAAATCGGTTCAGAAGTATCTGAGCTCTTCCTCCCTGACCTCAATCTCGCCTTTGAAGCTGAATGCGTTTCTTACGAGAAACAGAAAGAACAGATGAAGAAAAGATCCGTGCTTAAAAAGCAAGGAATTACTTTAAGAATCGTGCCACGTGCGGAAAATCTTAAAGCAGCATCCCAACAAGTCAGAAAGCTCCTCCGGCAAAATAGAGGGACAATCACGGGTAAAATAGAGGACGATATCGTAACCCTGAAAAAGGACTTCTTTGGAAAAGACTATAGAGAAAACCCTTATGTCGGCGGCGGAAAGTTCAGAGAGGTCCCTGGAATAGCCGTATTACGTCATTCGAAGTGCGATTTAAGACCACTGACAGAAACAAACCTTGAATTATGTAAAGAATGGTCAGAAAAGAACTTCCCTTTTAAACCTGAAGACGAACACGCCAAGTCCTGCAGTAAGGTGTGGTGGAAATGTCCTAAGTGCGGTTCCGAATATAAATCCATGATATCCAACCGTGCACATCTAGGAAAAGCATGTCCGGTGTGTGCCGGCAAGATCATAATAGTGGGCCTGAACGATCTGAGGACAACCAATCCCGAACTTTGTAAGGAATGGTCTTCCAAGAACGGGGATGTTAAACCGGAGCAGTTTACGCACGGATCGCAAACTAGGATCTGGTGGCAGTGTAAAAATGGCCACGAATGGAAATCCACTATCGGAAACAGAGTCAGGGGTAACGGGTGTCCGTTCTGCGCCAAAGAACCGGTCATAAAAGGCGTTAACGACCTCAAAACAACACATCCCGAATTGCTTAAGTATTGGTCAGAAAAGAATGAAATAGATCCATCAGATATCCGTGCATCCTACAGAAAACAGGTCTGGTGGAATTGCGGACAATGCGGGAACGAATACCTTGCGCAGCCTCATTCCGTTATTTCAAGAAAAGGTATCGGCTGTAAAAGGTGCCAGAGCACTGTCGGGAAAGGCTGGAAAGATCTCATGAACGAAGAAGAAAGGATCAAGAAGGAATACAGATGAAAGACGAAACGAAAATGCTTTTGAAGCTCATATTGGCAGCCGAAGAAGAAAGCGAAGCAGGACAGCAAAGACCGGATACAAAGAAACCAGTAAAGAGCAGTCGCGCCAAGAATGTTGAAATGCAAGAACTTGAAGAATTTGCCAAGTTTATCGAAGCGGAAAAACCGTCAAAGCCGCTCACTGATGTTCAAAAAGATCTCCGCAAAGCAGATCTGGAGCGTGCCAGAAAAGAAATGTACCCTGACCACGAAGACAACAGGAATGAGATCTCTGAGGTTCCAGTTTGGGCCAAGTATGCTCTCACCGTTCCCGAAGCATCCTCATATTTCCACTTGGGTTACAACAAGTTAAGAGAGATCGTGAGGAGAGATAAGTATGCCGAGTATCTTCTCTGGAACGGCGGAAGAGTTTACATAAAAAGGAAACTTTTCGAAGAATACCTCAACAAAGAAACTGAGATCTGAAGGAGGTATTCGTTTTGCCTATAAGGAAAGATAATAAAGGCAGAGCGTTGCTCCGCAATGAATATCAGCTGAAAAACGGCAGCTATAATTACCGCTACTTCGACGAAGTAACTGGCAAACGCAAATGCATCACGAGCTGGCGTTTGCTGCCGGAAGATGTATCACCAGATCCAAACGACGAAAGAGACTGCTTAAGAAACCTCGAACTGATAATAGAAAATGCTCAGAAAAGGTATAGAAGAAAGCTTCCTAAGCCCGGCTATACCCTGAACGACTATTGGGAAAAGTATCTGTCACTTAAATGCGAAGTTGCCGAAAGCACACTCGTTACTTATATCTATATGTATAACAAGCATATTAGAACAGATCTCGGGAAAAGGCTCGTAACCGCAATAAGGGAACCCGATGTAAAAAAATTCTATATAAGAAAAATCGGAGAAGGCGGATTAAGCATCTCTTATGTTGAGCATATGGCAAACATCATTGAACCGGTCCTGGAGCTCGCAGTAAAAGAAGGTCTTATCGATATAAACCCTGCCAGAGGTGTAATAAAAGAATTGAGGCGTCGTAAAGACTGGAATCCAAAAGTAAGAGAAGCCCTGACAGAAAAGGAACAGCAAGCACTTGTTGATTTTATCGCGAACTCTTTTCTATACAAATCCTTTCTCCCCTGCCTCACCGTGTTTTTAGGTACCGGCATGAGAAGCGGAGAACTTGCGGGCCTTACTTGGGATGATGTCGATTTTGACGATAATACGATCTCCGTAAACCATACCCTGAACTATAAGATCGCTTTAAACGGCAAATGCATCTACTACATCTCATATCCCAAATCCAGAAAAGGTGTCCGGAAGATTCCGATGCTCAAAGAGGTCCGTGAAACATTCGAAGAACTGTACCGAAGGAAAGAAGATTTCAATAAAGACTATCAACCGGTCATAGATGGTTATACGGACTTCATATTCAGGGATCTTAAAGGAAAGCTCATGAAATCCGACCGGTTCAACAGAACATTAAGGAATGCGATCAACGAATATAACCTTTTGGAAGATGCATCAGCAGTGTTGGAAGGCCGCGAGCCTTTGCTGCTTCCGAAGATAACCTGTCATCATTTAAGGCATACGTTCTGTACAAGACTCATAGAAAACGGGGTTTCGATCCAGACAGTTCAGCACCTGATGGGGCACCGCTTTGCAGGCACTACGCTTAAAGTCTATCTGTCCGTATCCCAAAACAGAAACAAGAACGAGATGGCCGGTATCGAGGGCAAGATGAAGTTGAAATGATTATAGAAAAGGCTCAGATCATTATCATCTGAGCCTTCATTAGGTTATAGCAAAAAATATAACCGTGTGTTATCTCGGGGTTGGCAATCCGAAGGCCGTTAAAATCACTTCAGAAAAACTCTTACTGGATTAGCGTCTCCGTATTTATATAGATTGGCTACTGATTTGCCAATATAGCGCTTGCGAACAGATTCTTCAGCAACACTTCCTACAAAAGCAATTCTTTCTGCTGCTTTTTTAGGATCAACCTTGCGAGCAGTGAATTTTGTTTCTGATGCTGGCATCCAATGGTCAATCTTATATACTTCAACCACTATTCCATAAACTACACTGAGAGCATAATCAGCTACACTGACACTCTCTATTTTTCTTTTCCATATTCCACGAGTATAGTCATAAAGAGCCGCTGCCGACATACCGTCATAATATGTTCTATTGATTTTGATGACTACTAAATCGTGATGAATATCTCTTTCTGCTAAGTATTCCATGGTTTTATGCTCTCAATAATGTCTCGATTTTTGCTTTACGCTCTATTAGTTCATTTCGGTGTCCATTATTATCAGGGAGTCTTCTCAGACCTGCATCTAAAACACTTATTGCCTCTTGATACATCTCGTATTTGCAAAGCTTTTCAGAGGTTTCTCTATACAGTGCAGGTGCATCAAAACCTTTCCCAATAGAAATATACATCTTGACTAGACCTTCTTTGTCTTTACCAATTGAAAAATAATCAAGGCCCTGAGATTCTTCTTCATAACCATCTCCGGGCTTTTTAATTCCCTCTTGTATCTCATTCTGCTTATCGTTTAGGTATTGACGAATGGCATTCCGCTTGCCATCTAAATCTAATGAATCAAAAGCTTCATCTTTAATAGCATTGGCCATGTTAACACCAAAGCGCCGTTCTTCAATTTCTCCTACCACCTGTCGCCAATTACTTGCATTGCCATCAGGGAACAACTTATTAATCATCCAAACATTGAATGGTTCACCAAACATGGCGTCTTCCGTAGTAAGATGACGATGATGACCTAAATACGGTATATAACCGTTTTCCTCGAGTTCCGATTCTCCCAAAGCAGTTAATTCGTATTTTGGAACATAATTTGGTATTACCAATTGATCCTCTGGAATCTCATTCAGAATGCGATCAACCAAATCCTTTTTCTTTCCCGTATTTGGCAATCCTTTGGAGGATAAGATCTGTTTTAGCTCATCCGTCTTCAAGTTCCGAACACTATTGGATTTCGGAGCCCATTGAATAAAACCGCGTTGGGCCAAACTTTCCAAAGCATGTCCAACATCACGTATGCCAAATTCGAACCACCATAGACCAGGATACCCAGAATTAGGCTTCGGGTAGTTTCCCATTTTGCAATACTCAAGCAGCTTAACCTCTGCTACGTATAACCCTCTTTTTGTAGGATATGAGATCTTTTTGCGTTCTTCAAAAGTTATCACTCTAACAGGACTGGAAATACCCGGTTTTTCTAATGTGTAATAATCATCGGGTTTATAGAAGGCTCTTTCATCAGGAGAAATAGATCTGGAATCAGCATATTTGACCGAAGCCTTTTTGGCTGCTTGTGATGTTGATGTAGCCACAGGAGCAGATCTTTTATCTTCTGCAGCTTCATTATTACCGAACAACTTGCTGAATAAACCCATAATGTACCTCCCTTTAGTCAGTCAAAACTTTATACCTTCATTCTAATATTCAATTGTTAACTAATCATCAACTACATATCAAGTTATTAGAGTACGCTTGGCTATAAAACGGTAGAGAGAAACAGATCCTCCCCATAAATACTCTGGCACCAGGAGCAAACGCTTCGGTGCCAGAAATAAAGAAAGTGAGTGAGAAATATTAAGTCAGCTTAAATCCGCATTTGCCACAGAAGGTCGCACCGTCAAGAAGCTGATTGCCGCAACTCGGACACTTATTAGGGATATCTCTTTCGAAGACCATCGTGGTCAACTGAGTCTTCTCGTCTCTGGTCGGAGAAGTCATCATGGAATGAAGCACCCAGCCTTCCTTGGCATACTTGTTTAAGAGGCCCTCAACGCTGTCTATCGATCTTGTGCCTCTGCCGAAAACCTTTTCGTTGAATCTTCTCTGTTCGATTGCATATTCTTTCATGTTCATTTCCTCCGTAATTAATAATGCACATCCGCTATTCCTTGCTTATCTGAGCTTATAGTACTACGGGCATGCTTCCATTATTGGGACTATTCCAGAGTAAAAATCCGCGTTAAATCTGACTGAAATCGAGGGTGAATAAGATGTGCTGTTCTTCCCTTTTTGGGAACAACAGGAAGCGTGAAAACAAGTGGCTTCATAACGATAATGCGAAGTATATCGTATAAATGGAATGAGACCTCATTTAAGGCTACTTTTCTAACAAGCGGAATCTACTGAACCAAACTGAACCAATACTGTACCAATCAAGGTACACAAGGGGTGCAGCGATCTACTGTACCAATCGAGCTACTGTACCAAATACTTAACCAAATTGATGTGACGCGGTAACGCAAAAAGCAAGGAAA
>JAIKYD010000094.1 GCA_024683485.1 Saccharofermentans sp. | reverse complement strand
TCGTGGTATCACGATCAACACAGCACACGTTGAGTATGAGACAGAGACACGTCACTATGCACACGTTGACTGCCCTGGCCACGCTGACTACATCAAGAACATGATCACTGGTGCAGCTCAGATGGACGGCGCTATCCTCGTTGTTTCCGCAGCAGACGGCCCGATGCCCCAGACACGTGAGCACATCCTGCTCGCTCGTCAGGTTGGCGTTCCTTATATCGTAGTTTACATGAACAAGTGCGATCAGGTTGACGACGAAGAGCTCCTCGAACTCGTAGACATGGACATCCGTGACCTCCTCAACCAGTATGATTTCCCTGGTGATGACACTCCGATCATCCGTGGTTCTGCTCTCCAGGCCCTCGAGTCTACTTCTACAGATCCTAACGCTCCTGAGTATGCTTCCATCATCGAGCTCATGAAGGCTGTTGATGAGTACATTGCTACACCTGAGCGTCCTGTTGACAAGCCGTTCCTTATGCCTGTTGAGGACGTATTCACAATCTCCGGCCGTGGTACAGTTGCTACAGGCCGTCTTGAGAGAGGTACAGTTAAGGTTGGTGATCCTGCAGAGATCGTTGGTCTCCAGGACGAGCCTAAGTCAACAACTATCACAGGTGTTGAGATGTTCCGTAAGTCAATGGATCAGGCTGAGGCTGGTGACAACATCGGCTGCCTCCTCCGTGGTATTGACCGTAAGGAAGTTGAGAGAGGCCAGGTTATCGCTAAGCCCGGTTCAACAACACCTCACACAAAGTTCACAGGCCAAGTTTACGTTCTTACTAAGGAAGAAGGTGGACGTCATAAGCCTTTCGTAACAGGTTACCGTCCTCAGTTCTACTTCAGAACAACAGACGTTACAGGCGTTATCAAGCTTCCTGACGGTACAGACATGTGCATGCCCGGCGACCACGTAACGATCGAAGCAGACCTCATCACTCCTATCGCTATGGAGCAGGGTCTTAAGTTCGCTATCCGTGAGGGTGGTCACACAGTAGGCGCTGGTACAGTTTCTACAATCATCGAGTAATCGGTTAGAACTTATCCAAGTTTATCCAAGAGGTTGTCTCTATGAGGCAACCTCTTTACTTGGGAAGGGATAGATAATCGCAAAAGGGTATGTTTTCGCGCAATTTCGAAAAGTATTTGCCGTGTAATGCGTTTGAAATGCGGATACCTAAGTTTTGCCATATTTTTGATGCAGATTGGATATTTCGCGAATCTACAATCATACTGACTTAAGACCTGTTAAGGGGGTAAAAGGAGAATTAATATGAAAAATACATCTGTTAAGATAGCTTCTGCTATGCTTGCGGCTTCGATGGCACTGTCATTTACCGCGTGCGGCAATGGCGGTGGCGGAAAAGGACTGTCGCTTTTCGGCAACAGTAACAATTCAAGCGGCAGCGGAAGAGATAAGACCAGAAGCGGCCAGAAGATCTCTGCCGACTCGCCCTGGTTTGAAAGCAAGATCATTGATGTCGATATTCCCATCGACAACAGCAAGGAGCTCGAGTACACATACCCGAGACTTGCAGGCGTTGACGACAAGTATATCGTTGCCTTTGTGTCCGGATATTATAAGATGCCTGACGGCAACAATATTGACTGGGAGAACTTCAATTACAACGATTATGCGATCAATGTGATCGGTGTTCTCGACAGAAATACCAACCAGGTCGTTAATACCATTGACCTTACAAAGAACATGCCGAAGAACGGTTATATCGATAATGCTTTCTATGATGAAGGCAAGATCACGCTAAAGTGTACTTCTTATGATGATCTGACATACAGCATGACTATGACCGAGACGGACATTGATCCTATGACCGGCAATGAACTTGCAAAGCGCGAGATAGAAAGTGACGGTGATAGTTACGGCGGAGGTGTTGAGCGCAGTTTTAAGATAGGCAGTTATAAGATCGAGACACAGATGATGTGGGATAATGACGACAATGCTTACTATATCCTGTATGTTACATCACCCGATGGTAATAAGCAGACGGTTAACCTTAAGGAAGCAGGCACAAACATCTACGATGTTCCTGTCATCCTTCCGCTTGGAGAGGACAAGGCGGTCGTCCCGGTAAGCACAGATAAGGACTACAAGTATTACGAACTGGATCTTAAGACTTTGGAAGTTAAGCCCGCAGATGCGAAGGAATATTCCTGGATCGATCTTGATAATATCGGATCCGCATTTACAAATCCTGACGGCAACATCTTCTATTCCACACCTATCGGTATTTCTAAGCTCGATGTTAAGAACAAGAAGACCGAAGAGGTATTCAATTACAGCTGGTGTAATGTAAACAGAAGCATTCTCAACTATCTTGAACTGGTAGAGTGCTCTGATGATTCTTTCGTTCTTGCAGGAGAGAAGTACACTGCAAGTCCTTATGAGTCATCAAGCGCGTCAGAGTTTGTCGTTATAGAGTTTGATAAAGCTGCTACAAATCCCCATGCCGGCAAGACTATCCTTGAGATGTATTCTTCATACGGATATATCGAGGACAAGGTCGGCGAAGCAATTATAAAGTATAACGATTCGAGCAGCGATTATTTCATTGAGGTATCAGACAGATATAACGATCTGGATAATTTCGATTATTCAAATGTAAACAGCGAGGATGACTGGGAGAATGCATCCCTCAATGTAAATGCCAGTATGAGTAATGCACTCGCCATGGATATCATGAACGGCGAAGGTCCTGATATCCTGATGAATGTAAGCGAGCTTGGACAGCTCAACAATCCCAATTATCTTGCGGATCTTACGCCTTATGTTGGCAATCTTGATTCAACCAAGTATTTCACTAACGTTATTGATGCATCCAAGACGGACGGCAAACTTTATCATCTTCCTGTCTGCTTCCTTATAAGCGGTATCCAGACTGATCCTAAAAACGCGGGAGCTTCAGGTGTTGGCTTTACTACAAAGGAGTATGAGAAGTTCCTCAATGAGAAACTGAACGGTGAGGATGTCATTCCTGTAGGCCAGGCTATTTATTTCACAAAGCTCTTCAGCGCAATGAGTGACAAGTTCATCGTTAACGGCAAGGCTGATTTCTCGGTTCCCGAGTTTGCCGAGATTGCGGAATATGTCAAGAACAACGTCCGTGAGAGCAGCAAGTCATGGGATGAGATGTATGACTATGGCGATGACGGTGTTGTCTATGAGTCAGCAACAGGTTATGGAGTCGGTGCGGCTGTCATGAAGGGCGATATCGGATATTCAGATACCGAAGCGTTATACACGACCACCTATGGAATCAGCGGTTACTTCATGCAGATGGCTCAGGTCAAGAAAGGTCAGGGAACAGCCATGCTGGGAATCCCTTCCACAGACGGAAGAGGCCCGCTGATCCAGCCATCTGTTTCAGTTTCAGTTTCCGCGCAGTCACAGAATACCGATGCATGCGGTGAGTTTGTAAAGATCCTGCTCTCTGATGATGTTCAGACAAATCTTGCTATGAACGATAACCTTGTCTTAAACCGTGAGGCATTCAGAAATGCAGGAAAGGTAGCAATCGAATACTATAACGGTGAAGGCGGAGAAGGCATGTTCGGATATGACTGGGATACCGGTCTGCCTACCGAGAACAGAATCAAGTTCTCTGATAAGAACATTGATGATCTTGAGAAGATCATTGAGAGCTGCTCCGGAATCAATTCTTCCGATGCTTCGATCAACTTGATCCTTGCCGAAGAGATGCAGCCTTACTTCCTTGGACAGAAGAGCCTTGAGGAAGTCTCCAGGATCGCTGAAGACAGAGTTCAGAAAGTTATCGATGAGCGCGGCTGACGATCCGGCCACACGTTGAAAGTGCAAGCAATATTTAAGGGCTGTCCTTCAAGGGCAGCCCTTAATCATTTGTTTTTTGATTAGTTCGAAAAATGTCAGACAACAGGTTTTGCAGCAGGTCTTGTCGGAGCAGCTTCAGATCCGGGTCTTGCAGCTGGTCTCATGGGAACTGAATCTTCCTTAACGATCTCAACCTTGTTCTCCGGTTCTGCTGTTACGATCAAAGGCTTCGGCGGTTCAGGATCAACGATTCCTGCAGCAGCTCTGAGCTTTGCAATCTCCTCAGCCTTTGCAGCAGCAATCCTTGCCTCTTCCTCGGCCTTAGCAGCAGCGGCTTTAGCCTTCTGCTCAGCGAGAAGTGCAGCCTGTCTTGCTTCCTCAGCCTTTGCAGCAGCGATCCTTGCCTCTTCGATAGCCTTCTCAGCGGCAATCCTTGCTTCCTTCTCAGCCTTCTCGGCAGCAATACGTGCATCCTCTTCAGCCTTCAGCTGATTTGCATTATCAAGTTCTTCCTGAGCTTTGGTAAGAGCGAGCTTGGCAGCCTCATATTCAGCGGAAGCGGCTTCCTCTTCCTGTGTAGCTGTGACAACAGCAGCCTTGGAATCCTGCTCAACCTTCTCTGCCTCGATCCTTGCCTTCTCATCGGCCTTTCTGCGCTCTGTGATCTTAGCCTCTTCAGCGGTGAGTGCAGCAGCTGCTTTCTCTTCCTCTTCAGCCTTGGCAATAGCGGTCTTTGCAAGTTCCTCAGCCTTGGATGCTGCGGCACGGGCCTCTTCGGCACGCTTAACTGCCTCAAGGGTAGCTGCCTTGGCGATATTCTCTTTGGCAATAGTTGATTCCTCAGCCTTGCGGGCTGCAACAAGAGCTTCTTCTGCAGCGGTAACTGCGCTTCTGCATTCTACAACCTTGGCTGCGGCAGCCTTAGCCTTCTGATTGGCACGGCGCTCTTCATTCTGAGCTCTGAGTGCAACAGACTGTGCAACTGCGAGTGCTGACTGTGCGGCGCTTCTTGCCGGCTGGGGAGCACGCTCAACAATGGGCTTGCTCTCTCTCTCTATCTCGGGTGCTGTCTCCTTGTTCGGCTGATGCTGCTGTTGTTGCTGCTCTGCAACATACTGCGCGTGGTTGATTGAAGCAGACTTCGGGCGCTTGATCGGGGGCTTCAATCCGACAGGAGTAATATCGTTCTTGTCGGAGGAGTCTTTGCCCTGCTCCTCTTTACGTCTGGCTTCAGCTGCCTTACGCATCTCAATCTGAGCCTTTGCAGCCTCGGCGCGCTCTCTTGCAAGCTGAGCTGCCGTGGAGTTGGACGTGATGTGGGTGGTGTGTCCGCCCGGACGTCCGGATGTCTGAAGGTTAACGACATTAGGGTTGGAAGGTCTTACGCTCTGCTGAGAGGAAGACTGTCCAACGCCCTGTGTTGCAAGTCCGCCATTAACCCCGTCTTTGCCCTTGAATACGTTTCCTAAAATGTTTGCCATCCCTTTGTCCTCTGGTTGTCAAGATTTTGTAAAAATTTTGTTAATTCTCATTACTTTATTTATTATACGTTGCTTCAATAATTTTTCAAGACATTTTGACTTATCCTTCGGGCATTTTCAGGAGCTTTTTTGTGCATATAAGCAAGTTGCTGACCAGTGCAGGAAGGGCTTTTCCGGGACTTTTCAGGGCTCAGACAAAAAAGTTCTAAAATGCGCATGATTTTGTTTAGAAATACTTTACAACGGGTTTAGTAGAGTGTATAATTGCGCACGTTGTCAGTTTAGTGTTAGTAAACTCTGTGTTTAGGATAGGCAAGATTATGGAGATCGGATCAAAGATAAAAAATCTCAGACTGCAGAAGGGTCTTACCCAGGAGGAACTGGGTGACAGATGCGAACTTTCAAAGGGTTTTATCTCTCTTCTGGAGAGTGATAAGACATCACCTTCCATGGCTACACTTGAGGACATTTTGAATGCGCTCGGAACGGATTTCGCGCATTTCTTCAAAGAGGAATCAAGTGCAAGAGTTGTTTTCGGGAAGGATGATTTCTCGGTAAAACAGGACGTTGATCTCAAGAACGAGATCTGCTGGCTCATTCCGAATGCCCAGAAGAATGAGATGGAGCCGATCCTTGTCACGATCGAACCGGGCGGTTCGACATATCCGGACAATCCCCACGAAGGCGAGGAGTTCGGCTTTGTAGTAGAGGGTACGATCACGATCGTAATAGATAAAGAGAGATATCAGGCAAGGAAAGGCGAGAGCTTCTATCTTGCCTGTGACAAGCCTCACTATCTCGAGAACAACACGGCGCGTCAGGCAAGGGCGATATGGATATCCTCGCCGCCGAGTTTCTGAGCGGTTCCCGGCAGGCTTTATCAGGCGGGAGCACTGAAAGATCGCTAAGGAAAATTTTCGGGAGGGGAACATAAATGGCATACAACCAGATCCTTGAAGACAGCACAGGCAGCGAGCACATCATCGAGATAAAGAACCTTTGCAAGAGCTTTGATGGCACGAAAGTATTAAAGGACATTACTTTCTACATCAGAAATAATGAATTTATCACGCTTCTGGGACCTTCCGGATGCGGCAAGTCAACGACGCTCCGCATCATTGCCGGATTTGAGACCGCTGATTCAGGAATCGTGAATTTTGAGGGCAAGGACTTAAAGAGCGTTCCCGCTAATAAGCGCAATATCAATACGGTCTTCCAGAGGTATGCGCTTTTCCCTCATCTTGATGTTTTCGATAACGTGGCATTCGGACTGAAAATCAAGAAGGTTAACAAGAAAGAGATCGAGCAGAGAGTAAATAAGGCCTTGGAGACAGTCGGCCTTGCCAATTACGGGGAGAGATATATCGACCAGCTCTCAGGCGGTCAGATGCAGAGAGTTGCGATTGCAAGGGCTATCGTTAACCGTCCCCGTATCCTTCTCCTTGACGAGCCTTTGGGCGCGCTGGATCTCAAGATGAGAAAAGAGATGCAGATCGAGCTTAAAGAGATGCAGAGAGAACTTGGAATCACTTTCGTTTATGTCACCCATGACCAGGAAGAGGCACTTACGATGTCCGACACGATCATCGTCATGAAGGACGGTGTCATCCAGCAGATCGGCACACCTATCGATATTTACAACGAACCCAAGAATGCTTATGTTGCCGACTTTATCGGTGAATCCAATATCGTTGCGGGCACCATGAAGAAGGACAGGGAGGTCGTTCTCTCAAGCGGTATCACCTTTGAATGTGTTGACCCGCTGTTCCCCGAGTTTACTGAAGGAATTGCAAATCTTGTCGATGTAGTCATCAGACCTGAGGACTTCTATGTTGACAAGGAAGCAGAGGGAAGGATCAACGGAACTGTTGAATCGCTCGTTTTCAAGGGCGTTCATTATGAGATGATCGTCAGATCCGATGACGGTATCGAGTGGCTTGTCCAGAATGTCGATCCGTCCGCAGTCGGAAGCCGTGTCGGTCTTTATGTCGATCCTGATGATATCCAGATCATGAGAAGATCAGAGCTTTCTCCGGATTTCGGAAGCTTTGGTATCAAGCATCCGGGCACGGAGGAGATCAGCGAGGCCAAGGAAGCCAAAGCAAACAGCATAGGTGAGAATGTCGTTGAAGAAGGCGACATTAAGAAAGATGAAGATGCAGATGATCCGGAGGTTGAGAAAGCAGATACATGACTGAACTCAAGGCCAGATTAAAGGTAATGCCGGTTCATGCATTTGTCATGATCTTCGCGGCACTCTACTCGTTCATAAGCATCTTCATTCCGATGTTCGAGTTGTTCATACAGTATGTTCCTTTCAGGACATACTCACTTTTCACACTGCTTCTGAATCCGAGGGTATTCACCAGGATCAGGAGCGGATCGGTAAACCTGAATTTCCAGAGCTTTGCGGCGTGGGCATTCGTAATCACGATCGTTCTTTCAGTCGCAGCGCTCACACTCTCACTGTCTTATCCCTTCTACTATAATTCCAGCAAGAAGAGAAAGACCGGTTATTTATGTGTTTTCGCGCTCTTCATAGGACGCGCCATCGCTCATGTGGTCACACTCTCCAAGATGGTCTCTGAGCAGATGATCAATGACAATAATCTCACGCCCCAAAGGCTTTATGTCGCGCAGTCATTTGCCGGCAACCTCATGGTCATCGTGCTCTTTATCGGTGCGGCTGCCTGCCTTTACGGCGCTTTGAATCTCAAGATGAACTATAAGATCTTTGCATATCCTTATCTTGCATGGATCGTTATCTTTACGATTTTGCCGCTGATCCTCATCCTTTTCCGAGCTTTCTTCAAGAAGGCTGCCGGCGGTGGATATGAGTTCACGACAGCGGGCTTTGCCGTTCTGTTCCAGAACAAGACAGTTGTCACAAGGTTTTACGGTGCGGATGTTACTTTGCAGGAGTATTTCTCGATCTTCTTGAGAAGCCTTGACTACGCTGTCTGGACAACGATCGGCTGCCTTTTGCTTGGATATCCTGCAAGCTATATCCTCGCTAGAAGGTCAAAGCTTAAGAGACAGAGCGGCTCCAGGCTCCTGATGCTTTTCGTGCTTCCGATGTGGATGAACACGATGCTCAGAACATATGCGTGGCGTGCATTTTTCAGCGAGACCGGCGTGTGCAACACGATCCTTCAGCAGATCGGTGCGATCGATGCACCTATCCTGTTCCTGAAGAATGAGGTGCTGGCCGACATAATTACCAAGCTCGTTATGACGAACGACTTCCTGCCGTTCATGATCCTGCCGCTCTATTCGGTCCTCGTCAAACTCGATGACAGTCTCTCGGAGGCAGCTTACGATCTCGGCGCGACCAAGGCACAGACTTTCTTTAAGGTTACTTTCCCGCTGTCCCTGCCGGGTGTCATCTCCGGAATACAGATGGTGTTCATGCCGTCACTGACGTTCTACATGATCCCCGATATTCTTAATGAAGGCTCGAAAACAACGATTGGAAACACCGTCCAGAACTTCATCCTGAACGAGAGTACCACCTACAACCAGGCGGGCAATGTTCTCTCGCTGCTCCTGCTCATATTCGTTCTCATTACGATGGGTATCCTGAGGGGCCAGGATAAAGAGGCCGGAGGAGGTATGGCATTATGAGATTAGCGAAAAAACTTATTCCCGATATCTACCTCGGACTCCTGTTGATCTTCATCTATCTTCCGATAGTCGTGCTGATCGTATATTCGTTCAACAAACTGCCAAAGTCATTTATCTGGGGCGGATTCACGCTCAACAACTATAGGAGCCTGTTCAAAGGTTCCGACGGCAGCGGCATTCTTGAGTCTCTCATCGAGACACTCAAAGTCGCTTCGATCGCAGCCGTTGCATCGACAGCTTTCGGTGTTGTAAGTTCACTGGGACTTGCATATCTGAACAAGAAACTTCAGAACCTTGCGATGACGATGACCTACGTTCCGAACGTAATGCCTGACCTCGTTACGGGTATCTCGTTCATGCTCCTGTTCTCGTTCCTCGGTGTTCAGAAGAGTGAGTTTACGCTCATCATGTCGCACATCGCGCTCTGCGTGCCTTTCGCGATCCTGTCGATAAGCCCCAAGATCAAGCAGCTCGACAAGAGCCTTACTGAAGCAGCGATGGACCTGGGTGCCACAAGATTCCAGACACTGAGGCTGGTCATCATCCCCGAGATCATGCCGGGTATCTTATCTTCGGCGCTTCTCACGTTCACGCTCTCGATCGATGACTACCTTATCAGCAACTTCAACGTTGACAGTTCCATACAGACCCTGCCCATGATGATTTACTCAATGGCAAAACTAGGTGTCAATCCGAAGATGAATGCATTGACGACATTGATGTTCGGCGCGGTCCTGATACTCATGGTATTGTCGAATATGTCTTCGTTCAAGAAGACAAAGCCTGCAGCTAAGAAAGCTGGAAAATAAGCCGGTTCACGGACTAAAGGTTTTCGGAGTCCGGATCAGAATACAAAAAACAAATGAGCATAAAAAAGGAGAGTAAAGAAATGAAGAGGAACGTAAGGAAAGTAATTGCTTCCGCAACAGCAATGGTAATGGCGGGTTCCATGCTGCTGCCATGCGGATGCTCCAAGAAGCAGCAGCTTGTTATCTACAACTGGGGTGAATACATCGCTGAAGAGACGATCGCCAAGTTCGAGGCAAAGTATCCCCAGTACGATGTAGTTTACAGAACATTTGAGACAAACGAGACAATGTATCCCAATCTTGAGAACGGTTATGACGTTATCATTCCTTCAGAATATATGGTATGCCGTCTCATTGAGGAAGACTGGATTCAGCCTCTTGACTGGTCAAAGCTTCCTACTGTTCAGAAGTACATGGATCCCATGTTCCGCGACCTGAAATATGCTGAAAGCGATGAGATATCCAATCAGGTATTGGACTATGCAGTTCCTTACATGTACTGCACTGTCGGACTGGTCTATGATGCCAATAAGATCACACTTCCCGAGGGCACAACGGATCCTCATGAAATTTGGGACGTCCTTTTCAATACAGACAGTGGTCTTTCCGTCGGCATGTACGATTCCATGCGTGAGTCGATAGGTTCCGCCCTGAATTATCTTGGCTATTCCATCAATTCAACGGACGAGGCACAGCTCAAGGAGGCAATGGATCTTCTTATTGCCCAGAAGAGTGCTCTTCATCCCGCATATGGTATCGACAACCTTAAGGATAAGGTGGCAGCAGGCGAACTCGCTGCAAGCATGACATGGTCAGGCGATCATATCATTATGCTCGAGAGGATCGAGGAACTCGGCAATGATGACATCGACCTCCGTTTTGTTCTCCCTGAAGGATCCAACTGGTCAGTTGACATGATGTGCGTTCCCACTAACTGCAAGAATTACGATGGCGCTATGGATTTCATCGATTTCATGTATGACCCGGAGATTGCTTTCGAGAACTGCGAATATATCGGTTATTCAACACCCAACACCGCAGCCAAGGACATGCTCGATCCTGAGATTTCAGAAAACATCTATTACTATCCTGACGAGGAAGTGTTCAATTCCCTCGAGGTTTACTACACTTCTGATGCTCTTGAGGAAAGATACACAGAGATCTGGAATACGGTTAAGGCGAGCGCTTAAATATTTGCTTGTTGTTTGAGTTTTGCGGGCCGCATCGTAATGATGCGGCCTGTATTTTTTGGGGAGCCGCTTTTTTATCTGCCTCTTTTAGAGTTTTACGCGGAACAAAAAGCGGAAGGCACTACAGGTAACAATGTTAAACACCGCAGAAACATTGGCTTTGAAGCGGATCTAAGGAATGCTTGCTTATTGCGTTAGCGGCAGGCCAAATTGATTCAAAATTGTATTGGAGAAGTCCAAACAGAAGTTTTACTGTGCCGCGAAAAACGTCCCGACGTCGTCCTGATCGACGATCTTCTCAAGCACCTGAACGCCGGCACCGTCAGCTATGACACCCATGATGCCGTTCTCGGTAACCTTGCTCATAGCGGTAATCTTGGTGCTCATGCCGCCTGTGCCAAGCCATGAACCTTTGCCGGCAGTGAAGTCGAGCATGTCCTCTGTGACCTTGTCGACATAAGAGATGCGCTTGGCATTGGGGTTCTCGCGCGGATTGGAATCATAAAGGCCGTCAACGTCTGAGAGAATAACGAGCAGATCGGCATTTGCAAGGATCGCAACATCGGCGGAAAGCGTGTCGTTGTCGCCAAAAGTGCCGTTGTGCATGATCTCCGTTGTTGATACAGAGTCGTTCTCATTGATGACCGGGATTATCCTCATCTCGAGAAGTGTCTCGATAGTATTGGTAACGTTGGCGCGGGTAAGCCTGTCTGTAATTCCGTCCTTCGTGAGGAGGATCTGGCCGCAGCGGTAGGAATATTCTGAGAAACTGCGTGCATAAGCGTTCATAAGCTCGCACTGGCCGACTGAAGCGATAGCCTGCTTCTCACGGGTTGAGGTCGGACGCTCCTTAAGGTCAAGGTAGCCGATGCCGACACCGATCGCACCGGAACTTACGAGGAGCACTTCTTTGCCGCGGTTCATGAGATCGGAGATGGAACGGCAGAGCCTGTCGATATTGCCCAGGTTCATCTTTCCGTTGTCGTAAGTGAGTGTCGAAGTGCCGACTTTGACTACGATCCTTTTCGCAAAGTTAACGGGGGTTCTTGATCCGCTGTATTTGCTCAAAGCAGTTCTCCTTATCTATAGATTTTTAATCAAATAATAATCAGACCAAACAAGAATAAACTCTTGTCCCGGAAATTGCAAGGAAGAGTTATTCCAATGCCCGAAAATATCTCCAAAGACTGCCTATACCGGAGGGTTCTGCCCCTGACCTTGCGGGTCCTTTGGCTTGGTGGTAGGGGAAGGGATTGGTGTGGGTGTGGGCGTAAGGTGTACCGGACAGGGTTTGTCGTCCGTCGGGCACAGATAGCTTCCGGCAACGAAATAGTCGGTATAGACCTTGTTGCCTTCTGTCGCACGGCATGCATCGGTGGGATAGTAACCTGACGAGCAGACCGAAGCACTTACGATCGATTCGGGTTTCTCAAAAGATGCTCCCGGAAGATTCGAATGGATGTGGTGCATGCACCAGACCCAGATCTTGATGGCGCTGTCCCAGTCGCACTGCGGGATTTCGGTCTGTCTGAGCCTGTTGTCGTAGCCGTACCAGACTGCCGCGGTGTAATATGGCGTGAAGCCGCAGAACCACTTGTCGATGTTATCGGAGGTGGTACCGGTCTTGCCGCAGGTATCGATACGCTCACCGTCGTCATTTTCGATCTGGCCGGGGCCATAATCAGAAGGTGTATTGTTGTTGACTACGGCTTTCAGGATATCGCTGATAAAGAAGCAGGTTTCTTCGGAATATACGCGGTAGCTGATCGGATCGGGCTTGATTATCACGTTGCCTTCGGAATCGAGGACCTGCGTGTAAGCGTAAGGCTCGGTGTAGGTGCCGCCGGTAGCGAATGTGTGATAGGCGGCAGCCATCTCGAGCGTGGTCATACCCTTAGTGAATCCGCCTACGGACTGTGAAGGGAAGGCACCCTCGGAAGTTCTGTCGATACCGACCTGTTTGAGATACCAGAGCGCAGTGTCACCGCCTACTTCGGTCCAGAGTTCGGCTGCGATAGTGTTGAGTGAATAAGTAAGCGCGACTCTTATAGTTACCGCTCCGCTGTAAGTACGGCCGTAGTTTACCGGCCAGTCAACATCGGGGCGCTGCGGGTCAAGGTGCTTTGCCTCGTCCCAGACAACTGTTGCCGGGGCAATGAGTCCGAGTTCAAATGCGGGACCGTAATCAAGCAGAGGCTTGATAGAGGAACCCGGGTTACGGTGCGTGGAGACTGCGCGGTTAAGGGACAGGTTCATCGTTTTTTCGCCGAATCCGCCCTGCATTGCAGCGATCGCGCCGGTACTGTTATTGATTACGACCATCGAACCGTTCGGTTTCTCAGGGTAATCGGCTATCCTGTCAGGATCTTCCTGGAATAAATCTTTATCCTTAAATGCGTCATCAAGGATCTCCTGCGTCCTCGGCTCAAGCGTCGTATAGATGTGATAGCCCCTGTTATAGACGAGGGATGAGGCAAGGCTTCTCGAGATACCTCTTGATTTTGCGATATCGCCGATAACCTCGGAGATGGCATATTCAGTAAAGTAGGAGTTGACCGTGGAAGTGCGGTCTGTATTTCTCTGGCGGAATTCAAGCTCAGTGTTGAGGGCTTCCTCGTATTCCTCCTCTGTGATCATGCCGAGTTCGAACATCTTGCCGAGGATCGTTCTCATTCTTCTCTGCGCATTTCTTCTGCCTGATTCCCTCAAGGGATTGTAGTATGAAGGACTCTTGGGAAGGCCTGCGATAAGAGCGCATTCAGGGAGTGTCAGTTCGGATGCATCCTTTCCGAAATAGTTCATCGCAGCTGCCTGGACGCCGACATAGTTATTGCCCATCGGCGCAAGGTTGATATAGAGCTCAAGGATCTCATCCTTGGTAAGGCTCTGCTCAAGTGTCATTGCCGAGAACCACTCCTGAACCTTACGTGATGTGGAGTGCTCGTCCTGACCGCTTATGAGCTTGACTGTCTGCTGGGTGATCGTGGAGCCGCCGTGTGTGGCTGAACCGCCGTTAGCGATAGCCGAGAGCAGGGCGCTGCCGATACGCTTGATATCTATTCCCGAATGCTCGCGAAAACGCTCATCCTCGATAGCAATGATCGCATCATCAAGGTAAGTGTTCTTGATCGCACTGTAAGATACATAGATCCTGTCGACATTCTCTGAACCTGTCAGTTTTGCGATAACATTTCCTTCGATGTCGTATACGAATGATGTCTGTGATTCCTCGGCTGATGTCAGTTCACCGATGGAAAGCGGCTTGGTGGTCGAAGCGTAACCAAGGAGCATTCCCGCACCGAATCCGCCGACTGTAAAGACGAGACAAAGGACAGCGACAATGGCGATCTTCAGGATATCACCGATAAAGCTTGCCGCTTCGTGTGTCCAGCTGCGGTTGAAACCGCACTTCGTGGGCTTACCTTTGAGCTGGCTTCTAAGTTCGTCAGCAAGAGCGCTGTTCTCGGGCGCTACGGGTCTGGTCGATCTTTGTTTTTTGTTGCTGCTCTCCGGCAAGATCATCGTCTCCTTAAACAAATTCTCTTAATTTTACTACGAGTTCGCATATAATTATATTACTAATATGAGGCAAAGGCGAAGAAGGGCTGAATGCCCTGCGGGGAAGGACTGATACAGTGGACCTGATCGAAGTCACGGTTACGGCTTTAGGAAGCGAAGGACAGGGTATAGGCAGCCTTCCTTCGGGCAAGACCTGCTTTGCTTCAGGAGTTTTTCCGGGCGAGGTCTGTCTCTGTGAGACCGTCAGTGAGACTTCCAAATACGCGGTCTGTGATGTTCATGAGGTAATAAAGAGTTCTCCTGACAGGACAGCACCTTTCAGACCGGCTGATGAGGTCTGCGGAGGACTTCCTCTCGCGTGCCTGTCATACAGTGCACAGCTTGAATTCAAACAGAACAGGGTAAGGGATTGCCTTACAAGGATCGGAGGGCTGGAGCCGTCTTTCCTTGATGAAGTGTTTAGGCCTGTTGCCGGGGCAGAGAATCCCTTCAGATACCGCAATCACATGCAGTATGCGGTAAGAGACGGCAGGATAGGACTCCTTTGTGCCAGGTCTGATAAGCTTGGGGATTATGACGGAAAGCTCATTGAATATGAGATCTTCGGGAAGATAAAGGATGCTGTTGAAGAGGTTTTCGGGCGTGCGCCGGCAAGACTGTTTGACGGGCTGGTGTTAAGGGGTTCACTAAGGACGAAGGAGATCCTTGCGGAATTTGTGAGTTCGTGTGACCAGCCTCATGAAATTGTTATCAGAGATGCAAAAAGATACATGGCCTCGACAGGTCTGTGTGGCATCATCAGCGGAGTGTGTGAAACAGAAGGGTTCAGGCTTAACGGCCTTTTGTTCAGGATAAGTCCGGATAAGACTTCGAGAAGGACAAGAACCGGTGTCAGGACTGTGATCGAAGGCTCCGATTACTACGATGAGATCTTCTGTGGCAGGACGTTCAGGATCAAAGCCGGATCGTTTTTCCAGGTCAATACGGAACAGGCCGAAAAGCTTGCAAATAAAGTATCTGAAGCCTGCAGCGGAGCAAATGTCATCTACGATCTTTATTGCGGATGCGGCACACTCGGGCTGGCAGTAAAGAAAAAAGGACAGAGACTTTTGGGCATTGAGGTTGTGCCTGAAGCCATTGCATCCGCAAAGATCAACCGTTCACTGTCACTTTCTCCTGACGAGGCGGATGAGTGTGAATTCATCTGCAAAGATGTGCTCAAAACTGACTTCAAAACACTTATAAAGAATTCAAAGATAACTCCTCCTGACTGTGTGGTCGTCGATCCTCCCCGCAAAGGACTTGATATCGGGGTGGTGAAGAAGATAATCGAACTTGAAGCGCCTTCAGTCTGTTATGTTTCCTGTGATCCGGCAACTCTTGCAAGAGACCTTAAGATGCTCACAGGAGCTTACAGGATCGTTGAGGTTACGCCGGTGGATCTGTTCCCGAATTCAGGGCATGTGGAGACGGTAGTTCTTTTGTCCAAACTTTCAAGTGCACCAAAACTTGAGGTCAAAATCAACACGTCAGAACTTGATCTTACTGAGGCTGAAGCTAAGGCAACATATGATGAAATCAGGGATTATGTGAAAGAAACTACAGGG
>JAIKYD010000075.1 GCA_024683485.1 Saccharofermentans sp. | reverse complement strand
GGACAGAGACATCGCAATGGTATTCCAGAACTACGCTCTCTATCCTCACATGTCAGTTCGTGACAACATGGCATTCGCACTTAAGCTCAGAAAGATGCCTAAGGACGAGATCAACCGCCGTGTTCAGGAAGCAGCTAAGATCCTTGAGATCGAGCATCTCTTAGACAGAAAGCCTAAGGCTCTCTCCGGTGGTCAGCGTCAGAGAGTTGCTCTCGGCCGTGCTATCGTACGTGACCCTAAGGTCTTCCTCATGGACGAGCCTCTCTCCAACTTGGACGCTAAGCTCCGTGTACAGATGCGTGTTGAGATCACAAAGCTCCACCACAGACTTAAGACAACATTCGTTTACGTTACACACGACCAGACAGAAGCTATGACCATGGGTACCAGAATCGTAGTTATGAAGGACGTGTGTAACGTAAACGAATGTTGTCTTAAGTCTGTGGTGGAGCTTTGTGATCTCAACACGCATCTGTACACGGAGCTTAGCGTCGAGGTTTGAAAGAGGCTCGTCCATGAGGAAGACCTTAGGGTCACGTAAGATAGCACGGCCGAGAGCAACTCTCTGACGCTGACCACCGGAGAGAGCCTTAGGCTTTCTGTCTAAGAGGTGCTCGATCTCAAGGATCTTAGCTGCTTCCTGAACACGGCGGTTGATCTCATCCTTAGGCATCTTTCTGAGCTTAAGAGCGAAAGCCATGTTGTCACGAACTGACATGTGAGGATAGAGAGCGTAGTTCTGGAAAACCATTGCGATGTCTCTGTCCTTAGGGAGAACGTCGTTTACACAACGATCGTCAATGTAAATCTCACCTTCTGAAATATCTTCAAGACCAGCAAGCATACGGAGTGTTGTTGACTTACCGCATCCTGAAGGACCTACGAGGATAACGAATTCCTTATCTGCTACGTCAAGATTAAAATCTGAAACTGCTACAACTCCACCGTCATACTTTTTGTAAACGTGCTGGAAAGATAAACTTGCCATATCTTCAAACCTCCAAAAATGTGCCCGTCCGAAATCGGGCGTGATAACTATGAGAATAGTATCAAACCGCTTATTTCATTACTATATGACACATTCCCCAAAAAATGTTTGAGTAATTTGGCATAGTAATTTCGTTCGCTTGGTAAATATATCAAATACCCTCTTGATATTTTGTATGTGTTGTACAAGAAAAAGAGGCAAAACAAGTATTTCAGGGCTTTTTCGAGCTTTTTAGTCATTGTGCAATATACCGTAAACCGATCAGAAAACACTTCCGTAATATTACTTTTAAGTTACAACCGTACAGCAGAAAGCCCTGCCGGACAATATTGCGATAATATGCGGGAGATATCCGCTTGATTTATATATGTAGATAATTATGCATTTTTTTGTTGACTTTTGAATATTTATACATTATATTGCATAAATCAAACATCAGGACAGGGAAAAACTGCCTGATCCGGAGGCTAAAACATGTCAAATGAAGAATCTGTAAAGTATGTATCTATAATAGGTGCCACAGGATATGTGGGAGCAGAACTCGTCAGAGGTTTTGCAGGTCATCCTTTCTTCAGATTCCGGCATCTTACAAGCCAGTCATTCGCAGGAAAGCCTTATTCTTCGATCTACCCTGAATTCAGAGGCGTTGTCGATAACATCTGCGAGGAACTTGATCCCGAAGAGGCTGCAAAGGATTCCGATCTCGTGATCACTGCCCTGCCGCACGGTGTTTCCGCCAAGATCGTTCCCGCTCTTCTTGCAGCTGGAGCAAAAGTCATCGATCACAGCGGAGACTTCAGATATAAGGATCTGGCAACCTACGAGAAGTCCTACAGTCTTACCCATCCGAATCCAGAACTGCTTGAGACAGCAGTGTACGGTCTTCCGGAATTCTACAGGGAAGAACTTAAGACAGCATCTCTTGTGGCAAATCCCGGCTGCTATCCCACATGTTCCCTGATCGCTCTTGCTCCTTTCCTCAAAGCTCACCTGATCGAAGAGGATTCAATAATTATCGATGCCACATCAGGGGTAAGCGGTGCCGGAAGGAAGGCAGATCTTGCCTATGCTTTCTGCGAACTTGACGAATCATTCAAGCCGTACGGCGCGGTAGGTCACCGTCATACAACGGAGATCTCCGAGCAGTGTTCTTTCCTGGCAGGAAAGAGATCAGGCGATATCAAAGTTACTTTCACACCCCACCTGGCTCCGTTCAAGCGCGGAATGCTCGCGAGTATCTATGCTAAACCCTCTGCAGCTTTCAGCAGCGTATCTTCTGAAAAGATCAATGAGATATACAGTAATTTTTATAAGGATGAGGCATTTGTAAGAGTTCTTCCCGGAAAGACACTCCCGGATATAAAAGCAGTTGCTTGTTCCAATTATATCGATGTCAACGGTCTTTTCGATCCAGAGACAGGAATAATCAAGCTGTTCTCAGCACAGGACAATCTCGGCAAGGGCGCAGCACTTCAGGCAATACAGGCAGCAAATATAATGTTCGGATTCGATGAGACTTCCGGACTAAAGAATATAGTAAGAGGTATCTGATCATGGCAGGACAGAAAGAAAATCCCGTAATCACCGGTGATATGAAGAACAATGTTGACAGGGCATCGATCCTGATAGAGGCTCTTCCCTTCATCAGGAAAATGCGCGGCCAGACCTTCGTCATCAAATACGGCGGAAATGCCATGATCAACGAGGAACTAAAGCAGTCTGTAATGGACGATATCACACTCCTCAAGTATATAGGCATCAACCCTGTCATTGTTCACGGCGGCGGTCCCGATATCAGCGATATGCTTAAGAAGGTAAATAAAGAGTCTCACTTCGTAAACGGCTTGAGATATACAGACGATGAGACTATGGGCTATGCCCAGATGGTCCTTATCGGAAAGACTAACAAGGATATAGTTTCCGTTCTCTGCGGTAAAGGTGCAAAAGCCATCGGAATATCAGGAATCGACGGAAACCTTATCGAAGCTGAGAAGTTGACAGAGGATGCAGAAGGCAACCCTATCGATATCGGTTATGTCGGCAGGATAAAGAAGATCAACACTAAAGTAATATCCATGCTTGCAAACGATGAGTACATTCCAGTCATAGCACCCATCGGAGTGGGTAAGAACGGCGAGAGCTACAACATAAATGCAGATACTGTTGCCGCTGAAGTTGCTGTTGCCTTGGGAGCATCAAAACTCATCACTCTTACCGATGTCGGCGGTGTGCTGCGGAAACTCGAAGACGGCTCCGACTATATCATCCCTGTCCTTGACAGTAATGATATAAAAGACCTCGTCAGCGAAGGAATAATCAGCGGCGGTATGATACCAAAGATCGAAGGATGTCTTGATACCGTAATGCGAGGTGTCGGAAGAGCGCATATAATAGATGGAAGGATACCCCATTCAATTATCCTCGAGACTTTTACCAAGAATGGTATAGGAACAATGATAGTAAAGGAGAAAAAGGAACATTATGAGTATAGAAAATGATTTCACCCTGATAAGGGATTACGATGTAAATTACTGCCTTCAGGTATTTAATCTCCAGCCCGTCGCTTTCGTAAAAGGACGCGGATGCTATCTGTATGATACCGAAGGAAATAAATATCTCGATATGATCGGCGGAATCGCTGTTAACTGTCTGGGCTACAATCATCCCAAGCTTACATCGGCTATCTCGTCACAGGCGAAGAATCTCATTCACGCCTGCAATTACTATTACATCCCGCAGAAGTCAGAACTGGCTTACAGACTCTGCCGCGCAAGTTTTGCAGATAAAGTATTCTTCTGCAATTCCGGTGCCGAGGCCAATGAGGCAGCCATAAAACTTGCGAGAAGTTATTTTTACTATAAGGATTTAAAGAAGTACGAGATTATAACAGCGGACATGAGTTTCCACGGCAGGACCATGGGCACCATATCCGCCACCGGTCAGGAGAAATTCTCTAGACCGTTCGAACCGGTCGTTCCCGGTTTCGTCCACGTTCCTTATAACGATATCGACGCAATGATAAAGGCCGTAAATCCCCACACGGCTGCAATCATGCTCGAACTCATACAGGGCGAGAGCGGAGTACATCCCGCTGACCTTGAATACATCCAGGCTGTTAAGAAACTTTGCGTTGAGAAAGGTATACTGCTGATCTTCGATGAGGTACAGACAGGCATCGGACGTACCGGCAAGATGTTCTGCTATCAGAATTATGGCGTGGCACCTGACATCATGACACTCGCCAAGGGTCTTGGCGGAGGTGTTCCGATCGGCGCAATGCTTACCACCAATGCAATTGCCGTTGGTATGAAGCCTGGAGACCACGGTTCCACCTTCGGAGGCAATCCTCTTGCATGTGCAGCAGGAAATGCCGTAATGGAGGCTTTCGAGGATGAGGGCATAATTGATAACGTAAAGGAAGTCAGCGATGAGCTCTTTGAGAAACTCGGCAAATTGAGATCAAAGTATAACTGCATCCGTTCGGTAAGAGGCAAAGGACTGCTTATAGGAATAGAATTTGATGATACTATCACCGCACAGGGAATGAAGGATCAGCTCTTTTCTATGGGAATCCTTGTAAGTGCGATCGGCAAGTCCACAATAAGACTCGCACCTCCTCTTATCATCAATAAATCCCAGGCAGGTCAGTTCGTCAAGGCCATGGACAAGATACTGAAGAATACCGCCGGTCCGAAGAGTGTTTTGGGAAGACTCAAAGACGCTCTTCCATCCAAGAAACAGATCAAAGATGCTGCTCCCTCGATCGGTTCTGCAAAAATAGACAAACTCGATCAGGCAGGGCTTACCGGCGGACAGGACATAGATGTCATCGATGACAATGAATGACAGCAAAAACAGGAGTAATACAATGAAGCACTATATAGATTTCCACAGAGACGTAAGTTTTGAAGATCTCGATTATCTTCTTGATACAGCAATAGATCTTAAGGCAAAGACAAAAGCAGGCATAGAGCACCATCTTCTCAAGGGCAAATCGCTTGCAATGATCTTCACCAAGTCATCAACAAGAACAAGAGTATCTTTTGAAGTTGGAATGTATCAGCTTGGCGGACAGGCTCTTTTCTTAAGCAACAACGACATCCAGATCGGCAGAGGCGAGACCATATACGATACCGCAAATGTACTGTCCGGGATGGTTGACGGTATTATGATCAGGACTTTTAAGCATCAGGATGTCCAGGATCTTGCCGACTATGGAAAGATCCCCGTTATCAACGGACTTACCGATGACCAGCATCCCACACAGGTACTGGCTGATCTCCTTACGGTCAAGGAACACAAAGGAACACTTAAGGGTCTTAAACTTGCTTATCTTGGCGACGGAAACAACATGGCCAACTCGCTGCTCCACGCATGCGCCAAAGCAGGAATGGATATCTCCGTTGCAAGCCCCAAAGATTACACATGCCCTGAGAAGTATGTTATAGAAGCAAATGAGGATGCAAAGGTTACCGGTTCAAAGATCGTCATGACCGAGGATCCTTTCGAAGCAGCAGAAGGCGCTGACGTTATCTACACAGACACATGGACATCCATGGGTCAGGAAGCTGAGAAGGCTCAGAGAATTGAGATCTTCAAGAATTATCAGGTCAACTCGAAGATAATGGGCGTTGCCCATTCTGATGCGATCTTCATGCACTGTCTCCCCGCTTACCGCGGTTATGAAGTAACTGAAGATGTTATCGACGGACCTCAAAGCGTGGTTTTCGATGAGGCTGAGAACAGACTTCACGCACACAAGGCAATCCTCGTTAACTGCTTCCTCAACTGATGAAGAATGAATTCATAATAAGAAAAGCTGAAGTATCTGATGCAGAAGAAGTATCGCGCTTATTAAGGAGCGCAATGCTTACTTATTGCGCAGATTCAGGCATTTCCTCCTCCATGCTCGAAGCAATGACAGAGAGCATAGAGAGTGTTGCCGACAGGATAGCAAAGCAGACCTGCCTTGTGGCAGTCTTTAACGGAAAGATAGCCGGCACTATCTGTATCAAACCTGTTCCGAATCCTTTAGTCTACAGTTTTTCCGGCAAGACCTGCGATTATCTGGAAAGCTGTGTTCCCGCATGGTACATTTCGCGGTTTGCCGTAAAACAGCGGTACAGGAAAACCGGTCTCGGCATCGACCTCATAACCAGAGCTGTCGGCATAGCATGTGAAGCAGGTGCAAAGAGCGTTCTTCTGCACTCTGCAGCTTCAAACAGCAACATGGTCGATTTCTACGGAAAGCGCGGGTTTGAATTGATCGACTCCGAGAACTCCAGAGGATATATGAGAGGACTGTTCGCCAAAAGCATTGCTCTTCCGGACTAAAGATCAGATCTCTTTTCCTTCCAGGATTTCCTTATAGTCTTTAAGATTTTTCTTCAACAACTCTGGAATATCCAGTTCGTAGGGACATCTCGTCTTACATATCCCGCACTCAACACATGACTCTATCTTGAGCATCTCCTGCTGCCAGTGATCCGTCAGCCAGTTCTGCGAAGGTGCCCTTCTGATCATCTGGCTCATCCTCGCACACTGATTGATAGTTATATCCACCGTGCAGGGCATACAGTATCCGCAGCCTCTGCAAAACTCCCCCAGAAGTTCATTTCTGTCCCTGTCGATCACAGTTTTCATATCATCTGTCATCGTCACTTCGTTTTCAAAGAAACTGAGCCATTCATCAAGTTCCGTCTGCCTTTGTATACCCCAGATAGGAAGAACATCAAACTGGCTCATAAAAGCCATACAGGCCGCTGAATCGGTAAGCAGTCCGCCGGAAAGGCCCTTCATCGCTATAAAGCCCATGTCCTGTTCTTTGCAGCTTTCCGCAAGTCTGATATCGCGTTCACTGGCAAGATATGAGAAAGGAAACTGCAAAGTCTCATAAAGTCCGCTCTTTACTATATCTTCCGCAACACCTATCTTGTGGGCGGTTATTCCAATATGTCTTACCTTGCCCTGCTTCTTCGCTTCAACCAATGCATTGTATATCTCATCGTCTTCGTTATAGCATCTGGCAGCGCAGTGAAGCTGATAGATATCGATATAGTCAGTCTTCAGGTTTGTCAGCGTAGTATCAAGATCTTCTTCGAACTTTTCACGTGTCGTTGCCTGTGTTTTGGATGAGATAAACACTTTGCCGCGCATGCCTTCAAAGGCTTTTCCGACTTTTTCCTCACTGTCTGAATATGCTCTAGCCGTATCGAAAAATCTCATGCCTCCGTCATAGGCATTTCTTAACAGACATATGGCATCGTCCATACTTACACGCTGTATCGGAAGAGCACCGAAAGCATTCTGGGGAACAGTTATTCCAGTCTTGCCAAGTCTTATTGTTCTCATAATTTAGTCCTGTACCGGAAACGGTTATCAGATAGTACTGGATACAAACACTTCACAGTCAGAGAAAGCCGGATCATTCTTTATGATCTCATAAGCACTATCTCTGGATCCTTCGTCTTTATACATCGCGAAAACAGCACTTCCGGAACCGGTCATCCTGCTGAAAGAAGCACCTGTCTTAAGCAACGCTTCTCTTATCTCCGCAATCAAAGGTATCTTCTCGACTGACGGTATCTCAAGGTCATTGGTAAGCAGATCCGTGCCATCAAGAAATCTGTCGAGCGGATCCTTATCTTCATCATTCAAACCATTGATAAATGCTGTATATCTTTCCTCATTGAATTCCGACAAAGGTTTGCTGTCTATCGCACGGAAACACTCCGGAGTGGACACACCTGCAGAAGGCTTTACGACAAGAAGTGGAATTCCCGCGAGTGAACTGAGAGTATGAATGTCCTCACCTACCCGCTCACAGAGACTTGTTCCCCCGTAAAGGAAAAACGGAACATCAGCTCCGACATTTACTGCAAGCTGGTTGAGTTCCTCATCTGTAAAAGGATTTCCGAAATGTTCCTGAAGCACCATAAGCGTTGCTGCAGCATCAGAACTTCCGCCTCCCATTCCGGATTCTGAAGGAATGACCTTGGTAAGAACTATCTCGATGTTCGGGAATCTGCCTTTTTTCCAAAGCTTTGCCCCCGGCAATGACGGATCGGTTCCTGCCTTCCTGCGGAGCGAAGAGAAAAATCTGTCTCTTGCTTTCCTGCAGAGATTCTTCTCGGGATCTATATCATTTCTGCCTATGCATTTGATATCAAACCCGTTATCACGTTCAGGATATATATTGATAGTAAGCGTGTCAGCAAGATCAATCTCCTGCATGACAGTATAAAGACTGTGATAGCCGTTAGGAAGTATTCCTCGCACACGCAGGAAGAGATTCAATTTAGCATTAGCTGTAATCTCATAAGAATCCATGAGGATCTCCATTCGTCGCCCGAAAGCACAGGCCAAAGTCTGTACATCAATTTTACCTTAGATTTAACAAGAATAAAAGTAACATAGTCAGAGGGAACTTATGGCCCTTTCGCATACATTTCCGGGTCCAATAAAAAACACTGTCAAAACCTGATCTGATCAGTTCTGACAGTGCTATAAAATGCTTACTAAATCTGCTGTATCAGACAGCGACTTCTTCCTGTGACTTCTCAGGCATAATGCCTACTCTTACTGTCCTTGTAAGAACATCAATATATGAGAAAGACACGATCGACTGCTTGCCAGCCTCATTGTTGCAGAGCATTGTGAAAACATTGGGATAGCAATGCTCGACTGTTCCGATGTAAGTGATGATCCTCTTGCGTCCGCCGTTTGTCTTGCAAACGATACGCTTGCCGATAAGTTCTTCGAACTTAGCCTTGCACATTTCCAAATCGGAACTGATGATCATAAGTATTACCCCCGCCCGGAAATTAGTGTTGCGAAATATTACGGTAAGTTTAAGCAGACATTACGGAAATATTTCCAACATGCACCAATGCTATCATTTCCTGCATTTATTGTCAACGAAAAACACAACATTTAGTAAAAAAACACCACGCATTCTACAAAATATAGTGGTGGTTCTTATTCTCAGTAAAAAACCTCAGTTCTGTTCCGCGGTCGTGATTGAAAAGCCTGTCCATTTACAATACAATCGTATCCATATAACTAAAAAGACAGGAGAGACCGGATATGCTTAGTGACATTGAGATAGCTCAGAGTGCAAAGATCAACCCTATAACAAAGGTGGCAGAAGAGACCGGTATCGATACCGGCAAGCTCGAACTTTACGGCAAATACAAGGCTAAACTCCCGTTGGATTATATTAAGGATCTGCCGGATAATCCCAATGCCAAACTCATCCTTGTTACTGCGATGAATCCGACTCCTGCAGGTGAAGGAAAAACCACAGTCAGTATAGGTCTTGCTCAGGGTCTTAAGCTCATCGGCAAAAAGCCTGTTCTCGCATTAAGAGAACCGTCTCTCGGACCTGTCTTTGGTGTAAAAGGCGGAGCTTGCGGAGGCGGCTACTCCCAGGTTGTTCCGATGGAGGATATCAATCTTCACTTCACCGGTGATATCCACGCAGTCACGACCGCAAATAACCTTCTTGCTGCAATGATAGATAACCATTTATTCCAGGGCAATGAACTCAAGATAGATAAGGACAGGATCCTTTGGAAGAGATGCCTCGATATGAACGACAGATGCTTAAGAGCTGTTACAGTCGGTGTTGGAGGCGGAACAAAGGGTGTTACAAGACCTGAGATATTCCAGATTACTGCAGCATCCGAGATCATGGCCATCCTCTGTCTTGCAAAGGATATGGATGATCTCAAGGTCAGACTGGACAGAATCGCGATAGCTTATGACACCGATGGAAATCTTATAACTGCCGGAAAACTGGGAGCAACGGGAGCACTTGCAACATGCCTTAAAGATGCATTATGCCCTAACCTTGTCCAGTCACTTGAAGGCGTTCCGGCCCTCGTTCACGGCGGACCTTTCGCAAATATCTCTCATGGATGCAATACCTGCATCGCCACAAAGGCAGCACTGAAATTAGGCGATATCGTTGTTACCGAAGCAGGCTTCGGAGCTGACCTCGGTGCAGAGAAATTCCTTGATATCAAGTGCAGAGACCTTGGCATCTGGCCTGACCTGGTAGTCATAGTAACTACAGTCAGATCACTTAAATATAACGCAGGCATTCCGAAGGACCGTCTCTCAGAACCAAATCCGGAAGCTGTCAGGAACGGGCTTGCAAATGTTTTGAAGCATATTGAGAATATGCAGAATTTCGGTGTCCCGGTTCTTGTTGCATCCAACAGATTCCTTACTGACACAGAAGAAGAACTCGCTATCGTTGAGGAGGCATGCAAAGCTACCGGCGCGGACTTCGCACCGGCGGAGATTTTCGCAAAAGGCGGCGAAGGCGGAATAGATCTTGCCAATAAGGCTGTCTCGATACTTGATCAGAATAATCCCAGAAATCCCATATACACATACGAACTGAATGATACGGTCGAGGATAAGATAACCAAGATCGCAACAAAGGTATATGGCGCAGGAAAAGTTGAAATCCTTCCCGAGGCATCAGCTAAGATCAGGGAATTTGTTGACAGGGGCTACGGAAATCTTCCCATCTGCATCGCAAAGACACAATATTCGCTGTCAGACGATCCCAAGAAACTCGGAAATCCCGCAGGATTCACTCTGACTGTAAGAGACTGCTTCTTATCCGCAGGCGCAGGATATCTTGTTATTCTCACCGGCACGATAGTTACGATGCCCGGACTTCCTCCGCATCCTGCTGCAATGGATATCGACATTGATGACAACGGCGTGATCACAGGACTCTTCTGACAGTAAATGAAGCGTCCCAATCCGACATTTCTGAAAAAAGCGGAAGGGATAAAAACATCCCGTAAAAAGCGCACGCTCATTATCATCCTAATCCTGATCGTGCTTACCTTTGCCGTGGTCTTTGTAAGTTCCATGGCATCTGCCCAGGACAAATACCGTCTCATGTATCCGGGACTCGTTGGTGCCGCAACCAGTACGACCACTGAATATTCAGCTTATCAGAGGCCAGTTCATACAACGACCGAGACGACAACCGAGGCAACGACGACTGCAACAACCTCACAGCTGCACGCGATCCTGGCTGCAACTCCGACACCGGTGCTTGAACCGGAGGAGACGGCACACACGTCGCAAAACAATTCACCCGATCCTTTTACTGAGGACAGAAACTTCAGTTTCAGACCGGCCGGAATTCAGATCGCGACCTATCAGGAACGGGCCGTTTATATGGATGAACTTAAGGAAAGGATTGTAAAGTATCAGAAAACCCATTCCGATATGAGGATCTGTTATGAATTCATCTCTCTTTCCTCAGGGGACCGTCTTGGTGTTGACGAACTCGATCCTGTTGTCCCTTCCGGTGCCATGGCTATTCCTTTGGAGATCGTCTATTACGACAGCATCGCAGGAGTCACCGGACCCTTATCAAAGCAGATCACTTATGACGGCACATATCTCAATTCGGAATTAAGCGACCATATCGGGGCCCGCAATTCTTCTTATATCGCGAAATCATACGATTACGGCAAAGCATTTTACATGCGGACATTGTTGAATTATGCCATCGTCAAGAACGACAGTATCGCACTTAATTATGTGGTCGAGGAACTCGGAGGACTTGAGGAAGCGATCAAAGCCGTTGACGGGATCAGCAACTATATATCGTACAACGACTCAGTCATCTACACTGATTACCGCGGCAAGGAATTCCGTGCCCCGGGCACGATATCATGTTATGATATGGGCAAATATCTCTCCTATCTGTACCAGGTGTTCATAAACAATTCGCAGGTAAACCAGCGTCTTGTAAACGACATGGCACACAGCGAGATCGAGTCTCCGTTAAGTGCGGCTTTCCCTGAAGATACCAGGATCCTTCATGTACTTGGCAGAAACACATCAAGAGGTGCCTATCTCGAGTGTGCGATCGTGGATTACGAGGAACCGTTTGCCCTGATCATCTACGTCGAGGCCGGTTCACCCAATTCAGCCGGTACCGCCATTGCAACCCTGGGTGGTTATACACAGGAATTCATTGAATCCTGCTATTAGTCCTTATAAACGGATAAACCGAAATCCCGTTTATGATATACTTTGCATGATAACTAAAATTCTCAAAACCCTTGCAAGCAAGTTTCTCGAATGTTTGTTATAATTCTTTTGTTTGATAATATGGATGTCCGTCCCGCGCGGTCTGCCGCCGGCCAAGGTCCCGTGCGATTTCGGGCTGTGAACCCTGTCAGGTCCGGAAGGAAGCAGCAGTAAGCGGTTTTCGAAGTGCGCCGCGGGTCAAGCCTTACCGGCGTCAGTTCGGGCGGGACGGACTTTTTTATCAGTTCTAATGATTCGGCTTTAAGGAAACAGTTATGGAAGATCATATCGTTCTTTACAGACAGTACAGACCTGTTACATTCGATGATGTTGTCGGTCAGGAAGCCGCCGTCACAGCCATAAGGCAGTCTGTAGTTTCGAAGAAACTGGCTCATGCATATCTTTTCTGCGGCCAGCACGGCACAGGTAAGACCACTATAGCTAAGATATTTGCCCGTGCGGTCAACTGCGAGCACCCCGTCAACGGCAATCCGTGCAACGAATGTGCAGTCTGCAAAGGCATACTTGACGGTTCAATCCTGGATGTTACGGAAATGGATGCCGCTTCCAACAATGGTGTTGATGATATAAGACCAATCCTTCAGGAAGTCAATTTTGCTCCGACCAGAACAACATATAAAGTTTATATAATCGATGAGGTTCACATGCTCTCCAAGGGTGCTTTCAATGCTCTCCTGAAGACGATCGAGGAACCTCCGAAGCATGTCATATTTATTTTCGCGACCACGGAATCAGACAAGATACCTGCAACTATAATCTCGCGCTGCCAAAGGTATGATTTTAAGAGGATCCCCCTCGAACTCATATCCGGCAGATTGAGAGATGTCTGCAGCAAATCAGGTATCAAAGCAACTGATGATGCGCTCCGCCTTATAGCATCAAGGTCTGACGGGGCTTTGCGTGATGCTTTGTCGCTTTTGGACCAGATATCCGCAATATCCGGATCTGATAACGAGATCAGTTCCAAGGATGTCGAGAGGATCACCGGCACGGTTGACAGTTCATTCCTGTTTAAAATGGCTAACTGCCTTATCGATGCACGCTTCGATGAACTCATCGATCTTTGTGAGATGCTGAACAGTTCAGGCAAGAACCAGGCCCGTTTTACACTTGACCTGGCGGCATATTTCAGAGACCTTCTAATTATCAGAGTCAAGGCAGATCCTGTTATTTATCTTCCTTATCCCAAGGAAACCATTAAGGATATGTATCAGACTGCAGCCAAAGTCAGTGCGGATACATTAACTGGTTATATAAGTTATCTGTCCAAGGAGTATGCGGAACTCCGCAAATCTCCTGACATTCCGACCAGTTTTGAACTCATGCTTATGCGTCTTTGTGGAAGAAAGTCTTCCCTCCCCGTCACTCCCATAGTCATACCTGATTTTGAGAAAAAACAGGCGGAAAAAGCCGCTGAGATCACTCTTGAAGATAAGAAAACCGCAGTTGAAACCGGTACGGCAAAAGAACCACAGGAAGATAAGAAAGAAGATACCGATAAGGATGAGGGTTCCTCTTCTGAGATCGAACCTGGATTTACTGCACCGGAACCGTACAGGCCCAAGCCTTCTTCAACACCTGAGCCTTTCAGTCCCAAACCGGCAGCTGTTCCTGAACCATACAGGCCCAAGCCCTCAGTATCGCCTTCAAGCACCTTTACATTCACTTCGCTTGCCAAGGGAAGCAGTGTTCAGGAAAAAACTGAAGAAAGCACTCCTGTTGCTCCAACGGAGGCAGAGGTTAAAAATGAAGAAAAAACTGAGGACAAGGCAGACAAGCCTTCGTTCTTCTCTTCTTTCAATTTCACTTCTTCATTCACATCGAAGACTCCTGAGCCTGAAGAACCGGAAGATGACGGTGATTCAGATCCTGATGATACGATAATCCCTGCTGATGATTCCTTCAGGGATCATACCGAACCATCTATTGTCTCGTTCATACCGAAGGAGACAGATACCGAATCAAAGTTCAGCTTCAATTTTGATGAACCGGAAGAACCGGAGGATAATTTCTCCTACGAACCTGACAGGGTCGAAGCAGCCCCGGCTGCAGGAATATTCTCAGGACTGTCATCATCTTTTCTTAAAGATCTTGAGGCTGACACTGACAGCAGCAAGGCTGAAGCAGAGGAGCCGGAGGAGACTGTCCCCGTCAAACCACGTTCACAGTTGGCGGTGCAGGCTGACAGGAGCGGACTTATCGTGGACGGACGGAATGCAAATGCCGTAAGATCACCTTCCTTTACAGGCGAAGATGCGGACATAGCATTAAGATGGTCCAATGTCACATCGAAGATTAAGACCAGCAATGATAATATCGCTGTCATACTGGAACACACGAATCTCCGCAAAAACGGAAATTCCGCGTATATTGTTTTTGAAGACAAAGACTCTACGCTTCTGTCAAATCTTAAGAAATCACAGGCCTTCAGACAGATCTCATCAGGTATCAAAGATGAGTTCGGGGCAGAACACCTGTACCTTTGTACTGAAGCCCAGTATTCCAAGCAAATGGAGAAGGAACGCGCTAACGAGCTCGACAAGAAACTCGATGATCTGAATGAGCGGTCCAGAAATATGGGTGTTCCAACTGACGTTCATTTCGGTGATTAAGGTCAGTTATAAAAACAGAAAATGCATTTTTAGATTGAATATTCGGAGGTTATTAAAATGGCAAAAGGATTCCGTGGCGGAATGGGTATGAACGGTAATATGGGTCAGGTCGTAGCTCAGGCTCAGAGAATGCAGAGACAGATCGAGCAGGCTCAGGCTGAGATCCGCGAAATGCGCTTTACTGGCACAGCAGGCGGCGAAATGGTAAAAGTTGTCGCAGGCGGTGACCACCAGATATTTGAAGTAGTAATCGCTAAAGAGGTTGTTGACCCCGACGATATCGAAGGTCTTCAGGATCTCATCATGGCCGCTGCCAATCAGGCACTCGGACAGATTGACAAGACTAACCAGGAACGCATCAATGCCATCACCGGCGGAATGAAGATGCCCTTCTGATAATGGCAAGGTATTCTCCCTCAATTCAGAATCTAATCGCACAGTTAAGCAGCCTTCCCGGAGTAGGCGGCAAATCTGCGCAGCGTCTGGCATTTTATATACTTGCCATGGACGATAAGGAAGCCGAGTCATTAACATCTGCGATAACAACGGCAAGGCAGTCAACAAAGCGCTGCACATGCTGCCAGAACTTTACGGATTCAGACCCCTGCCCTATCTGTTCAGATCCTCTGAGAGACAAGACTACGGTTCTCGTTGTTGAATCTCCGAGGGATGTATCAACATTTGAACGCGCTCACGAATATAAGGGTCTTTATCAAGTGCTTCATGGTGTCTTCAATCCAATGAAAGCCATGAGCATTTCCGATACAACGATCCCGGATCTTATCAAGCGTCTGGCTGATCACCCGGAGATCACTGAAGTTATCGTTGCAACCAACCAGACTGCTGAAGGAAATGCCACTGCCCTGTATTTATCAAGGATGCTTGGACCTTCCGGCATTAAGGTCTCGCGTCTCGCATCGGGGCTTCCTATGGGTTCAGATATCGAATACGCAGATGATCTTACCCTGCTTTCTGCTTTGAACGGCAGGGTCACGCTCACGGGTGATAAGAATGAGACTTGATAAATTCCTTAAACTTTCCAGAGTTATCAAGCGGAGGACTGTTGCAAATGATGTATGCCAGGCCGGCAGAGTTACTGTCAACGGCAAGCCTGCAAAGCCATCTGTAAAGCTTAAGGTCGGGGATGTTGTGAGCATCCTTTTCGGAAGCGGAGAAGTGCGGTTTAAGGTGCTCTCGCTCCAGGAAACTGTGAGGAAGGAAGAAGCTTCCTCAATGTACGAACTTCTCGAATAAGACCAAATATTACAAGTATTTTAAGTTTAACCCGGGGTTGTTGTTTTGCACCAGGTGTTAAGTAATAATGAGAATATATCATCCACTGGAGGCATACCTTGCGCAAAGTCAGACGTAAAACAGGCGGAATATCATTCTTAACGGCAATGATCTGCATCTGCTTTGTTGTGGTCGGCATTCTCTGCATTACAAGATATGCAAATATCAGCAAGCAGAAAGAGCGTCTCAAGGCTGAGAACGAGTCTCTTATCGCACAGTCAGAAGCATTATCTGATAAGTTAAAGCAGATAAGAGCACAGGAAGAATTCGGCAAAGATGATGCCTATATCGAGAGTGTTGCAAGAGCGCAGCTCGATATGGTCTATCCGGGTGAGATCATCTTCAGAGTCACCGGCGAGAAGTATAACTGATATAAGGAACTGTTTATCAGAATTCATATTGGACGGCTTATGGCCGTCTTTTTATTTGCCTAATATATCTGCGGCTGCCAGATACGCTTCACTCATGCATGCCTGAAGATTATAGCCGCCGCTGATTCCGTCGATATCCAATGCCTCTCCGATAATATAGAGCCCCGGAACCAGTCTTGATTGAAATGTCTTGCGGTCAACCTCTTTAAGCATAACGCCGCCACGCGTAACATAGGCTCTGTCCAAAGAAGGTACCTGGTCAATGCCTATCCTGAGATGCTTGGCTTCCTTTATCAATCTCCTGCGGTTTTCTCTGGTAAAACTCTGAGCATATAGTCCAGCCGCCTCAGCCTTGGATGTGATCTCATCTGCAACCGATGCAGGAACAAATCCGGACATAAGTGTTGAGATCTTTGTGTCCGGGTGTTCATCTATAAGACTTATCAGTTCCTTATCAAGCTGTTCCTCAGTCAATGAAGGAATAAGATCAAGTTCTATCCATACATCCATTCCGGACAGATCCCCCGGTATCTCTCTTGATATTTCCATTATGGCGGGACCGGTAAGTCCAAAATCAGCAAAGAGTATCTCACCGTTATTCGAAGCGTTCTTCCTGCCGTCACAATAAACGCTTACACCTGCTGTTACAGAAACACCGCTCAGTTTCTTAGTGATATTCTGCGAACCGTTTTCAGTTTTTACAGGCGCAAGAGCCGCTCTTAACGGAACCACAGAGTGTCCTGAAGAAAGCGCAAATCTGTATGAGTCTCCTGCAGAACCGGTATGGGGAAAAGAGCTCCCGCCGCATGACAGAACAATACAGTCAAATTCATATATCCCGCTGGCAGTATGAACTTCAAAACAGGAAGTTTTCTTTATATCCAGCACTTTTGCATTACATACAATATTTGTCTGATCTGATATATACGAGACGATCGTGTTCCTGACCTGTATGGCACTGTCACAAACAGGAAAAATCCTGTTATTATCTTCCTCTTTGACCTTCAGTCCCAGATCCGTCTCAAAAAATCTGACCGTATCCTCCGGGCCGAACGCTTTCAAAGCCGGATATATATAATTTTCCGCCTCATGATATCCCTTTTTAAGCTCTGACACAGGTTTCCTGTTCGTGATATTACAGCGTCCGTGACCCGTTAACGTCAGTTTTTTACCGGGTTCCGGATTGCTCTCGAGGATCGTAACATCAAGTTCCCGGTTAACCTGAAGCTTCATTAACATACAGGCCGTAAACAGTCCTGCGGCACCGCCTCCGATTATACCAACCCGTTTGCTCACGTTCTGACCTCTTACACTTGCATTATTCAGGACATCAACACTGCTTCAGAATACAGGATCACACCCTTTGAAGCATTAGGATGTATATGGTCTAACAGATATTCCCTGTCCGGTGAAACACTAAGGATCTGCTTGATATACGGATTGGCATTGATGTACATAAATGAGTTTCCGGAGCAATACTTTTCGAGCGCGGCAGAATATTCTTCATTCATTGCGGTCTTGTCTGCAAAAGAAAGTCTGCTGTAAATATCTCCGTCTGTGGAATACCAGGGCGCTATAAATACAAACTCCGCACCATCATTTTTTGAAAGAAGCTTCGTCTTTAATTCATCCAGCCGTTCAATGTAACTTTCCGCAGTCATTGCACATTTGCTCTCATCCCGGTAACGCACATCATTTGTGCCAAGAGCTATTACATAAAGTTCTGCCGAAGGGATCTCATCAATGTGTTCGAGCATGTAAGAAACTGTACAGCTTCCCTTAGAGTAATTCAGTATTTCTTTGTCTTTGAAATATTCTTCGACCGGCTCATACCACGGGCATCCGCCATTCTTTGTTCCCTCTGTGACACTGTCACCGATAAAACATATCCTGTCAGCAGCTGACATTGCTTTGTACAGAGTGCCGTTCTTCATCTCATCCGTCAGGATAAGCCCCGATGTCTTGGTCCGGATAAAACCCCTTGTATCAAGATAGTATCTCTCAGTCACAGCTGAGATATCCAGACTGTTTCCGAATACAACATCCGTTATTATCTCATGTGCATTTGCAGCACGCGCCAGATCATCATATGTAAGGTGTTCCCAGAGCTCAGCATCGTTCATAATGTCATATACCGGAACAGCACGGTAATTACCGCCTACCGGAGCATAAGTATAGAGAGGCACAATGGAACCTCCGGCAACCTGCTTTGTATTGCGGTCGATATAGATGTCAATCAGCATACTGGTGTCGCCCTGCTCATCGCGGAAGATATTCGCGAAATTTCCTGGACAGTATGCTGTGAAAACTGTCTTTCCTTTATATTCTTCAATTACAACAGGTTCAACCACATGAGGATGATCACCAAGGATAATGTCGGCTCCGTTCTCCTTGAATATTTCAAACCAGACTTCCTGCTCTTTATCAGGGGTATTCAAAAACTGCGTTCCAATATGCGGAAGGACCATTATAAGATCTGGAGAAAGAGCTCTCGCTTCCTCGAAATCCGCCTCCACGCTTGCCTTGAGTTTCTCGAACCGTTCTCCTTCTGTTCCCGAGATAACCGAGGTCAGATATGAATACTTGCCGTCAAGATCCTCGTTAGAAATATAATTACTACCGTATGTATAAGAAAGCACAGCAATTCTGATCCCTTCAGTCTCAACCAGTTTGATATGGTTGTTTGCCTTATCCTTCGGACTCTTATAGGAACCTGTATGATCAAGACCGGTTCTGTCAAGAACATCGATTGTCCTCAAGGCCCCGTCTTCCCCCTTGTCCAGCAGATGGTTATTAGCGGTTGTAACCAGATCAAAACCAGCATCCTTCACCGCTGAAGCATACTCATCAGGGAAATTGAGACTAAAATATTTGCCGTCACGGAAATTGCCTGTCGAATACCCTTTATCCGCACCGGCCATGGGTCCTTCGAAAACACCAATAGCAAGATCCGCCGAAGAAATATATGGCTTTGCATATTCAAACACATCACTGAAGTCGTATCCGTTCCCTGTATATCCGAGATTTACCTGATCCTCAAGCAATATCAGGTCTCCTGCAAATGTGATCCTGAAAGAATCATCAAATTCTTTCTTCATCTGATCCGTCATAACAGGATATATAACATCTGTCTCAACCTTTTCGGCAGATTCAGGAATGCCGGCTGACTGCGCTTTCAGAGCAGTTACCGCATTAAATACGGCAATAAAGACCAGTCCGAGCGCCACACAAAACGAAACCTCCTTCGCTGCACTGATCTTTTTATCATTCTTAAGGAATATATCAGTTCCTGAAGACAGGAACCTGTTCATAACATCAGCAACAGCATCATTTCCCATAGCGATGCACAAAACAAAAGCAGAAAGAACAGATATGACGATTATCCATGGTTCAGGACATAAAACAATACGCTCGCTTATCCAGAGCGTGATCAGTCTGTGGAAAAGGAATATCCATAAAGAATTACGTCCGAACAACGTAATGAGAGGTATCTTTCTGTCAGGCGAAAAACACCTTAACGTGTAAATTGCAAGAAATGCTATTGCAAACAGGGCTATTCTGCCCAGCAGATCCTTGGGTTCCGGGTAGGCTTCCATCTTCAGCGCACCGCCCGACAGGCCTAACTGCTCACGTGACACGAAAGCCAGCAAAGCGGCACACAGCAACGTGATAACACCGATAAGGGATCTTTCTGAATACTTCCGTCCAACCAGTCCGGAGTTCTTATCTTCGCTTAACAGGTATCCGGCCATATAAAAAGGATAAAAGCCTATTATCCTGGCTACCGCAAAATGATTATCTATCGAGGAGAAGAATCCGGCCACCAGGGCTGCTGCAAATAAAACCACATATATAAATCTGAATCTGGCTATCCTGTGAGCCGTTATTCTCCATATGATCAGTGCGATCAGATACCAGTATGAATATAAAGGTTCAACCAGCGAAGTGTAGCCTTCGGGATATTTGATAAATAACGTTATGCTGTTGAATATAAAGTACAGAAAGACCAGTTTGATGATCTTCTCAAAGCTTCCGGCCTTCTTGCCTTTCCCGAAATAACCCGAGACGAAGACGAACGCGGGCATATGAAACATATAGATATAATCCACAGTCGCATCTATCCCGCCTGATAAACCCTGCAGCTGGTACAGGATATGGGCAAAGACAACCAGCAGGATCAGAAAACCTTTGATATTGTCCCAGTAGATACTCCGGCTGTTCCCGGACAATGACCCCGTATTCATATCAGTTTTCTCTAACTCTTATCTGAAACCTGTCGAATCTGACATTCTCCGTGTACTGTTCGCGGAAAAAGATCGTCTGACCGAAAGCCGCAAATTCCCTGGTATTCTTCTTCATCCACATGGGAACGGGGATATCCATCTGTCTGCACAACTCGATCAGGGCTTTCTCAAGGCGCTTGGAATAGGAGGAATCCGTATCCTCTGTCGTGACTTCTTTTATCTCGGTCATTCTGTTTGCAACAAAAAGTCTGCCCTCAAGCGTCAAAATTATGCTCCTCCCCGAACCTTTGCCACTATTTTGCCTTTTTTGAATCTTAAAGTAAACATTTGACATGATAAGATATGGTTGTTCAAAGTAATTGTTCCTTACTTCATAACACCCTCCTTAAGACACTGACACCCCCTCGTCAGTGTCTTTTATTTTCAGACTACGAATTTAATGGGGTTTATGCAAATATGACTATAATATTTTAATAAAAGACAGTTTTCTTATTGATTGTGTAAAAATCAAGTTGTAAAATAAATCGTAAATATCTTTGCGGATTTATTTTAACATCCGTGATACAGGAGGTCACCAACATGAAGAAATGTCCCGATTGCGGAATGGTCATTGCGAATCAGGCGATCAGATGCCCTAAATGTAAGTATACATTCACATCTGCAGATGAGAGTGCAGGCGGAAGTAATGATGCACCAGTAGTAACACCTCAGGCAGCAGCCGTATCAGCAGCTGCAACTGGCAAGTCAGATAAAGTTGCCGGCATTATGCCGATGATCGAGGTAAACAAGGACAACGTTGATACTCTTTACGAGCAGCTCAAGGCAGCTATCGTTAAGAGAAAGACCGAATTCGATCACTTCATCGATTTCCTCGAGAACAGAACTTCCTGGCTCACGGCACCTGCAGAGGTCAAAGGTTCTCTCGCATGCGAGAAGGGTCTCCTTATCAGGAGCGTTTCTGTTACCAAGCAGCTCTTAAGAATCAAGGATACGATCATGCCTCAGCTTGATGAGGAGTCCGCAATAATCATTGCTCTCTTCCACGAAGTCGGCAAGGTTGGTATCGAAGGCAAGCCTCTCTTTATTCAGGAAGAGTCCAGCTCACTCGGAACCACTTCCACATTGGGTATCTCATTCAGCAGCAGGCTTTCCAGTTCTTCCACAAGTTCAACACCTACTTACACAGTAAACAATAAGCTTGTTCATATGAATGTCGGCGTAAGATCCCTCTTCCTCGTTTCACAGTATATGCTGCTCTCAGACGACGAGGCTCAGGCTATCAGCTATGCTTCCGATGTTGAACTTCTTAAGGGTAAGCTTTCTCCTTATACACTTCTCCTCTCCACTGCTCTTCAGATGCAGAAGACAATCTATGAGGACAATGATGTTGTATCAGGCTACAGCTTCACAGTAATCAATCCTTAAGGCTTAAACGGTTAATCAAACTGCAAAGGGCTGTCTCCAAATACAGAGGCAGCCTTTCTCATTAATGCAGGAAGGGCATGCCTATGAAATACGATAATGACAGGCTTGGAGCGGCATTGAAGCTCTATTTGGGAACTGATCCTCTTCCTATGCATATGCCGGGTGGAAAACGCAATCCGGACTTTGTTTCCCAGGCTTTTATGCGTGATATCACAGAGATCGGGGGATTTGATAATCTTCACTCCCCCACCGGGCTTCTGAAAGATTTGGAAGACTGTGCAGCTTCAATATGGAAGGCGGATAATGCTTTTCTGTCCGTCAACGGCTCGACCGCGCTTATCCTCGCCGCCATCTGGAGTGCTTCTATACTTAACCCTGATGCGAAGATACTGACGGCAATGAACTGTCATCTCGCAGTATGGAACGCGATAGAACTCACCGGCAGCACCATAGTTCCCCTCATGCCTGCATTTGATGCCGGCCTTCCGTTTGCGGGCCACATCTCCCCGTCAGATATTGAACGTACACTTGCAAGGAATCCTTCGATCAAAACAGTGGTCATAACATCTCCGACATATGAGGGTGTTATGTCTGACACGGACGAGATATTCCGGATCACAAGGAAATATGATGCTGTCCTTATTACCGACTGCGCACATGGCTCTCATCTGGGTCTGGATGAGGATTTCTTCGGTCCGGATGCAAAGGGGGATCTTGTTATCAAAAGTCTGCATAAGACTCTTTCATGTCCTACTCAGACTGCAGTCATGCTGCGTGCCAAAGGATGCCCTATCGATGAATCACTAATAAGAAGAGGGATCGATATTTTCGAGACATCCAGTCCTTCATACATACTTTTGGGAGAGGTATCCAAATGCCTTGCCAAACTTAATTCCAAGGGATCAGCCATATTAAAGCCCTGGGAAGAGGCAATTGAATATGCAGAACAGAATCTGACAGGCCTCAGGAATTTCAGACTCTGGCGGGCTCCTGTAAGAGAACGGTCAAAATTTGTGCTGACAGGTATGGGGGAAGTGCTTTTCGAGTATCTGAGAGGAACATTCAATATAGAGTGCGAAGCACGCTTCCCTTCCCACCTGATCGCCATGACCGGAATTGGTGATACTCCTGATTCAATTAAAAGGTTCTGTGATGCCGTGATCGCGACTGATAACGTGATCGACGGCCAGTACGCTGAATCCGCATTCATCTCCAGACCATATCCGAAGATCGCTATGACGTTGAGAGAAGCTTCAAAATCAAGGCTTTTGTGCGAACAGCTTACTCCCGACCGTTGTACAGGACGCGTATCCGGAGAGTTTATATACGGATTTCCTCCAGGAATACCTCTTCTCATGCCCGGGGAGATAATAACCGAAGACACAATAAAGCTTCTGTCCAGAGGAGACGTCCATCTGCTTCTCGGCGGAGGGCGCACATACAAAGGACTGATACCCGTTTTACCTTGACGGATAAGGACCTTCAAAGTATAATTCACGTATCATAAACGAGGGAGATTAATACTATGACAAGAATCGTTACAGTTGAGACAAGAGATCTCGAGAAGTCAGCTAAGGAAGGCGGCTGCGGCGAGTGCCAGACATCCTGCCAGTCAGCATGCAAGACATCTTGCGGTGTTGCTAACCAGCCTTGCGAACAGCTCAATAAATAAGCTGATATTATTCTGAACATTGAAGGTCTCATTTTATGTGGGACCTTTTTTTATGAAATACGGGAGTTTCCATGATCCACTGCTATCAATTTGACGGTCTTAACATCGTACTCGACTGCTATTCCGGCTCTATTCATATGGTAGACAAAGTTGCCTATGACATGATCCAATGGTATGAGACAGAGCCTGCTGAGGAAGTAATCGCGAGAGCAATCGAAAAGCATGGCATCACAGAAGAAGATGCAGCAGAATGCATCGCTGATATCGATGACCTGAAGACTGCCGGCAAACTCTACGCTCCCGATAAATATGAACACTTAGCCAAAGATTTCAGGAAAAAGAATATAAAGATAAAGGCTCTGTGCCTGCACGTCGCGCATACCTGCAACCTGAATTGTTCATACTGTTTTGCAAGCCAGGGCAAGTACCACGGCGAACGTGCTGTTATGAGTTATGAGGTCGGCAAGCGTGCAATCGATTTCCTGATTGAGAACTCAGGGTTCCACAAGAATCTTGATATCGACTTCTTCGGTGGTGAGCCTCTGATGAACTGGGATGTCTGCAAGAGACTCGTTGAATACGGCCGCGAGCAGGAGAAGATCCACAACAAGAATATCCGCTTCACCCTTACGACAAACGGCATCCTTCTGGACGATGAGGTCACTGAATTTGCGAACCGCGAAATGCATAATGTTGTCCTTTCCCTGGACGGCCGCAAAGAGGTAAACGACCGCTTCCGTGTGGATTACGCAGGACATGGATCCTACGATAAGATCGTTCCGAACTTTCAAAGGTTTGTCGCTAAAAGAGAAGGCAAAAGTTACTATATGCGCGGGACTTTCACGCACTATAACACGGACTTTCTTAACGATATAAAACAGATGCTCGATCTGGGCTTCACGGAACTTTCCATGGAACCCGTCGTTACTGATCCTTCAAGTCCTTCTGCAATCACAAGAGAAGATCTGCCTGTAATCTTCGGACAATACGAGGATCTCGCAAGACTTATGGTCGAACGCTATAACGAAGGCAGGCCCTTCACCTTTTATCACTACATGCTGGATCTTACCTGCGGTCCCTGCATCTACAAGAGGATAGCTGGCTGCGGTTCCGGTACTGAATATCTTGCCGTTACGCCCTGGGGCGACCTCTATCCCTGCCACCAGTTCGTTGGTGATGAGGCTTACAAAATGGGCGACATCTACGAAGGTGTTAAGAACACTGAACTCCGGGACAGATTTGCTTCGTGCAATGCCTACAGCCGCCCCGAATGCCAGGACTGCTGGGCAAAGCTCTACTGCTCCGGAGGATGTGCCGCCAACTCATATCATGCTTCAGGTGATATTAACGGTGTATATGAGATGGGCTGCGATATTTTCCGCAAGAGGATCGAGTGCGCAATAGCGGTAAAGCTTTTAACCTCCGGTCTGGAACAGCCCGGCAAGGCTGACTGACGGCTACAACTACATCACAAAAAAATATACAGGCACTTATTCAGGTGCCTGTATTCCTATAAACACATAATCATTGGGATTTTCATCATCACCGAACATTCCGGTTTCAATGAAGTAGGGATTGTCCTCGGCCAGGATATCTGCCAACGGGGTATTCGTATCGTCTGCCACATAAACATACATGACTATGCCGTCATACCCTTCTGGCACGACAAAATATGAGGTTGAGGTTATCTTGCACACCTCACTCTTGATAACCTTATTGCCGTCTGACTGCTCCACACGGCTGTCAAGCATTTCCTGTTCACGGAATTCATAATATCCCATGTTATATCTTTTTCCCTCAAACTTTACTTCACCTGTTACGCTGAAGCTGTCGATCTGCGTTGACAGGTTAATGCAAGGGAAAGTCTGTCCCGTATAATAATCAAGAAATCCTACACCATGGTATGAGAAAAACGAAGTGGATACAAAATCGGGTTCTTTGGTGCTTATAGGAAATATCTGAGTATATGTTACTTCGTATATAACATAACCATCCTCATCGGCAGGATACTCCAAAACAGTCGGCCGGCTGATCATAGATACATCGCTCAGGTTCTCATTGACCCTGTTCATAGAACCGTCAAGTGAGAAATACTGGAAATAATTATGGATACTGCCGTGTGACATGCGGAGATTCTGGCTTGCACCCCATGGATCATCGTAATCAAGATCGATAACTCCAAATGTCTCCGTCGCATCAACTCTGCTCAGATTGTGCGAGGGTGATCTTCTTACGGTATAGTCAGGAAGAGTGGTCTCGGAAGTAGTCCAGTCCGTATCATCATCGTCATCACCAGTATTATGGCTGTGCGTATCACACGAACACAGCAATAACGAAAATACAGTAATCAGAAGTATTATTGGCAGATGCTTTTTCATGCGGACTCTATCCCTTTGTGTAACTTATCCCTGTCTTCTGTCATTCTTTTTTGATTATACACCCAAAAAGCACCGATTCGAACAAAACCGCACTATTCACTGAATATTGCCGACAATCACCCGGTCCGTGCGAGAGTGATTTGTTGTGCGAGCGATTCCGCAGGAGCGAAGCTCCGAGGACCCAGCGAGCATAACAATATCACTCGAGTTCGAATGCTCCCGTATACAACTGATAGTATGTGCCCTTCTCGGCGATAAGCTGCTCGTGCGAACCACGCTCTATGATCTTTCCGTGGTCAAGGACCATGATGACATCGGAATTCATTACGGTTGAAAGACGGTGAGCAATAACAAAGACAGTGCGGCCTTCCATGAGTTTATCCATGCCGCGCTGAACGATTGCTTCCGTACGCGTATCGATCGATGATGTGGCTTCATCGAGGATCATAACCGGAGGGTTAGCAACGGCTGCTCTTGCAATCGCAAGAAGCTGTCTCTGACCCTGCGAGAAGTTTGCACCGTTGTTTGTAAGCATAGTATCATAGCCACCCGGCAGACGTTCGATAAAGTCTGCGGCACCGGCAAGTCTAGCAGCCTCTTTGCACTCCTCATCTGTTGCATCAAGTCTTCCGTAACGGATATTCTCTATAACGGTTCCGGTAAAGAGGTTAGTCTCCTGAAGAACAAGACCTAAAGATCTTCTCAGATCCTTCTTTTTAATCTTGTTTACATTGATACCGTCATAACGGATCTTACCATCCGCAATGTCATAGAAACGGTTGATAAGATTTGTGATTGTTGTTTTGCCCGCACCTGTGGCACCGACGAATGCAACCTTCTGGCCTGGTTTTGCAAAGACAGAAACATCGTAAAGAACCTGCTTTTCGGGCACATAGGCAAAGTCGACTTGGTCGAGCAATACATCACCTTTAAGTTCTGTATAAGTTATGGTTCCTTCAGCCTTGTGGGGATGTTTCCACGCCCAGTGTCCGGTCGTATGGTCTGCTTCGGTGATCGTTCCGTCTGCTGCGATATTTGCATTCACGAGAGTTACATAACCATCATCGGTCTCAGGCTCTTCATCCAGAAGCGCGAAAACTCTTTCCGCACCGGCACCCGCCATAACAATTGCATTCATCTGCATTGTGAGCTGGTTGATATTACCCATGAACTGTTTGCTCATGTTAAGGAAAGGAACAGCAATATCCGTTCCAAACGCCATCATGGATAATGAGATATTAGGTGTTCCGAAAACGATCATGAGACCGCCTGCAATAGCAAGGAGAACATATACGATATTGCCTATATTTCCGATAATAGGTGCAAGGATATTGGCATAAGTATTTGCCTTGCCGCTGTCTTCAGCAAGCCCGTTATTCAGCTTATTGAATTCTGCTGTAACCTTCTCCTCGTGGTTAAAGACTTTAACAACTTTCTGACCGTTCATGATCTCCTGAACATAACCTTCAGTAGCTGCCACAGCCTTCTGCTGTCTGACAAAGTACTTAGCGGAACCCGCACCGACCTTGCCGGTTACGAACATCATGGCAATGATTCCAAGAACCATTATCAGTGTCATCCATAAGCTGTAATAGATCATGATAAAGAATACTGCAATAACGACTACACCTGCCCTTAATATGGTAGGTAACGCCTGGGATACCAGCTGTCTTAACGTATCGATATCATTCGTATAGTGGCTCATAATGTCACCATGCTTATGCGTATCGAAATATCTGAGCGGCAGTGTCTGCATCTTGTTGAACAGATCAGTCCTGAGCTTATCCAGGAATTTTTGTGTCATATAAGCCAAAAGCTGTGTCTGCAATATACTGAAAATAGCCGCACCCGCATAAATAATGATCAGAGGCACGAGCAAAGAGACTATTCTTATCTTTGCAGAAGTCCAGTCGCCTGACTCAACGGTCTCTTCAATAACGACTATTACTTTCTGAAGGAACACGCTGGGAAGAGCGGCCGCAACAGAATTGTAGATTATACAAAAGGCAACTACCCATGTAAGAACCGGGAACTGCTTGACATAGAGTTTTACAACACGCTTGAGACTGTCCATGGAACCCATGACCTGGGACATTGAAGCTGCGCCTCTGTGTCTTCCGCCGGGTGCGGGCGCTGCTTCTGACTTTTTACGGGGAGCATTAGTCTTTTCACTCATTGTCTGATCCTCCCTTCGTCTGTTCTTCATATATCTCACGGTAGATATCACTGCTCTTCAGCAGTTCTTCGTGAGTTCCTGTACCCATGACCTTGCCGCCGTCCATGATGATTATCATGTCGCATTCCTGGACAGAGGCTACTCGCTGGGCAATTATGATCTTGGTGGTCTCAGGAATATACTCCTTAAAGCCTTTTCTTATCAATGCATCGGTCCTCGTATCAACTGCGGACGTGGAATCATCGAGGATAAGGATTTTCGGGCGCTTCAGAAGAGCTCTGGCAATACAGAGTCTCTGTTTCTGTCCGCCTGAGACATTGGTTCCGCCCTGTTCAATATAAGTGTCATATCCATCCGGGAACTGCGAAATAAACTCATCAGCCTGTGCGATCTTACATGCATTGACAAGTTCCTCATTAGTAGCACTCTCATTGCCCCATCTCAAATTCTCAGCGATGGTACCCGAGAACAACTCATTCTTCTGGAGAACTACGGAAACCGCATCTCTTAATGTTTTGATGTCATAGTCCTTGACAGGTATTCCTCCGACTTTGACTTCACCTTCGGTGGCATCATAGAGTCTCGGGATCAACTGGATCAGAGTGGTCTTTGATGAGCCCGTACCACCTAAGATTCCGACAGACATTCCGCTGTCTATATGGAGATCGATATCAAAGAGGGCATTGCGCGCAGCTTTCTCGGAATACTTGAAAGCAACATCCGTAAAATCGATTGATCCGTTAGGCACCTCCATAACGGGTTCTGCAGGATTTGTGATAGATGGCTCCTCGTCTAATACCTCTACGATACGCTTGGCAGCCTCTACAGACATCGTAAGCATAACGTAGACCATGGATACCATCATAAGCGACATAAGGACCATGAATCCATACGTCATCAAAGCAGAGATCTGGCCGACATTAACTATCTCGCCGTGGCTCGTTATTGCCAGTTTGGAACCGACATAAAGAACGAATGCCACATTAAAGTGAAGGCAGATCTCCATAAGAGGTCCATTAAGTCCAACGATCTTCTCAGCCTTTGTAAAATCTTTCCTTATATTGTCTGAAGCCTTGCCAAACTTATCCTTCTCGTATTCTTCCCTGGCAAAGCCCTTAACCACGCGCATTCCGCGGACATTTTCCTCTATGGATTCGTTTAATTTATCATATTTCTTGAATACGGCCCTGAAAGCAGGCATGGCAAGTTTTCCGATAATAGCCAGACCGACACCAAGTACGGGTACAACGATTACAAAGGTCGTAGCCAGAGAACCGCCCAGAAGATAAGCCATAAAGATCGTGAACGCGAACATCAGAGGTGCTCTTACCGCAATCCTTATGACCATCATGTATGCATTTTGTACGGTCGTGATATCTGTCGTCATTCTGGTAACAAGGGATGACGTGGAAAACTTATCGATATTCCCGAATGAGAATTTCTGTACCTTTGCAAACATATCAGACCTCAGGTTGCCCGCAAAACCTGCTGAAGCTTTTGCCGAGAAACTGCCCGCAAGCGCTCCGCACAAAAGCGAGAGTATTGCTGCTCCAGCCATCAGCCCGCCGGTTCTCAGGATCGAACTCATCTGAGGATCTTCACTGAAATTGTTGACCATATCTGCTGTGATAAACGGAATGACCACTTCAAGAATGACTTCACCGATAATAAAGATAAGCGACAGTATAGATTGTTTCTTATACTGGCGTATTGATTGCATTAGTTTTCTGATCATGTTCAATTCCCCGAAAAATATAAGACACCATATTATAAATCACTATCAAAAAGATTTGTACTTTATTATTTTCTTTTTTGACGAACATCGGTTGCGATGATATTATTGTCTTTGGCTTTATTCAGATAAATAAAGCAAGGGAGGAATATACATGCCTGTAATGGATTTATTGAGACGCAACGCACGTGAACACGGCGATGAAGTAGCTCTTGTAGAACTTAACCCCGCAATGGAAGACACCAGAAAGATCTCCTTCAAGGAATTCGACCTCGTACAGCAGACAAAGTCTATGCCGTACCGTCACGAGATTACATGGCAGATCTTCGATGAGAAGTCCAACAGAGTAGCTAACATGCTCTTAAGCCGCGGAATCAAAAAGGGCGACAAGGTCGCTATCCTTATGTTCAACTGCCTCGAGTGGCTTCCTATCTATTTCGGTATCTTAAAGACAGGCGCAATCGCAGTTCCTTTCAACTTCAGATATACAGCTAATGAGATATCTTACTGCGCGGACCTGGCCGAGATCTCAGTAATGTTCTTCGGTCCCGAGTTCGTAGACAGACTTAATATCAATGCGGAAGAGCTTGCAAAAGACAGACTCCTTCTCTATGTAGGTGACGGTCAGGCTCCCGAATTTGCAGAGAATTATTGGCAGCAGGTAGCTGACTACTCCTCAAAAGATCCCATGATCGAGCTTAAGGAAGAAGATTATGCTGCTATCTATTTCTCATCCGGTACGACAGGATTCCCCAAAGCTATCCTTCACCCTCACAGAAGCCTTACACAGGCCGCTGAGATGGAAGCCGTACATCACGAGACAGGCAAGAACGACTGTTTCCTCTGCATCCCGCCTCTCTATCACACAGGCGCGAAGTTCCACTGGATGGGTTCTTTGTGGACATGCAGCAAGGCAGTTCTTCTGAAGGGCACAAAGCCTGATGTTATCCTTAAGGCAGCATCCGACGAGCAGTGCACTATCGTATGGCTCCTCGTACCGTGGGCTCAGGACATCCTCGATGCTTTGGACCGCGGCGAACTGAAGCTCTCAGATTACAAGCTCGATCAGTGGCGTCTTATGCACATAGGTGCACAGCCTGTACCTCCGTCACTTATCCGTCACTGGAAGGATTATTTCCCGAATCACCAGTACGATACAAACTATGGCCTTTCCGAATCCACCGGCCCAGGCTGCGTTCACCTTGGTCTCGAAAATACACACAAAGTAGGCGCTATCGGCGTTCCCGGTTACCGCTGGGAATGCAAGATCGTTGATGAGCAGGGCAACACTGTTCCCTTTGGTGAAGTCGGTGAGCTTTGTGTAAAGGGTCCCGGCGTCATGCTTGAATACTATAGAAATCCTGAAGCTACTAAAGAAACATTAAGAGACGGATGGCTCTTTACAGGTGATATGGCCCGTCAGGACGAAGACGGATTCTACTTCCTTGTTGATCGTAAGAAGGACGTAATCGTATCAGGCGGAGAGAATATCTATCCTGTCGAGATAGAGAATTTCCTTCAGGAGTATCCAAAAGTAAAAGACGTTGCTGTTATAGGTCTTCCTGACAAGCGTCTGGGAGAGATCACCGGTGCTATCGTTGAGATCGAACCGGGCAGCAACTGCACTGTGGAAGAACTCGAGAAGTTCTGCACTCAGCTTCCCCGTTATAAGAGACCGAAGCAGATCATCCTGGCAGACGTTCCGAGAAATGCCACAGGAAAGATCGAGAAGCCTGTTCTCCGTAAGAGATATGGTGCGGAAAGACTTGTCGAACAGGAGAATCAGTCTTAAAATATAAGCCTTGTGTCTGGTTTTAGGCACAATGCTGCATTTTTGCATAAAAACGTTTCCTGACATTTAGAGGGTGTAAGGATAAAAAGAGAGGGCAATTACACATGGATTTGGCAATCAAGATCATCTTTCTTGTAGTCTTTTTCGCTGTCATGATCGGAATCGGTCTTGTTACGCGCAAAAAGGCTAACAGCGTTGAAGGTTTCGTATTGGGCGGCAGAAATGCAGGACCCTGGCTTACAGCATTCGGTTATGGAACCTCCTATTTCTCCGCAGTAGTTTTCATCGGATATGCAGGACAGTTCGGATGGAAATATGGTGTTGCTTCTACCTGGATTGGAATCGGAAACGCAGTTATCGGCTCACTTCTCGCCTGGATAGTCCTTGGCAGAAGGACCAGGGTCATGACAAAGCATCTGAGTTCCAAGACAATGCCTGACTTTTTCGGAAAAAGATTCGACAGCAAGGCGCTTAGAATTGCCGCTGCGCTCATTTCCTTTGTTTTCCTTATTCCTTATACATCTTCTGTATATAACGGTCTTTCCAGACTTTTTAATATGGCTTTCAACATCGACTACAAGATCTGCATCATCGTAATGGCAGCTCTCACATGCGCCTATGTAATCCTCGGCGGTTACATGGCAACGGTAGTCAACGACCTCGTACAGGGCATCATCATGCTCTTCGGTATCACGGCTGTTATCGTTTCTGTTCTTAACAACAATGGCGGCTTCATCGGAGCTCTCACGACACTTTCCCAGACAGAGTCCGATCTTCCCGTCACAGCCGGCATGCAGGGTGCATTCACATCATTCTTCGGCCCTGATCCTCTTAATCTCTTAGGTGTTATCATTCTTACCTCTTTGGGTACATGGGGCCTTCCCCAGATGGTCGGAAAGTTCTATGCAATCAAAGACGAGAAGTCTGTTAAGGCTGGAACCATTATTTCCACGATCTTCGCATTCATCGTTGCAGGCGGATGCTATTTCCTCGGCGGTTTTGCAAGACTTTATGAGGGCAACCCTGCTATCTATAAGGACGACGGCTCTGTAATGTATGACTCCATCATCCCTACAATGCTCGAAAATCTCCCCACGATACTCGTAGGTGTCGTTATCGTGCTCGTTCTTTCCGCTTCCATGTCCACCCTGTCTTCCCTTGTTCTTACTTCAAGTTCAACGGTTACACTGGACCTGATCGAACAGATTAAACCCAAAAACAACCAGGATAAAAAGAAGAAGGAAAAGACACAGCTCATTACGATGCGTGTGCTTCTCGTATTCTTTATCGTTGTTTCCGTTCTTCTCTCACTCAACCCTCCGACGTTTATCGCACAGCTCATGGGTTACTCCTGGGGCGCACTTGCAGGAGCATTCCTCGCGCCTTTCCTCTGGGGCCTTTACTGGAAGAAGACAACAAAACTCTCAGTATGGGTATGCTTCATTTTCGGTGTAGGCTTTACAGTAGCAAACATGTTCCTGAAGTTCATCGCATCACCTATTAATGCAGGTGCCATTACAATGATCGCAGGTCTTGTTATTGTTCCTCTCGTAAGCCTTATTACTCCTAAGCTTTCAAAGGAAAAGGTAGACGGGATCTTCTCCTGCTACGATGAGAAAGTTACTATCGAGAAGAGATATTCTCTTCCCGAGAATGCTCCGGCTGATGAGGTTTGAATTAAAACCGATTCCCTGATTTACCCAAAAATAACAATGAACCTAAAAGGGCTGTCGCAAAACAAAAATGACAGCCCCTTTGATGGTTTGAATCTTGCACAGAGTCTTGAATCCTATATTCTCTCGAGGCCACGTAAACTATTGTGGCTTTCGTAAACTCCCGGATCCTCCGTAAACTTCAGCGTAAACATTTTTGACTGAAATGTTTACACACAAAAAAGGGAGTTGAAAACCCGTCACTGACAACTGATCACTGATGTGGTTTTGCAACAACCTCTTTTGTTATTATTTTCGATCAATTATTTACTGAAGATCTTCCATACCCATAGTCTTAACGCCGGCAGCATTCAAAATAGCTTCTGCCTTTGCGTTATCATTGGTCTTGATCGCGATAGGCGCGCCTTCGCCGTCAATTGAAAGACCATAGATATAGCTAATGTTGATGCCTGCAGCATGGATCATTGCGACTACTTTTGCAAGGCTTCCGACTGCATCAGGCACTACGACAGCAATAACTTCATCAATTCTTGCTGCGAATCCGGCATCCTTAAGGATTTGCTTCGCTTTATCAGGATCTTTTGCAAGAAGACGCAGAACTCCGAATTCTGTTGTATCTGCAAGGCTTGCAGAAAGCAGGTCGATACCGCCCTGTGCAAGGATCTTTAAGACCTCATCAAGTCTGCCTTCAGTGTTTTCGAGAAAAACCGAAATCTGCTTTACGAACATAGTGGTACCCCCTTTAGATTATTGATAAAGCTTACGCTTGTCTGTAACGTGCTTGCTCTTGCCGTCGAAGTGATCAAGTGTGTTTGGTTCAACAAGCTTAACCTTTGCATTAAGGCCGATAGCCTGTTTGAGCTTGGCGTGTACAGTCTTGGTGAGAGTCTCCAATGACTTGATCTCGTCTGTAAAGAACTTCTCGTCAACCTCTACCTGTACTTCAAGTGTATCGTTATTGTCGATACGGTCAACTACGAGCATATAGTGAGGTGTTGTGCCTTCGACTGTAAGTAGAGCTGCCTCTACCTGTGAAGGGAAAACGTTTACGCCGCGGATAATGAGCATATCATCGGATCTTCCTCTGAAGCGCTGGATCCTGGCCATAGTACGTCCGCACTCACACTTGTCATACTCTATAGAAGTTAAGTCTTTGGTTCTGTAACGGATAAGCGGCATGCCTTCTTTTGTAAGATTGGTAATAACCAGTTCGCCGTCAGAACCTTTAGGGAGCTGCTTCAATGTTGCAGGATCGATGATCTCCGGGAGGAAATGGTCTTCCCAGATGTGAAGACCCTTGTGATATTCGCAGTCGCATGCGACACCGGGGCCCATCATCTCTGTAAGTCCGTAGATATCATATGCCTTGATGTGGAGTCTTTCCTCCATCTGGTCACGCATCTCATTTGTCCATGGCTCAGCTCCGCAAATAGCTGACTTAAGCTTGATCTTATCGATAAGGCCTGCCTTCTCCAGATCCTCTGCAACATGCAGGAGATAAGAAGGCGTGCATGCAATAGATGTAACGTCACAGTCGATCATCATGTCGATGAGTTTCTGTGTATTGCCTGTGGACATGGGGAGGACCAAAGCTCCGAGATACTCAGCTCCATAGTGGGCTCCCAGACCGCCGGTGAAGAGACCATATCCGTAACCGACCTGGATAATGTCATCTTTTGTTATTCCGGCCATCGAAAGGCATCTTGCAACGCACTCAGCCCAGATATCAATATCGCGTCTGGTGTAAACAGCGATCTTAGGTTTACCTGTCGTTCCGGAGGATGCGTGAACACGGACCATCTCTGATCTGGGAACTGCCGCCAAACCAAAGGGGTATGTGTCCCTTAAATCCTGATAAGTCGTATAGGGCAGTTTATCAAGGTCTTCAATACCCTTAATATCTCCGGGCTCGAGACCTACGGCCTGCATCTTTTTGCGGTAGTACTCAACGTTGTGATAGACTCGGTTTACCACCTTGACAAGTCTTGCGCTCTGCAGCGCTTCGATCTCGTCACGCGACATGCACTCCTTTGCTTCGTTCCAAATCATAAATGTTTCCCTCCTTAAGCGGGATGTTTATTTCCGTGCGGTCTTAAAACCGTTGACGATAATAAGTGCGAGTTCTTTGCCTTCAGTATCGAATGCCTTTACCTCGTATAAACAGATGAATCTTCCGTCCTTAACGATATCCGCATGGCAGGTTACTTTTCCTCCGTGCCATGACCTAAGGAAATTCATCTGTGTTGCCTGCGTGACTGTTACTGTATCTGATTCCAGATCACAGTTCTCAGCAACAGCGAAAGCAAAATCGGCCATCGTGTAATAGACTGCGCCCATCAGACCTCCGACAGCATTAAGATGTCTGCCGTCAGGTTCAAGTGAGACAACACTATGACCTTTCTCAGCTTTCTCAATTATTATTCCGGTTGCTTCCGTGGCGTATTTGTCGCCCTCGAAAAACTTTCTTATCTCATCAAGACTGTTAGTCATCAAAGGCTCCTTACTCTGCAGCAAGGCCCAGTTCAAAGGCCTTCAAGTTAAGTTCCAGGAACTTCGCAGGAACAGAAGCTTCAACAGCCTTGATCCACTCTTCCTTGCTGATCTCTTTGATGTACTTGGAGAAGACACCCATGAGCACGATATTCGTCGCTTTGGATGAACCTGCCTGCTCAGCGATCGTGAGAGCGTCGATAGCGTCAACCTTGGCACCGGCTGCTTCCATTTTCGCGATAAGGTCAGAAGGATACTCGGCAGTACCTGCTATTACGGGCATAGGATCGATCTGCTGTGAATTAGTTACGATCTGGCCGCCGGGTTTTAAGAACTGAACGTATCTTGCAGCTTCTAAGAGCTCGAAAGAAATGATGTAATCAGCTTCGCCCTTATCGATGATGGGGGAATTGACCTTGTCGCCGAACTTAACATAAGTAACAACACTTCCGCCTCTCTGGCTCATGCCGTGAACCTCGGAAACCTTTACGTCGTAGCCCTTATCCATAGCGGCTCTGCCCAATAACTTACTGGCAAGGAGCGAACCCTGTCCGCCGACACCTACTATCATTATGCTTGTTACCATGTGATTGCCTCCCCATTCAAAGTCTCGAAAGCACCAAACTTGCAGAGCTCGCTGCAGACCTTGCAACCGAAGCACTGTGTAGTATCTACATGAGCGTGTCCGTCCTTAAAGGAGATCGCAGGACAGCCGAGCTTCATGCATGCCTTGCAGGACTTGCACTTGTCAGCGTTGACCTGGATAGGTTCACCGCGCTTAACCTTCTTAAGAAGTGCGCAGGGTCTTCTGGAGATGATTACGGAAGGCTCTTCTGCTTCGAGTTCCTCCTTTACTGCTGCTTCAGCCTCTGCAAGGTTATAAGGGTCAACAACTCTTACTCTGTTGATGCCCATTGCACGAACAAGAGCTTCCAGGTCGATCTTTCCTGCCGGATCGCCACGGAGGTTAAAGCCTGTCGTAGGATTCTGCTGGTGTCCTGTCATTCCCGTGATGGAGTTATCAAGAATAATGACCGTGGAATTTGTCTGGTTATAAGCAATATTTGCAAGTCCGGTCATGCCTGAATGCATGAATGTCGAATCGCCGATAACTGCTACAGTCTTCTTCTCTGCATCTGCACCGAGAGCTTTGTTAAAGCCGTGGAGTGAGCTGATGGAAGCACCCATGCACTCTGTCGTGTCGATGGCGCAGAGCGGAGGTGTGGCACCCAATGTGTAGCATCCGATATCGCCCATGACTGTAAGCTTGAGCTTGGACAAAACATAGAACATACCTCTGTGAGGACAGCCTGCGCACATTGCCGGAGGTCTTCCGGGAAGTCCTTCGATGGGCTTGCATGCGGGCTTTTCAGGGAGACCCAACTTAGAAGCGATAAGGCCCTGAGAGAACTCGTCGATGAGCGGGAAGATATCCTTGCCGGTTACCTCAAGACCAAGTGTTCTGCAGTGTGTCTCAATGATGGGATCAAGTTCCTCAACAACAACGAGCTTATCTACCTTGGCTGCGAAATCTTTGATCTTCTTCTCGGGAAGCGGATTGATAAGACCGATCTTCAATACAGGATACTTGTCTCCAAATACTTCCTTAACATATTGATATGAAGTTGAAGATGTGATGATACCCATTGATGTATCAGTACCCTCTTCAACACGGTTGAGCTTGGAATCCTCGGCGAAAGCAACGAGTTTTCCCGTTCTCTCCTCAACGATAGGATGACGTCTCTTTGCGTTGGCAGGCACCATTACATACTTGCCTGCATCCTTAACGTAAGGCTTAACAGGGATCTCCATTCTCTCGCCTGTCTCAACAACTGACTGTGAGTGAGCAACTCTTGTACACATCTTGATGAGCACCGGAGTATCGAACTGCTCGGAAATATCATATGCCTCGATAACAAAATCCTTTGCTTCCTGTGAGTCAGCGGGCTCGAGCATAGGCATCTTTGCAGCAATTGCGTAGTGTCTTGAGTCCTGCTCATTCTGTGAGGAATGCATTCCCGGATCGTCTGCCACAAGGATAACCATACCTGCATTTACACCAGTGTAACTCATTGTAAAGAGCGGATCTGCGGCAACGTTAAGTCCTACGTGCTTCATTGCACAGTAAGATCTCTTTCCTGCACGGCTTGCACCAAAAGCGGTCTCCATAGCGACCTTCTCGTTAGGTGCCCATTCGCAATAGATCTCTTCGAATTTGGCAGCTTCTTCAGTTGTTTCAGTACTGGGAGTGCCGGGGTACGAACTTGCGACTGCCACACCGGCCTCATAAAGACCTCTTGCAACAGCCTTGTTTCCAAGCATTAGTTCTTTCATTTGTTCATCTCCTAAAAACTGATCTTTTTTATAAATCAATTTGTTAATTATACGACAAAATAACCTGCCTTTAAACAAGAACTGTCATCAGCCCGCATCCGTAAAAACTATGCTTGAGGCTTCGACCGTCGGTCCAAACAGATTTGAATACCTGTAATCTGTCGAGTGGCATCCCGGAAGCCTGGTTGCCATATTGATCCTTACATGGTTCACCAGTTCCTCATCAGGAATATTAAAAAACGGATAAATGGGACTTCCATATGAATCGCTGGCAGTGTCATCCCAAAGACAATCAACGTTATAGTATTCACCGGCAATGAACACTATGTCCCAGGAATGAGTACCATTCTCATCGTTTCCGCCCAGCACCTGACTGCTTTTCTCAGTTCTTCCGGTAACGTAATAGCATGTGAATCCCGACTTCTGCATAAGATACTGAAAGCTTCTCGCATATCCGGCACATACGGAACTGTGAAGGACTATTACAGAATAAGCACTCTGATTATAAGGTGCGTTCTCATCATAACCGGTGTTATCACAAATGTAATCGTGAATATAAAGCTCCCTTTCGGCTTGCGTCGGATACTTGGATGCCTCGGTGATTATCTTTTCAGCCGCGCTGTCAAACCTCGACCTTGCGTCGCGGAGTTTTTCGGGAGTGTCCGCAAAATCAAAAAAGTTGAAGGTGATCTCTTTTACTGTTCCGTCTGCGGGATCATATGTGTAACCATAACTGTTATCAAGCCAGAACAGTTCCGGATGATCATTTAGCATCGCATCTGTCGCTTTGGACAGTTGATCAGCACTGATCGTAAATGGGCATTCAAATTTCTGATTCCCCTTGATAAGCTCCTCGTACACAAATGAATATGCATTCATCTCTGTTTCCGAGAGCATCGCATAATAGGGATTCTTGTTGATATCAAAACTCGATCTTATATAAACACTTGGCTTAGTTGCTGCAGTTTCTGAAACTGCGGAAGAGAATCTGGTTGACTCAAGAGAATATGCTGTACCGGTATCACACCCTGACGCAGTGATAATAAGCATCAATGCTGTAATAAGAGCGGTGAACTTAGCGGATCTCCTGAGCATAATAATTCCCTTCATGCAGTGCAATAAGGGAATTATAAGGAAAAAACAGCGATTATTCTATCATGAAATATGATCAGTCTTTCAAAATGAGTTGTTTTTCCTCATTCTCGAAAATATCATCATCACTTTGATCCTCTACCATATCCTGAGATATTGCTTTTCCTGCTCGTAGCTTAAGACCAGCCATAACCAGACCGATCAACAGCAATACTATTCCCAGGGCAGTGATTATGTAATCATAGAACAGTCTGTCTTCAGTCATTTGGGCAGCCTTCTCCCAGTACGGGAATTCATATCCCATTCTCTCTCTGTCTGTCTCACCCAAAGGGAAGAACGTATCAAACACCCTTGTTATTCCGAACCGTCCGGTGTTATTAACAACATAGACCTGAGGATTCGTAAACGAATAAGCCGGCAGGGCATTCTTAAAATCCGTTACAGCTACACCCCTTACAAGTTCAGGAAGAAGTGCCTCATAGCATTGGATCGCATAGTCATTCTCTACGGCACTGCTTGTGGAATCCGGACCGTCGGAAGGGCCATAATCTTCTGAGTCAGAGTAACCGTTTGTTCCATTATCATATAATGCTCCGAGAGTTCCGAAATAGATAAATGCCCTGTTCTCCTGCTCACCTGCAAGTTCCGCAACCTTGGTGTCCTTTTCCTCCACGACACCGATAACCGTAAACATCTGGCCGTTTATCATAAGCCTGTTACCTACAACATCATAAGAATGATAGAATGTCCAGGCCAGAACATCATTAAGCACTATCTGGTTTGCATCTACCGGAGTCTCGGGAAGAAAACCGCCGGACAGATACCTGAAGGGATGGAATACCTTATAGTTACCCCCGACAGCTACAAGCTGCACGTCAGTCGTTCCGGTAGTCACCTCAAGCCCGTCTCTGACATCTATGGCACTGACTGATGCCATTACTGTGGAGGAATAGCAGTCCTCCCAGCCTCTGAGCTTGTCCTCAACATAGGAAATATTCTTGGACGAAGCTGCCGAACCGGTATCGGATGAGCCCTGGAGATCCTTTCTCATCAATGCTATATCCGCAAGATGGATCGATCCGCCGCCATCCTGATATGTCATAGGCGACTTATCACCCTTTGCTCTAATTCCACCGGCATAAACAATCATATGTCTGAAAGAAGTATCCGAATTGCTCTGCCAAATCCTGGCTGTCTTCTGCTCAGGTCTTGTATCGATCAGATAGTAAATACGGCAGATTCCGAATGCCATAAGGATCACGGAAACCAGAATAATCCAGAACGGGACGGCAAGGATCAACTTTAAGAAACGTCTCTTCACATTTCCCTTCTCAGTATTCCAGAGCTTTTTTGTCTTATCAAATAACTGCATTATCTGTTTCCTTCAAGATCACTTTGCGGTGTAATCCTCAAGTCTTACACGCTGTCCGTCTTCCAGAGGTTTCTCGGCTCTTACGACGATCATCACATCATACTTGTCAAGGCCTTCGCCTTTGATAGCTGATACCGCACCGTCTGTTGCCTCAACTGTTACATCTACTCTCTTAACGGTATATTTATCGCCCAACGGAGTTGAGGAACCTTTGATAACATAAATGAAATCACCGTTGTTATCCTGACTGACCGCACTGCTGGGAACTACACATTTATAGTTATCGTTGCCTCTGCCGGCATTTACGGTTATCTCCTCACCCGGCCATGCATCATTGCCATCGACCATACACTTGACGATCTTGTATCCTCTGGGATTGTTAGGGTCAGGCTTGATTCCTGTAACCGTACATCCGTTGATAAATCCGCTTGTAACTTCAAGAGACATTCCTATCCAGATATTCTGGGCTGCCTGGGAAGTAAACTGGAACGTTACAGAACATATCCTGTCCCTTTCAGGCAGAATATAAGTAACTATGGTCTTGGCTGTCAGAACATCACCTGAAGCCACAGCTATGTTATAGATATAGCCTGAGGCAGGAGCCTTTATCTCGGTAACTCCGGCTTGTTTCTCAAGATCTTCTATCTGCTTTTTGAGTTTAGCAATCTGGGCTTCACGGTCCTCTGCCGCATCCCTTGCCTTATCTTCGTTGATTCCGGCCTGCGTCATTGCATCACTCAAGGACTTCTGTGCTGTATTAACAGCATTTCTAGCTGTGTTTACCGCATTTTGTGCTGCGGCTTCCGAAGGAAGTGTTGAAAGCGCGGTAATTGCATCTTTAGCAGCCTGTATCTTCCCCTGGCATTCAGCAAGCTCGGCGGAAGCCTCATCCAGACGTTTTTGAGCTGCATCCAGCTGCGCCTTCAAAGCGGTTTTCTGCTCTTCATACTGATTGATCTTGAAAAGCAGCTTATCCATCTCATATGTGGGTGACTGAGGATCCAAACCGTCAGGATCAAGGAAAGGCGCCGGAGTCGGGGTGGCTGTCGGTTCGGCAGGAACGCTTTCCGCGGGTGTAGGTTCAGGTGTAGTGCCTGCTTCCGTTCCCGGTGTCGGTTCGGGTGTGACCTCTGGTGTAACAGCCGGTTCCTCAGCATTTTCCTCAGTATTATCTTCACCAGGTACAGGTGTCGGAGACGGAGTTGGGGTGCCCAACGCCACATATACATTAACCTGTGACTTGAGCGGAACGATTGCCGCATCAGCCGCATCAATGTCTTTCTTGATATCTTCGACAGTCTTTGCAGCTGCGGTTACAGAGGCTTCAAGAGAGACTGCCTTGGCGGACTCGTCATCTATTATTTTCTTATTCTCCTCTTCCACATCAGATTTGTTCTGTACCTTTTCGAGAGTATCCTCGGCATCCGACAGAGTTGCTTTTGCAGCATTTATCGAATCGTAATATGTAGTGAAATCCGAAGAGCTTGAAGGGGATCTTTCCTCATATTCAGCTTCACGCTCAAGTTCTTTAAGGCGGTCTTTCTTTGCCTGCAGATCTTCGGACTCAGTATCTGTTTTCAAGGTCAGGATCGTATCACCCTCCTGAACGCTGTCATAGTTGGTTACAAGCACCTTATCAACAGTTCTTCCTTCGAGACCTTTGACCTCAGTCTGGTTATCGACAGCGATTACTCCCCTTGCACTGTTGGAATATGAGAGATTGCCTCTTGAAGCATACGATCCCATAACCTTCGGTATAGTCAGATTCATCAATGTATTTGAGAAGAATGTCAGCAATGCAAGAATTATTACAAAAGCAATCATTGCTTTTATAACCTTTGTTCTTCTACTACTCCCCTTGGCCATCTTCTTTTTCCTCCGTATCCTGCGTATGCACTTTAACGCGCATATTGTTTATTTGATTCCCGATCTTGATATTCCTTCCACGAGATAATCCTCACCCCAGAAAAAGATCAGCAGCGGCGGGATCATATAGACGCTTGATGCCGCAAATGCAATTCCCAGTTCAGGTTCGTTTATCTGTGACAGGAAAACCGACAACGGTTGTTTGTCCACATCGGTCAGGAGCACCAGTGGCTGCTCGACCATATTCCAGTAATCGATAAATAGCAGTATCGTCAATGCGAATATAGCGTTCTTGCACAGCGGCAAGGCAATATTCGTGAATATCTGCCACTCCGAAGCCCCGTCCAGTGTTGCTGCTTCTATGTATCCCGACGGGATCTGCCTCATGTATTTAGTCAGAAGGAAGATCGCAAACGTTGAGAAGATACCGGGCAGTATGATCGCCCAGATCGTATCCAGAATGCCCAGTCCGTCGGCTATCATGTAGTTCGGAACAAGAGTTACCTGGAAAGGCATGAGCATGAGTATTATGTATGAGAAGAATAATACTTCCCTTCTCTTTCTTCTGTATCTCGCGAAAGAATATGATGCCAGACATGCAACGATCATCTGTCCACCCACGATAGGAAGTGTCAGTATTATCGAATTCCAGTATTTGAACAAATATTCCGGATTCATGAACAGAAGCGTTGTGTACTGGTTTATGGTTACTTCTTCCGGAATCAGTTTTAACACCGGCATCCTGGACATATAAGTCGCACCCTGTGTTGCATGTCCCGACATACTTTGGAATACGACCTGATAGTTTGCCACGATCTCCTCAGAAGACATAAATGAGTTAAGGAATGTAAAGAAGATCGGTACCAGGGCAAGCGCAGAAATAATAACAGCTGCGAATATTCCGAATCCGGTTATTATCCCCTTGACTATCTTCCGTTTTCTTAAGTTTGTCTCGATCCTTCTTTTCTCGCTCGTGAAAAAATTCTCCCGTGCTTCTTCAGAAAGAGATGTAATAAATGTTACCGGTTCTTTGGTCTCCGTATAGATATGACGGCGTGCCAGGGTTGCCTGTTTTCTTCTCTCGCTGTGCTCTGTTCCGTTCATTGTCATTCCTCCACGTCCTTATCAAACTTGGACTCTGCAAAGAACAGACCGCCGACAATGATGATCATAACAATACACATAACTATTGCACCGGCTGAAAGCTTGCTGTAATCAAGATGCGTGAACGAGTTGTTCATAAAGTGCTGAAGCATATAGAGGTTGTCAAACGGATAATCACCCGTTAACAGATATACCTCTCTGAATATCTTAAAGGAATTAATAAGCGACATGATCCCGACAAAGAATATCGTCGGTGAAAGATAATGAAGCTTGATCCTGAAGAATCTTTTAACAGGACCAGCACCGTCCATTTCCGCAGACTCTAATATCTCATGCGGAATGCTGTTTAGCGCCGCAAGGAACAATACCATATTGTAACCGAGGTTCTTCCACAGGAACAGTAACATGATGACGATCTGGGCATAAGAGGATTTAAGCCAGTCTATCTTCTCGGCTGTGTCAAACAACTGCTGGGCTATACCGTTGATGACACCGTTATAACTGAAGAAGACCTGCCAGATAAGTACGACAGATGCGACAGGAACCATCATCGGATTAAGAAGAAAACTTCTGAACAGGCTCTTTCCGGGAAGTCCTGTATTAAGGAGAAGTGCTACAAGCAGAGCAAGAACGACTGCCAAAGGCACTGAGATAAGAGCAAATGTAAGAGTATTCTTGGATGCCGAGATAAAGGCTTCATTGGTAAGAACTCTTTCGTAGTTGCGGAATCCCACAAAGTCGGAATTTGTCGGAGACTTCTGGAATGATGTCTTAAGGAGCATCAGGAGCGGCAGGAAGAAAAATACGAGAACTCCGGCAAAACTCGGAGTCAGATATCCGGTAAAGATCCCCCAGTCGCGAAGCCTTCTCTTAAAGTGCCTCTTTTTGCGGAGTTCCAGCTTCTCTCTTCTCTCAGGAGTATCCTCAAATACCGGGATATCCTTGGGTGTCAGTTTCTCATTGGCACGCGGAGTTACGTTGCGCGGCTTGGGCCTGTTTATCAGAGCAGCCTCATGTTCCTCTTCAGAAAGGACAACAGGCGCCTTCTTAACAACAGGCTTTCCGTTTTGCTGAACAACCTCAGATCCCGGTCTTATTCCGGTAACCTCTCCCCTGTCATTCAATTGTGAATTGTTATTCCTACTATCCATACAAATATCAGTGTCCCCACACTTCGAGGAAATTATACTATCGCAATCAATTATAACTAATCGGTTTTTTGGTGCAAACTGTGGCAAACCGGCATCCAAACGGCATCAATTCAGGGAATCTTAACCTTACGGTATAAGTATATTCCCCTTCACCGGATAAAGAGTTCAAAAATGGTAAAGATTTATACTGTTTCCGGACAGGCTGGCATGACTATCAGCTGACAGTCTCGACCTTAATGGTGTTTGTGTTGCCAGCCTTGCCGTTGATAAGACCTCCGGTCATTACAACATTATCTCCGGTCTCAAGCGCAAGGATATCCTTGGCAACATTAAATCCGTGGTAATACATGACATCTGTCGATGTAAACTCCTCGTTGAGGATCGGAATAACACCCCAGCTCAGGTTCAGTCTTCTCCATATTCTTTCGGAAGTAGTCATACCAATTATGTCTATAGGGCACCTGAACCTCGACACCATTCTCGCAGTAACACCGCTTCTTGAGTGAACGACAATAGCCTTGGCCCCCACATCGATCGCCATCTGGCATGTTGCGTGTGATATAGCATCAAGGTTATTCCGGATCTTGAATTCCTGTTTGAAGAAACGCTCTTTGTAGTTGATGTGATCCTCTGTAAATTCGGCCACCTGAGACATTGTCTTTACCGCTTCAACAGGATATTTGCCTGCAGCGGATTCGCCTGAGAGCATTATCGCGGATGAACCGTCATATACGGCATTTGCTACGTCGGAGATCTCGGCTCTCGTCGGCCTGGGATTGTTGATCATGGACTCGAGCATCTCCGTTGCTGTAATTACTCTTCTGCCAAGAAGTCTGCAGCGTTTGATAAGCTGCTTTTGAACACTCGGCACTTCAACGAACGGTATCTCAACACCCAGATCGCCTCTTGCGATCATGATGCCCGCACAGTATTCAGAGATCTCATCGATATTATTCACACCGGCACGGTTCTCGATCTTGGCAATAACCTCGATATCCTTGCCTCCGTTATTATCCAGGAATTCACGCATTTCGATCATATCGTCTTTGCTGGACACAAAAGATGCAGCAACAAAATCGATATCATTCTTAATGCCGAACAGAAGATCCTTCTTATCCTGTTCACTCAGGAAATCACCCTGCATGACCTTATTCGGGAAATTCATCGACTTCTGGTCAGACAGTATACCGCCGACCACAACATCACATATAACATCATGACCCTGTATCTCTTTTACTTCGAGAATAACAAGCCCGTTGTTAATAAGCACCCTGTCTCCGGGATTCAACTGTTCATGGAGCTTTTTGTATGTAACCGATACGCGGGTCTCATCGCCCTCTATCTCATCAGTTGTCAGCGTGAATAACGCTCCGTCCTTCAATTCGACCTTGTGATCCTTAAAAGTCCTGATCCTGTACTCAGGGCCTTTGGTATCAAGCATTATAGCTATAGGAAGATTGAGTTTGGTCCTCACCTTCTTGATCAGATCGATCTTCTCCTGATGCTGCTCATGTGTACCGTGCGAGAAATTAAGTCTTGCAACATTCATTCCCGCTTCGCACATCTTTGACAATGTTTCCTCGTTATCGGAAGCCGGGCCAATGGTACAGATAATCTTAGTCTTACGCATATATGATCGATTCTCCTTGTTGTTTCAAAAAGATATGCCTGATTGTATCATTTGCAGTCCCAAACTTCTTCACAATATTGTAAAATGTTTTAGTTAATAATTTATACATCGGAGGCTTTGCATATGGCAGACGTAAGACCGGAATCCCTCAAAAGGATCACAACAAAAGCTCAGGCTGACGAATTCATCGATGAACAGATCAAGGCGATCAAGAACCTGGTCGGAGACAAGAAAGTTCTCCTCGCACTCTCAGGCGGCGTAGACTCTTCCGTAGTTGCAGCCCTCCTGATCAAGGCGATCGGCACCAATCTCGTATGTGTTCATGTTAATCACGGACTCCTTCGAAAAGGTGAACCCGAGATGGTATGCCAGGTGTTCAGGGATGAACTCGGTGCTAATCTCATTTATGTCGATGCAGTTGACAGATTCCTCGATCTTCTTGCAGGAGTAACAGACCCCGAGCAAAAGCGTCATATCATCGGTGAGGAATTTATTAAAGTCTTCGCTGAAGAAGCTGCAAAGCTTGACGGAATTGCTTTCCTTGCACAGGGTACGATCTACCCTGATATCCTTGAGAGTGAACAGGGAATCAAGGCTCACCACAATGTTGGCGGTCTTCCTCCGGAACTTGATTTCGAGCTTGTTGAACCGGTTAAGTATCTTTATAAAGACGAGGTCCGTGTTGTCGGTTCCGCTTTGGGTCTTCCTGGCAAGATGGTATACCGTCAGCCTTTCCCTGGTCCCGGCCTGGGAGTAAGATGCCCCGGTGCCATCACGAGAGACAGACTCGAAGCAGTAAGGGAATCTGATGCGATCCTTCGTGAAGAGTTCGAGAAGGCCGGTCTTGCTGGCAAAGTATGGCAGTACTTCACTGTTGTTCCTGACTTCAAATCCACTGGTATCAAGGATGGAAAGAGAGCATTTGAATGGCTCTGCATTGTACGTGCAATCAATACCACAGACGTTGTCGAGGTTACAGTTGAACCTATCGAATATGACCTCATGTGCAGAATAACCGACCGTATCACCCACGAGGTTCCAGGCATTAACCGTGTGCTTTACGATTACACACCAAAGCCCACCGGAACGGTCGAGTACGAATAATCGCAAAACGCTTGAAAGCCCCTAAAACAGGGGCTTTCAATTTTTCATGTCAACAAAATGTCAACAAGACTTTGAAATTCGGGTATTTTTTGGTACTTGAGAAGGCATTAAAAATACCAAGAGTTCTTT
>JAIKYD010000056.1 GCA_024683485.1 Saccharofermentans sp. | reverse complement strand
AACCGGAGCTCGGCTCGAAAGATCACAATAACGCACTTTCTTTAAAGTGCTTAAAACAAATGTTGTGAATATTTCTCGCTTTTCTTCTGAAGAGCCCTTAGCCCAGTTAATGAAGTTGTGCCAAACAATATAGTTGTTCAGATACTTAGTTGAAACTCCGTTGAATCTGCCGTTTATGAATTTCTTCATCTGGCTGTGATAGTTATTAATATGTCCCATGTTATATATTCCTTCGCTGCCTCTGCCGTGTTTTATACCAACCAATGCAAGTTTGTTGGTCTCAGCAAATCTTGTGTAAATTTGATTCGTATCAGCTACTACGACTGAGTTTTCAGCAATACGACCTTTGAAGAAATTACTCAACATTTCACTGTCGATTAATCCCGGTTTTGCTACCTGAGCTATCGATAAGCCGTCTCTTGTTACAGCACACGGAACGCAAACGTGTTCACTTCTTTTGGCATTGCCATGTATATCATGTCCTCGTTTGTGAGATCTGCGTGGCATCTGAAAACCTTTGCTATGCTTGTGATTTCCTTTGTAAGATAATGCGACAAAAGTTTCATCAACTTCTACAACGCCGGCCAAATGCACTTCGCCTGCCATATTCTGGAGGGCATCCAGGATCTTATGTCGCCATGCAAAAGATGTGTTTTTGCTGATGTTGCATTTAACTGCAGATGCTTCGATTGTAAGGCCTTCGAGCATACAGGATATATACTTGCTCCAGACTTCCAGTTCTTTCTTTGAACCTGAAGTTATGGAATTGGTAGTAATACCGAATGTCCTTCCGCAACTTCTGCATATGAATTTCTGTGTGCCGTCTTTCCTGTGTCCGTTTCTAACAATGCGAGCATCTCCACAGAGTGGACATGCTTCTCTGTTTTCAAATCTTTTGCAGATCAAGAAATCTTCTATTGTTTTTCCGGAGCCCAATTCTCCACTCAAGATGAGATTCTTCAATCTGGCAAAGTCAATTGGCGGAAGGGCTTTAATACTCTCAACCAAGCTGTCTATCTTCATTTTATGAGCCTCCAATGCTGATGGTTTATTGTTTTCACCATCAGTATAGGAAACTCGTATTGACATTATTTGGACTTATCAGTCCTATTCTGTGAAATAGCCTAATTATGCCCCTGTATAGATCCTTCTGACCCTTTTACCAACGTCGCAGGTGATCTCATAGTTGATCGTCCCCAGAGCATCCGCAAGTTCGTCTGCCGATCTTGCGTTTCCAAATACTGTAACCCTGTCACCGACCCTGGGTCTTTCCTCAAGATCAGTCGTGTCAACCATGCACATATCCATACAGATATTGCCGATGATCGGACACTTCCTGCCGCCAATGACCAGTTCGAATCCGTTCGAGAGCCTTCGGGACAGACCATCCGCATAGCCTATCCCGACAGTCGTCACTTCGGTGGGCCGGCCGGCGGTAAAGTGTCTGCCGTAACTTATCGTAGTCCCTGCCGGTACATTCTTAACGTGTATTACCTTTGCATACCAGTTCATAACAGGCTTAAGATCAATATCTCTGACAGGTTTTGGACAGCCGGGCGGCATCAGTCCGTAAAGGATGATGCCTGCTCTCACCATATCCAGATGCATCTCGGGGAATCTCAGGATTCCGGCACTGTTGCAGATATGTCTTCTTGCAAAACGGATACCCTCCTGCTCCAGTTTCCCTATCTGGTTCATAAACAATCCGAACTGCAGTCTGGTGTATTCATCATCAGAAGTATCGGCAACTGCGAAATGCGAGAAGACACCGTAAGGCTCGATTCCGGGAAGCGTACAGGCTCTGACGATATCCCCGGTCTCGCTTCCGTCAGTCTTAAACCCGATCCTTCCCATACCGGTATCAAGCTTAATGTGTATCCTGCAGGTTTTCCCCTGCTTTATTGCCTCATCTGATAATGCTTTTGCAATTTCATATGAATAGACCGACTGTTCAACATCATATTTCACCGCATCCTCAAATCTGGATGGATCGGTGAATCCCAATGTCATCATAGGCACATCTATTCCGTTTCTTCTTAGTTCGACAGCCTCATCAATGGTTGCAAGGCAAAGTCCTGCCGCTCCGCTGCCGATCAGGGTTCTTGCTGTCTCAAGAGCACCATGACCATATGCATCCGCCTTAACTACGGCAAGGATCCCGGTGCCGGGAGTTACAGCCTTCTTTATCTCTTCGAAATTATGCCTTAATGCGTCAAGATCAATCTCGACACAGGAACGGTCAAATATACTGTTTGTGTATTTCAAAGCATCAACCATAGATCAATCATCCGGCTTAAACCATCTGTCAGAATCAGAGATCAGCCATCCGGCTTTATCAAAACCGGTTGTCAGATATCTTATAAAATCCGAAGGAAGGACTGATCTTATTCCAAGTTCCTTAATAGCGGCTTCCCCTGCCTTTGAATGGATAAACACGGCAGAAACCGCCGCCTTATACGGCTCCATATGCTGAGCAAGCAATCCTGTAATAAGCCCTGCAAGAACATCTCCCGAACCACCTTTGGCAAATCCGCTGTCAGGTCTGCTGTATCTGTACAGCTTTCCAGAAGGATCAGCCACCAGTGTCTCATAACCTTTTAGAACAACTATGCAGTTATTTCCGGTTGCAAACTGTAAAGCAAGTTCTTCTGAACAAGCTATCACATCTCCCGTGTCAACGCCAATAAGTCTGGCAAATTCGCCTGTGTGCGGAGTAATGACCGCAGGATTCTTCCTGTTCCTGAGCATAGACTTAAGTCTTTCACAGACGTCCGGCTTGCCTGACAGCGAACCGGCATCAAGCACCACATTGGCTGCATCGTTAAGAAAGACACCTGTAAGTGCTTCCATATGCTTATAATCAACAGGCATTCCGGACCCGATAAGGACTGCATCGGTCTTCTGGCACAATCCGGATGCTTTTCTAAGCAGATCAGTTTCTGTATCGGGTCTTAACTCCAATAGAGCACATGGCTCAGTGAATCTTACAGCATCTAATATTTTATTCTCGGAAAAGACTTTCACCAGACCAGTACCGGAACGCAGGGCAGAACCCGTTGCCAAGACAGCAGCGCCGCTCATATACTCAGAACCTGCACAAATCAGCGCCGTACCAAAGTTATACTTATGTCCGACTCTTATTCTTGCAGGTTCAAACTCCGAAACAAGTTCTTTGTTGATCTTTGTAATCTCAGCCATTTTTCTCCAAATCCCTGTTAGGTACTAAATCTTCATTGCGTATAGTCCTGATTGAATTGATGTCAAACGGAGTCTCCTGATATACATAGTAATTGAGCCAGTTCGTATACATCAATGTGGCAGAGGATCTCCACTTGAGCAGCGCCCCCTTCTCCGGATCGTCATCGATATAGTAATTCTTTGGAAGATCAACGTCACCCAGACCGGCTTTAAGATCCCGTTTGTACTCCTTATCAAGAGTATCTCTGTCATACTCCGAGTGACCTGTAATAAAGAACTGTCTTCCGTGAAGATCCGATACCGCATAGATACCGCACTCCTCCGATTCAGAAAGGATCCTCAGAGCCGGTCTCTTCTCCACATCTTCGCGTCTTACTTCCGTATAACGTGAATGCGGCACATAGAAGATGTCGTCAAAGCCTCTGAAGAGCTTAACAGGCCTGCTCCACGTCATTGAGTGCTCAAAAACCCCGAAAACCTTTTTGTCCAAAACGATCTTCGGAATCCCATAGTGATAGTAAAGACCAGCGAAAGCGCCCCAGCACAAGTGGAGTGTCGAGTATACATGAGTCTTGCTCCACTCCATTATCTCCACCAGTTCAGGCCAGTAATCAACTTCCTCAAAAGGGAGTTTCTCGACAGGTGCCCCGGTAATGATCATGCCGTCAAAATACTCATTCTCGATCTCCGGAAAAGTTCTGTAGTACTTAATAAGATGTTCTGCCGGAGTGTGCGTAGACTGGTGTGTTCTTGTAAACAGAAGTTCAATATCAACCTGGATAGGTGAATTGGACAACGCTCTGAGCAGCTGTGTCTCAGTCACGGATTTGTCCGGCATGAGATTAAGGATAACGATCCTGATCGGACGGATGTCCTGAGTCAGGGCTCGGTTCTCCTCCATAACGAAAATTCTTTCCTGTTCAAGGATATGCCTTGCCGGAAGATTATCTGCTATTCTGATAGGCATTATATGCCTCCTTTATAATTGAAGCTTAACGTTCGTCGGCAATGAATTCATTGAGAATGGAATCTGCCGGAACCTGTTCGGGGCTTATGACCGGGATCTTGCCCAGGTGCCCCATTAACTTATTTGCTTTTACAAGTGCAGCCGAGAGATCGGCAAAAGACTTCTTCGTCGGTGACTTCTCCATGAAGACACTGGGCTCGATCGAACCTTTCTCGACCTTTGCCAAAGCCTCCTTAATGTCGTTCATTGCCATTGGAGCCACAATAAGACTCTCATATGCAAGGAACGAATTAACATGATAGTCGGCACTTGTAAGATATTCTTCGTAATATTTCTCTTCTGACTTCTGTATCATCGGCCAGTAGTCAATCGTGGCAAGTGCATGTGCGCTTCTGTGGCGGTAATCCCTGATTATCCTCCGGAGAAGCCTTATCTCGTTGCTGTCCATAAGCTTTGAGTCACAGTAAACATTTCCATAAGGCATTATAAAAACTTTGGAGCACTTATCAGCCGGACATTCGCCCGAGATCCTCGGTGAAAGACCGTGAAGGCCTTCCACTACAAGGACACCGTCATCACCTAATGAAATAGCATTGGCAGGGTCGCCTTCCATCTGAACCCTTATGTTGAAGTCAAAGAACGGGGGCACGACAGTCTCCCCGTCAAGCAGTGCCTTTATATCCCGCTGAATACGCTCCACATCCAGAGCATCGATCGTCTCAAAATCCGGGCGTCCCTCTTTGTCACACCTTAGATCTTTGATGTTGTAATAATCATCAAGTGATAGATGAACAGCCTTACGGCCTCTCTTATTGATCGTATTAGAAAGTCTTAAAGTAAATGTGGTCTTTCCCGAGGAAGTAGGTCCTGATACGAATATTGCCCTTTTATTGGTGTCGGAACAGATCTCATCACAGATCGCATCGATCCTGCCGACAAAACTCTTTTCCGAGTCTTCAATAAACCGCGGGAGCCTGACGGCGCCGAGGGATTCCTCGAGCTCTTCAACCGTAATATCTATTCTGTCTCTAAGCTCTGCCATATGGCCTCCTTAATAATTCAAGATTATTTACGCTGAGGGAAAAACCTCTTGATGATAAGCGTATTTACTATCCAGTCCCAAATATACTGAACAAGTTTTACCGCCAGATATATAAGGCTGGGGATCACGATGGCGGCGAGTGCCAGGAGCAATACAGTCCCTACTACATGAACACCGCCTGCAAGCACTCCCAATACCGTGGAAAATGTACCTGCACTTGCCTGGAATTTCTCTGTATATTTCTCAAGGGTGCTGTTGAGATAAGAAATGAGAAAGTCCTGGAGATCGTCAACACGAACTGTCAGTTTGGGAAGAAGCAGACTGACCGTATAGCTGATGATCAGATAAGATTTGAAGATCTTCACCGCTAAAATCAGAATCTTGCCCCACCAGGGCATTCGGTAATATCTGAAACAGATAAAGGGATTTGCAAGGAAAAGCAAAGTAAAGACCGCAATGTGAATGGGCCCTATGATTCCAAATCCGATAAGCCCTTTGCCGAGAATATAAATGTAAAGGATTATCGCATCAACAAGAAGGCCGTAAATAATAAACAAACCGAAATGCTTACGGTTCTCAAAGTCCGTATCACTCCACAGCCTTCCCAGTAAAAGTCCTTCCAGATAATCCAAAACAAATCTCCTAATCTTTACATACCCGAATGGTCTTCCCGGGCATATTAATAGATTTTATCACATTCAGTCAATTGAAACTATAAAGGAATCTCTGTCTTACCGTAAAGTAAAACTGCACCCTGTGGTCTGTTCAATCATACTCTGAAGATTATTCCACTTCTTCGGAAAATGCTGCTCAGCACCTGATTTAAGGGTTGTCTTATCCTTGAACTCGACTTTTATCATCCACTCTCCGGGGATCACGGTCTTGTCACCGTATTTATCAGTCAGTCCCATATTATATCCGTTCATCCATTCAAGCATACCGGACTCGGGCAGCATCTCCCTGATCTTCTTCATATTGTCAGTACTTATGGATCTCGTGAAATTGTTGTTCCACATGTAATTGTCACGCCAGGAGATAACCTTGCGGTCAAAGTCATACTTCACCGCATATCCCTCGTTAGCAAAGGTCCTGATCTCGACCTCCAAGACATTTATGGATCCGTATGCTTTCTCAAAGTCCATTATTGCTCCTTACTCTACCGCAATCCCGAAAATGCTTCCGGATGTTGTTCCTACAACAAGCATACCCTCATATACTATCGGAGAAGCCTCGATACAGATTCCGGACGAGGTCTCATTCGACTGACCCAGGTTCCTTCTTGTCTGTATGTAAGTTATTCTCTCCCCGTTCTCCGCATTGATCATATGAACCTGACCAATGGAATCACAGATTATCAGATATGCATGCCCCTCTGAATCGTAGAAATCAACAGGTGAGCTGTACGAATAGATGTTCATATTATATGCCCAAACTACGGTACCCAAATCCTTGTCATATGCAACAACTTTATTACCGCTTGCAAGACCGTTCGTCATACTAAATGAGAATATTATGAGATTGGAGATCGAGCCTTTGCCTATCACGGGGTTGCCAAAGCACCCGCCGCTCTGGTCTGAATCGGATGATTCTCCGTTGAACGTATAGCAGGGTTCAGATGACTGCCAGACCGTCTCACCGGTCAGACCGTTAACTTTATAAATGTATGCGGCACCGCAGTATTCACCGGTTCCGCCCTGGTTATCAACTTCCGTACCGATATATACATACGGGACACCGTTTTCCTCACTTATCACGGGTGTAATATCGGAATCATCCCCCAATACCTTCGTCCAGACCATATTCAGGGTATTGAGATCAAGGCAGCACAGATTCATCGTGTTGTCCATGAAATATCCGTAGTTGCCATATATGGCGATAGAACTCTCGACACCCATATGAGAACCGACATTATCATCGAACATATACTTGTATCCGGTAACTTCCGGAGATACAAGGATCGTATCACCGGCATAAGTGGTATGAAGATCGAATGTGTAGATGATACCGTTTTCGCAAGGCCAGATCAGTGTATCGGTCTCACCGTTAACTATAGGCGAAGAGTCAAACGCATTCCAGTTGCTTCTGTATGCACCGTCATCAGAACCGTCATAGGAATAAAGCAGCGAACCGTCTATCAGTGAATAGACATACATACCGAAGACTTTGCCGCCGTTATTGTCGGTCTGACCGACATAAAGAAGAGGATATCCTCTCGGATCCAGAGCCGGAGTACCCTTTATAGACGCTCCGACATTTATCGGATCTCTTGTCTGTTCACCGTTCTGGAGATTAAAGAAATATATCTTTCCGTCCAATGCCGCAACTATAACTTCGGTAAGTGTCAGCTGCTGCTTGGCAGTATCATTCATATTCATCTTCTGACGCATCTCGGCAGGCCACTCAGCAACCAGTGGCTGTCCGGTCCACCTTACACCGGACCATTCGAAGTTCATTGTGGAAGCAAGAAGTTTGCCGATACCGTTAAACTCCCATCTCTGTGTAAGGGCACCCCTGTAAAGGTTCGTATAACCGAATGAAGCACAGTTCCTGAAGTTATTTCCTCTGAACGTGAATATTCCCGGGATCGATCCGTAGAAAACAGGATCTGTCATATATATAGGCTTTTCCCTGTTATATTCACCTTCATAAATAGAACCGTTTACGATAATCGTCTGATTGATCCTTCTGGATGCAGGAACACACTCCGTTGCTATTGCCAGTTCCTTGTTAATGACTACTGAAGCAAGTCCGGGATAAAGAATAGGGTTCTGATAATCCGTGATCGGAGGAACCGGTGTAGGTGTTGGAGAGGCTACGGAAATATATCCCGACTGATCTGTGGTATCTATATTGGCCAGGGTTTCTTTGGCTGTGACCTTCTTGAAATAGACTGCAGCCAGAACACCTGTAAGGCATACAAAGAGAAGCGTAATAACCACAACAAGCGTCACAGTACCTTCATTGGGATCCCTTGAAGGCCTGTAAAAGCTGTTATCCGGCTCGATGTATTGATCACCGCGCGACATAAATACCCCTCTTTTGTGTTCCTTTTCAAAAAGTTAACGATTATTGTAACACGGCTGTAATATAATCTCAAACTTTGAGTATCAAACAACCTTTGAAACCATCAATAAAATAAGGGATCTTTGATTTTTTACTGCAGACTTTTTGCAAATTCCGCTATTTTCTCAAGGCGGTGTCTCATGCCGGACTTGCCTATCGGCGGATCCATCATCGCACCAAGATCAGCAAGGGAAGCTCCGGGATTCTCCATATGAGCCTTAGCTGCTTCACGTAATTCCGGTGACAGCTTGCCTGCCATTCCCGATTCCATAACCTTAACGATTAGTTCATTCCTCTGTGCAGCAGCCTCGGCCTGACGCTTTGTGTTGCCTTCATCACAGTTGACTGCTCTTATTACCTTGCTGTTTACATCCTTGCCGGCCCGGATATTCTCGAACTCCATCATCGCAGAGGGACTTCCGATGTAACTTAAGAAGTCAGATACATCATCACCGTTCTTAAAATATAATGCATACCCGTTCCTGCGTTCTGTCCTGATAAATCTTATTGATAATGTATTAAGAGCAGATGCAATAATATCAGCAGCCCTCATGCTCTGAACAATAAACTCGATCCTGTAATTCTTAACAGGATCCGAGCAATAACCGGTTCCCCAGAAAGCCCCTCTGAGTATCCTTCTCGCATCCTCTATTGTAAGATCCCCGTTATCTATTGATGATAAAAGCTCCTGAATCTTTTCATGCAGCGTGCTTTTATCGCCATAGGACAATTTGATCCTGCCTTTCGAGCATGTGCAGCTGATCCCTTCTTCCCCGAAAAGATGAACTACAGCTTCTGAAAGCCTTTCAGGGATCCTGACTTCCTTTGCAGGTTCTGACAGATCATCTCCGGACTCACTCAGGATCAGTCCGCATAATGCAGTCTGTCTTTGAACAGGTTTTTTCACGGCCTTGCTGCAGGTCTCAAGCTTAACTCTCAGGGAAAAGCTGTCCTCCATCAGTATTCATCCGCCTTCTTGGTATATCTGTGTGGTTCCTTATCTATGTCTCTGTGTGAGATTATGCATTTTATTCCGTTTTCGGCCATTTTCCTGGCAATAGTCTCGGCACAGTAAACTGATCTGTGTCTTCCGCCTGTACATCCGATACCGATGTGAACACTACCCTTGCCCTCTTTCTCATAGAACGGAATAACAAATGTCAGGAGCTCAGATGTCATATAGTTAAACTCATCAGTTGCATCAAAACCTTCAAGATATTCAGCTATCGCCTTATCTTTACCCGTAAAATTGCGCAGTTGGGGCAAATAAAATGGATTTGGAAGAAATCTGACATCGAACACATAATCACAATCGACCGGAAGGCCGTATTTGAATCCGAAAGATTCAACCACTACCAGAATACTCTGGCTGTCATCGCTCTTGATTATCTCTCCGATGGCTTTGCAGAGTTCTGCATCCGTAAGAAGTGAAGTATCGATAACAACTGTAGCGATCTCCCTTATGTTTTCGAGCATCTTCCTCTCTTCGGAAAGAGCTTTGGTAAGTGATCCCTTCTTTCCTGCAAGAGGATGCTTTCTCCTTGTCTGCTGATATCTGCTTATCAGAACAGGATCTGAAGCCTCAAGGAATATGACCTTATAGGGGCATCCGACCTCTTCGTCAATAAGAGCTAGTGCCTCATCAAAACCGTCTAAGTATTCCTGCGATCTGATATCGACAACAAATGCAAGTTTGGGAGTCGAGAATCCTTCTCCGTTTCTTCCTCTGAAAAAGCTTCTGACCAGATCCGGCAGAACATACGGCGGAACATTATCCATACAGAAATATCCGCAGTCCTCAAGATACCTGACGGCCGCACTCTTGCCTGCGCCGCTCATTCCCGTTAAAAACAGAATTTCCATTTTTTACACCCCGAAGTTACCTACAAGTCTTACTTCTTTCTCAAGTCTCACACCTGAGTTCACAAATACTTTTTCCACCACATAATCTATAAGTCTTAAGACATCGGAAGCCTTTGCTTTGCCTCCGTTATTAACAATAAAACCAGCATGCTTTGGTGATACCTGGGCTCCGGAATCATCCAGAGCAAATCCCTTGAGTCCCGCCTCTTCTATAAGCTTGGCAGCGAAATATCCTTCAGGCCTCTTAAACGTCGAACCTGCCGAAGGAACATCGAGTGGCTGGCTTGCCGTTCTCCTGATCCTGAGATCATCGACCAGACCCGTTATCTCTTCTTTGCTGCCCTTTGGGAGTACAGCTTCAAAGCCAAGGATAACTGCAGTCTTTCCTTCTGCATTAAGTTTTTCAAAAAGGCTGGTCCTGTATCCGAATCCACATTGATCACCGTCTATATAACAAATGTCTTTTCCATCCCAGTAATTGACTCTGGAGACAAAGTCTTTAGTTTCTCCACCGTATGCGCCCGCATTCATGAATACCGCACCGCCGCATGAACCGGGTATCCCGCATGCAAACTCCGCACCTGTAAGAGATAATTCAGCACAGTAATTTCCAAATCTGGCAAAGGGCAGACCGGCACCGGCAGTAACTTTGACACTGCCTCCATTCATTTCCGCAGATGAAAGTTCACTCATATTTCTGGCGATCCTGATAACAAGACCTTCAAATCCATCATCGGAAATAAGACAGTTGGAACCGTTGCCAAGAACAAATACATCCAGACCTTTTTCGTCCGCCCATCTGAAGAGCGAAGCAACTTCATCTCCATTAGAAGGTTCGGCAAAGAACCTTGCCGGTCCCCCGCATCTGAAAGTTGAATATCCCGCAAGCGGAACATTTTCGAGAGGAATGATGTCAGCCATCCAAGGACTTCCCGGGGAAGACTCTCGACACGAGATCCTGGGCAGCATTGTAACCCATCTTCTTGACTCTGTAGTTGATGGCAGCCGCCTCGACAATGATCGCAAGGTTACGTCCGGGACCTACAGGAATCGTTACCGAAGGAACTTTTATTCCAAGAATATCAGTTGTCTCTTCCGTCAGTCCCAGTCTGTCATAAGTCTTTTTCTCATCCCAGAGTTCCAGATTGATTACGAAATCTATATTCTCCTGCTGCTTAACGGCAGATACACCGTAGAGTTCCTTAACATCAAGAATACCAATACCGCGGATCTCAATAAGATGCTTGATCACATCAGGAGCACGTCCAAGAAGTGTCGTCTCTGACACCTTGCGGATCTCAATCTGGTCATCAGCTATAAGCCTGTGACCTCTCTTTACTATCTCCAGGGCAGTCTCGGATTTTCCTACGCCGGACTCACCCAGAATAAGGATACCTTCACCGTTTACTTCGACAAGAACACCGTGCATCGATACACGCGGAGCAAGCTCCATCTTGAGGTATTTGACAAGTTCCGATGAGAAGTCGGAAGTAGCCTGCGAAGTCCTTAACACAGGAGTCTGATACTTTCTAGCAGCATCCAGGATCTCCTTGTGAACCTTATGGTCACGGGTGACTATAAGAGCAGGGATATTCTTTTCAAACAGAGCTGATACAGACTTGGCTCTCTCTTCAGGAGAGAGGTTGTCAAGATATGCATGCTCCATATTGCCGATCATCTGGATACGGTCCGGACCGAAGTGGTCGTAGTATCCCGCAAGCTGCAAACCGGGTCTTGTAACGTCCGCTACACAGATCCTTCTGGATTCAATATCACCTGAATCGTAAACGACCTCGAGATTGTAATTCTTGACTATCTCTGATAAAAAGACGCTCGAAAAAGGCATTTTATTCTAAATCCTCCGATCAAAACTCGATATCGACCTTATGGGTATTGCCGTCAGCAGCGACAGGAAGCAATGTTCCCCCGCATTCAACACCGTCAAGCTTAACCTTGATACCGTCCTGCGCACGGATGAAGCCTTCGGGCTTTGTGATGTGGATATCGTAAGAGGTTCCGCATACGGACACCTTAACGTCCAGTCTCTTATCTGTCTGTCTCAGGATAGGTTCAACCCTTAAACCTTCGCTCGTGAATTCAATACCGAAGCACTGGAAGAGCGAGAGCAGGAGCCATGTTGATGTACCGGATAATGTAGGTCCGATATTCTCTCCTGTCTGGCTGTTGTTATACTGTGTGCACCATCTGGGGTTGCCGCAGGTAACAAAAGGCGTCTTCAAAGTGTTATAAGGCAGGATCTTGTCAATGATCCAGTAAGCCGTATCTGCAAGTCTTGAAGCGAGAGCTTCATTCCTGACCGTCTTTGCCGCACCGAGCATAGCTGAACATGCCATCATGTTCGCATGCTTGAACACGCCACCGTTCTCACGATCGCCCGGATAATAAAGGGCAACGTCTATCTTCGGGGCTATCCTCGGATAATCAACTGTCGAGCAAAGCCTGAAGCCGTACGGTGTCTTGAGATACTTGTCGAGTGAATCGAGCATGGTATCGATCTCCTCCTCAGATGCAACTCCGGCCAGGAGTGACCATGAGAAGCTGTTGAGGAAGTACGTGCCGGGATGGCCTGCTTCAACCGCAAGTCCGTCACCCTGCGCACCAAGATAAGAGATATCTGTTCTGTCTTTCCTGTTGAAGAGAACTCTGCAGTAGAAGTCACCCTTCCAGCAGTTCTCACGGAGATTAGCAGCAAGCTTGTCAGAAAGCGCCTTTATATCATCAGCATCAGGATCACCTGTCTTTCTGAACATTGTCTCAGCCGCATCCAATGCAACCTTCAAAAGGAAGCCGTTCATTACGGACTCGGAGAACTCTGAATCATAAGGAACTTCACCATAAGCCTTGCCGCTTGCTGCGATCTGCTCTTTATACTCAGCAACCTTGTCCTTTCCGGAGATCGCATCAGGGTCAACTCTCAGGCAGTCATTCCAGTCAGCACGGTCGATAAGCGGAATACCGTGCTTTCCGAGTGATATCCTGCCGCTGTACATCAGGATAGCCTTGATAGTATCCTTGAGCTTACGCTTTACACCTGCATCGGTCTTCTTGACCTTGGTGCCTGCCATGACGAACTCTTCTTCGAGGAATGCATAATCGTCTGTAAGTCCAAGATATCTGTCCAGAGCCTGGAGAAGCCAGAGTCCGTCATCTGACCACCAGCCGGGTTCTTTCCCGATCCAATAGAAGTTGTGATTTGTATAACCGTCTTCGTAAACATTCTCGATCCATCCGGCGAGCATTTCCTTAACGAAGTCGGTCCTTCCCATACCGGCGAAATAATACATGGAAGCAAAGATATCCTGGATCTCTCTGAATCCGATCTCACGGTATCCCTTCTGTGTCCAGTCAAGAGATCTGGATACAAAAGTCTGGTAGAAGACCTGGAACGGAAGGTTGTTATTAACATAAGCCTCGAAGTTCTTGTCATCGTGGGAGATCTTCATGTAGTTGGAATACTTGCCTGCGAAGTCGATAACATCCTGAAGGTCTCTTGCAAGATTTGCGGGATCCTTGATGTATTCTGCAACTGCTTCAACTTCTGCAGCAGGGGTCTGGTCAATTACGAACTTGTCGTTTACGCAGTCTGATGAAAGGCATGTGATGTTGTCAACACGGACAGAACCGTTTGCCTTCACCGTGAACGGTGTGGAAGTAGCAAAGAATCCCGGTCCCTTTCTTGAAGGTCTTGAAGCCAGAGGATAGATAAATTCAGGCTTTTCGAGGCTTCCGGAACCTACAAAATCAGCGTATCTTACAGCGTACTGGTCTGCGAAAACATCGCCGTCATCACTATGAACGACAGTCTCGTTGAATCTGATGTCACCCTTTGTTCCGTTAGGATTGGGATCAGCACTTACGGCACGGACCTCGTTATTCTCATTGAAGAATACCTGTGACTCGCCTACAACTGTAGTAAAGATAACGTCTTCGGAAAGCGCATGAGTCTGCTTTGTACCAAACATACCGGTGCAGACAACTCTGAGTTCCTTATCCTCAGAAGTGGTATTCTCTATATCGATCAGCTGGGCTTCGCAAGCTACAGGCAGACCTTCTCTCTGGGGAACGATAAAAATTGTCCTTCTGATCTTGAGGCCGCATTCAAGCTCATAATTTATTACCGTTCTGTTCTGGGAATGAACGGTCTCAATCTTCTTAAGACCTTCTGCAATAGCATTGCCTGACCAGAAGATCTGCTTGCCGTTCTCTACGAGATAAAACTGGCGGTTAGCAGGGAAACCATTCTGCTCAGGAAGATAATCCCATCTAGTTGCAAGCACCTGGGTATCCGCGTGGGATCTGAAAGAACCTCCTCCAAGGCTGTCCACTGCACTCTTCGGAGTTGACTGCAGAGGATAGATAAACCCGATGCGGTTTCCGATGAGCATGTTTGTGTAATAGTGAGGACCGGGTGATGGTGTGGAAGGATCAAAGATCAATTCGCCTTTGTCATTGAGTTCACCGCCCCAGGTCTCGGTACTGCTGATAAGTTCACTGCATCTTGCAATAACAGCACTGTCAAAACCTGCATCAGTAATAGCTCCGTCTTTCTCAGTCAATGCCTTCAAGCCGCTTTCACTCTTAACGAGAAGGATGCTTGATCCCTCATTGACCGTTTTTGTGAACTGCCCAAAAATCGCATCGTCAGAGGCAAGGATATTGACAGCCATACTGTCAAAACCTAATCCCGATATGCCGATAACGACAGGCTCTTTGCCAAAACGGACATACTGCGCGGAGATTCCGCCCTGTGTATTGTCAGCTCCGAATTTCTTTATAAGGAGCTCTTTTGCAGAACATCTCTCTCCTCTTGCTTTTTCACCGATGTAACCCATAATGATCCTCCGCGGATTAAATATATGTAATTGCCTGATTTCAGCAAGTAACCCCACGGTTCAAATATGACTGCGGGGTTTTGCTTTAGTTAATGACATTAATAGTTGGTCTTAATGACACGGTCTTTAACCAAGAACCACCTCGACCTTGTGAGCCTGGCCGTCGCCTGCAACAGGAACGATGCAGCCCTCGATCTCATTTCCGTCAACTGTGAGTTTCTTGACGCCCTTGCATACATGATCAGGATTCTTGATCTCGATCTCGTATACATCACCTCTGAACTTACGCTCAACCTTGAAGCCGTCCCAAGCCGAAGGAATGGAAGGATCGACTCTCAGGCCGTCAAACTCAGGCTTGATTCCAAGGATGTACTGAGAGATTGCAACCATGTTCCAGGCAGCTGTACCCGTAAGCCAGGAGTTCTTGCCCTGACCGAAGTTCTTCGCATCCTTGCCTCCGATCATCTGACCGTAAACGTAAGGTTCAGTCTTATGGATATCAGATGTCTCCTCTGTGAAAGCAGGAGCAATCTTTGAGTAATACTCAAAAGCCTTCTCGCCTCTTCCGGCATAAGCCTCCGCACAGATGATCCATGCATTGTTGTGTGTGAAGATACCTGCGTTCTCCTTGTATCCGCCGGGATATGTGGAAATCTCACCGTACTGGATATAGTACTTTGTAAAAGCAGGATTATTGAGAACGAGACCATACTCGCAGTTGAGATACTTGTCAATGGAATCGAGTGTCTTGATGTCTGCTCCGACATCCTTACCGATCTCTGACATAACTGCAAAGCCTTGGGGTTCGATGAAGATCTTACCTTCTTCGCACTCGTGTGATCCCATCTTCTCACCGTTAGCATCGTAAGCTCTTAAGAACCACTCGCCGTCGAAAGCGGATTCCATTGTGTTCTTCTTCATCTTATCGATCTCAGCCTGGGCCTTGGCAGCCTCATCAGCCTTTCCGAGATGCTCAAGAATGCCTACATAAGCGGGTCCTGTGTATGTAAAGAGGGCTGCAACGAATACAGATTCAGCGATCTTGGAATAACCGCCCTCAGCCTTGAACTTGGGATTTGTGTATGTCTGGAAAGATTCACCGGGTGTATCTGAGAAGCATGACAGGTTAATACAGTCGTTCCAGTCAGCTCTCATTGCGAGAGGCAGCCCGTGAGGTCCCAGATTGTTTACGATGTGATAGAAGGAAACATTGAGGTGCTCGAGCATGGTGTGCTTGCCTTCCGGATCGTCATCGAAAGGAACATTTGCATCGAGGATTCCCCAGTCGCCTGTCTCCTTGATATAAGCTGCAACAGACATGATCATCCAGAGCGGGTCGTCAGAGAAATCGCCGCCGATATCAGCATTACCCTTCTTGGTAAGTGGCTGATACTGGTGATAGCAGCCGCCGTCAGAAAGCTGTGTTGAAGCTATGTCGATGAGTCTTGCCCTTGCGCGGTCAGGAATCTGGTGAACGAAGCCCAGGATATCCTGGTTGGAATCTCTGAATCCCATGCCACGGCCGATACCGGACTCAAAGTAGGAAGCGGAACGTGAAAGGTTGAATGTAACCATGCACTGATACTGGTTCCAGATGTTGACCATGCGGTTGACCTTGTCATCAGGTGTATCGACCTTGTAAATGCTCAGCAGGTTCTCCCATGTTGTGCGGAGTTCCTCAAGTCCTTCAGCAACCTTTTCAGGTGTGTTGTACTTGTCGATCATTGCGTATGCCTTCTCCTTGTTGAGGACCCATGTCTCTCTTGTAAGGAGGTTTGCAGGCTTTTCAGAAGCAAACTTCTTGTCCTGCGGATTCTCAGCATAGCCGAGGATATAGATCAGAGTCTTGCTCTCACCGGGTGCGAGAGTGATCTTCTTATAATGGGAAGCAATAGGAGACCAGCCGTCAGCAAAGGAATCAGAAGCCTTGCCGGCCTTAACCGTCTCCGGGTTGTCCCATCCGTTGTAAATGCTGCCGAGGAAAGCGTCACGGTCCGTATCGTAACCGTCGATCTCATCATTTACAGTATAGAAAGCATAGTGATTACGTCTGTCTCTGTATTCTGTTACGTGATAGATAGTGGATCCCTCGATCTCAACACGGCCTGTGGAGAAATTCCTTTGAAAATTGGTGCAGTCATCCTGGGCATCCCAGAGACACCACTCTGCCATTGAGAAGAGAGAGAAGTCCTTTGCTTCCGTGCCTTCGTTGGTAAGCACGACCTGCTGAACCTCGCCGTCATAGTTCTGGGGAACAAAGAATGTTACCTCAGCCTTGAGACCGTTCTTCTTGCCCTTGATAACCGTATAGCCCATACCGTGACGGCACTCATATTCATCAAGTTCCGTCTTGACCGGAGACCAGCCGGGATTCCAGATCGTTCCGTTATCATTGATGTAGAAATAACGGCCGCCCATATCCAGCGGAACGTTGTTGTAACGGTAACGGGTGATCCTTCTGAGCCTTGCGTCCATATAAAAACTATAGCCGCCTGCCGTATTGGAGATCAGGGAGAAAAAGCCCTGATTGCCCAGATAGTTGATCCACGGATAAGGAGTTTTTGGAGTGTTGATTACGTATTCTTTTCTCAAGTCATCGAAATGCCCGAATCTCATATTGCTAGCCTCCGCATTTTTATTATTAAAGACCTAATCATTCTACACTATCATTTAGACGTTTTGAACAAAGCAAATATAAACATTCTATGTCTTATGTCACATTTTTGTTTCCGTTTGTCCGCAATTTCCGCAAATAAAAAACAGGACTGCGCCCGGTCTTCCGGGGACAGTCCCATAAACAAACTGAATTTAACAGAACAGGTTGCCGTAAAAGTCTTTAATCCTGTTCCTCATCATCCTCCTGCTCTTCCTCATCAAGTTCTTCTGCTTCGGTAAACTCTTCTGCGAAGGCTTCTTTTGCTTCATCCGCAGTCTCAAAAGCGCCTTCGGAATAGGCACCGACCACAGCACTATATGCTCTTCTGTACTTATCTTCATCAACTATATAGAGCGAAGCATCGGCATTAAGTGCACTGTTCAGAAGAACGCTGTACGGATTCTGTCCGCCAAGCCACATAAATGCAAACTTATCATCTTCAGATGCTTCAGTCATGAGCCTGATGCTGTTTGCGAACTCACCCTTATTCACCATATCTTTGAGGTTATCCTCATTGATGCAGACAGCTCTTATGATCTCAGCAGCTGTTGCTTTCTTTCCGGAATAACTTGATACCATTACCCATGCTCCGCCGCTGAAGTAATTCTCAGGTGCGGATGTGATCCCCCAGTCACCCGCTGTCGGATTGACCGCAGACCCTTCACCGGGATTAAGTGCAAGCTGATATTTCGCGAACTGCAAAGAACCCCAATAAGATACTACAGTCCTGTTTGACATCCTGCTGTTCCATGAATCCGACCATTTCTCGGCATTGAACGTAAGATCATCAGTGTACAGAGTCTTTGCATAATCGAAAAGCCCCTCAGCATCCGGATCGATATTGATTTCTCCGTCCTTTAACCATCCGGTACTGCGTGAAGCAAGGAAAGCATCATAGATCTCGGTATATCCAGGGATCAGTTTTACGGAACCTTCAGAATCCGTATTAACCTTTCCGGCAGTTCCGAGCACAGAATCCCATGATGCAAAAGAAGCCGCAAGTTCATCAGGATCTGATGTTCCAAGGTATTTTTCCGCAAGGGTTCTCTCATAGAAAACACCACAGGGACAGGCTTTCCATGCAAGACCTCTTATGACACCGTCATCGTCGCTTGCAAACCTGAGCGTATAGTCAAACATATCCGCACACTCGGAATAGTCTATTCCGAGATCATTTATAGCGATGGCCTTGCCGGATGTTATATATTTCTTTGCAAAAGCAGCATCACATACGAAGATATCGGGAGCCCCGTTACCATTGGCAAGAACAGCATCAAGTTTTTCCTGGTATTCATCAACATCTGATATCTCAACAAACTCGTAATCGTTATCCGTGATGCCTGCATACTTCTCTGCAAGAGCAGCAAACTCCCTGTTATAACTGTAGATCAGTATCTTGCCGTCGTCTTCATCGGCAACTTCCGCAACCGGCAGTTCCTTATATCCGGAAAGTTCATTTGTGACCGTTGTTGGTACTGCGGAAGGCTCTGTCTGAACAGCAGCCGAAGTCTCTGAACTTACAGCTGTATCCTTTACAGGGTTATCACATGACGTAACCATGCCTGCCGCCATTACTGAAACCAGCAACAGAGCAAGCAATCTGTTTTTCTTCATCCTGTTATCCTCCTAATTTGAAAATTATATCACATGCCACTTCAATTCCTGCTTTCCGGACATCAAAACACCGGCCGCCCGGGATAAATTCCCTAAGCGGCCGGTGTAAATTATTGTTTTAAGAATGCTGACGGAATGCGGATATCAGACGGAGAATAATGAAGCACCGTAACGGTTCAGAAGATCCGCATAAGCATTAATATCAATAACCGCGCTGTAGACAGTTCCGTCATAGATTCCGTAAACAGTTGCGAATGCACTGTTCTGGGCATCAGATACCTCAGTACCCGGAGCAAAGTACAAAGCCTCAAATTCATAAGCAGAAGGAACCTTCTTTGCTTCAGTTTCTTCTACCACTTCCGTTGTTTCAACCGTCTCCTGAGGTCTTACAGGAGATATTGAAGGTGTAGGCGTGGGCGTGGGCTGAATCTTAAGCGAATTCTCAAGTCCTCTTCTCAGAGCATCCTCAAGACCTGCAGGATCCTTGCTTATGGAAGCAAAATTAATGTACTGACCTGAGAGCATATCAAAACTTGCGAAGTCAATGACTGTTGTCTCGTCCGTTTCAACACCTTTAACCTCATAGATCATGAGAACTGAGAGCGCACGGCCGTTGGTCGCATATTCGAAATCCACCGTTACAGCCGAAGGATTCTCGATAACACCGGTAAGATTGTATTCGGTCTTGGCCTTGGCAACTGCCCTGCTGTAGGCTCCTTCAGCTTCAGTATAGAATCCGTCAACCAGAAGGTTAATCGAATCTCCGATGGTCTTGTTGGCGGCTTTTGTTACAACCAGTCTGTTCCCCTCAAAAGTGGCAAGAAGTTCCTTGTTGTCATCAGAATATGTTTTCTCACCGAAATTCTCAACCGTTACGGTAAATGTGTCGGAAAGATCAATATCCGTATAATCAGAGAAATCCACACGCTGCGGAAGGGGCGTCGGAGAAGGCGTTGCCGTGGGAGTAGGTGTAGGAGTCGGAGTAGCGGTCGGCTCCGCAGTCGTCTCAGCCGTTGTTTCCTCAGACTCAGTCGTTGTCACAGGCACGGTCTCTATCTCGGTCTCTGTAACGGTCTGGCTTGTGAAGGCATTGCCCAGATCATATATTCCCTGTTCCAATTCATCAGTATTTATGGAACAAGCGGCAAGAAGCGTTACCGCCATACCTGCAGAGATCAATAAAGCCACAAGTTTGTTCCCTTCAAGCTTCTTCATTTGATGTACCTCCAAATCGTTAATCTAATCCTTATATCTTTTCCCTGCGGCAAAGGCCGCATAAACTTATTATATCCTAACTTTTATTATGGCAAGATGATATTTTCCCTGTTTACAGCAACCGAGAACACAAGTCCCCTCGCAGATGCCGATCTTCTTATGACCAGGGAACCCTCACGGCTCGCAAGGTAAGCAAGAGCAGTGGCGGTATCATTCTTTTTATCAGGCGAGAATGTCATCTCCATAGGGATATTCGCCTTGGTCCGTCTGTCAGAGTCAATTGATACGACCTCAGCGCCGAGTTCCCCGGCTATTCCTTTAATGATAGTGCTTTCCCTTGCAGAATATGTGGAACCCACTCTGGCCACCGCATCAGGATTCAGCAGATGATTTATCAGGGATTTCCTGATGGCAGTACGGCAATAGTCGGGATCCGTCCTGGTCTTGATCTCAATTCCCAAACTTAAGAGTTTTGGGACAAGGATCAGATTCCTGTCATCATCTTCATCACCGAGATAAGCACAGGTGATGAACACAGACGGCTCGGTCTTTCCTTCCTTAGAAGCCTTGTACTGCCTGATAAAATCATCCCTCATATCATAAGGATAGCTGTGCAGTGAATATGTCATGGGGTCAATTACCGGATCAGCAAAGATAACGGGAAGATCCGTATAGACATTGACTTTCCCGCCATTCCGGATCTTATCATTTATCTTCCCGAGAACCTCCCTGTCATTAACTGTCATATCATATCCGGTCACAAGGTCAGTCAGATCGTTGGTTGTCTCCGCCCTGCCCTCAAAGCCAGAGAAACAAAATGGACCCAGTTCTTTGACGACAGCGGAATAAACATTATCCGCACCCTGTTCATAGGGCCTGCTTCCGCGCCTAAGAATTGCAGCATACCTTCCCTCAGGAGAAACTGCGATAACCGGGAGATCACGTGTCTTATCCGTGATAGTCTCCTCCATAGACTTGATGGCCATTTCCAATGGCATGATCATGAGTATGGCGCAGTCTGTCTCGCCTTCAGAGATAACAAAACTTCCGGTTATAAGTTCGGTCCCCGTAACATACCGGCCTCCGATCCCGTTTATCAGTTTCTGTCCTGTTGTAATTGCCTTGGGAGATTTACCGTAACAAATGATATACATAGATTTGAGACCGCCCTCTTAATGGAATACTGACCTTCCGTTATTATTCTGATATAACATTAACACTCTTGCAGTATTTTTTACTGCTAAAATTATTCCATTACTAACCGAAAACAATCCGGAGGCAAATATATGAAGATAGTTATTCTTGACGGCTCGGCTGCAAATCCCGGTGACATCTCCTGGGGTGCACTTGAAGAATTCGGCGAAGTCACGGCCTACAGCACCACTTCCAAAGAACAGTTGATCGGAAGGATGCAGGATGCAGAGTGTGCAATAACAAACAAAACAGTCTTTGACAAAGAAGTCTTTGATAAGCTTCCCAATCTCAAATATATCGGTGTTCTTGCGACCGGCTACAATGTTGTGGATCTTGAAGCTGCAACTGAACATGGTGTCACAGTAACCAATGTTCCCGAATATGCAACATTTGCCACGGCCCAGCACACCATGGCGCTTCTCCTCGAACTGACAAACCGGACTGGGCTTCACTCAGCTTCTGTTATGAACGGAGACTGGTGCAGGTGTCCTCAATTCTGCTATTTTCTGGCGCCATTAACCGAACTTGCCGGCAAAACTATCCATATAATCGGCCCGGGCAAGATAGGCAAAAGAGTTGCCATGATCGCGTCAGGCTTCGGGATGAAGGTAACCGCAACTCCTCACGACACTTCATTGACAGGCACAACAGCAGATCTGTCCGGAACTGCCGTCAGGTATCTGGAGTTTGAAGAAGGTGTCAGCAAAGCTGATGTCGTGTCACTCCACTGTCCGCTCACGGACGGGACAAGAGAGATCATCAACAGGGATTCGCTTGCTCTTTTCAAACCAGGAGCGTTACTGATCAACTGCGCCAGAGGTCCTGTGGTAGACGAATCTGCCGTAAGGGAAGCCCTGGACAGCGGTCTTTTAGGCGGCTACGGGGCTGATGTTGTCTGCGTTGAACCTATGCTTACGGATAATCCTCTGCTCGGCGCGCCAAACTGCGTGATCACTCCCCATATTGCCTGGACGCCTGTGGAAACAAGAATCCGGCTAATAGATATGGCTGCTGAAAACCTCAGGGCATTCCTTGACGGCAATCCGGTAAACAAGGTCAACTGATGGTCTGAGCCGGTTCCTGGGGCTAACAATGACAAAAATTCCCTATAACACGCCGAGGGCATCCCGGTAAATCGGAATGCCCTCGACATGGAATAAGGGATAGATTAAGAAAATTGTCGTAATTAATTATTCCGGACACATATCCCTAAATATGTATCCAGCCAAATTTTAACAAGCATAAGGTATTTGGTCAAACTATTTTTCATACTATTTTTTTGATGTTTTTAATTGGATCACAAAACCGGCCACACAGAAGGCTGTCAGGACCAGCACACGGACAAGCGGATAACTGATTCCGATATCCGGTCCAAGCACCCTCTGTTCAATGATTCCGGCATATTCACCTGACAGGATACCGGACCACAGGATTGGTGACAGCACGCCCGAGATGATCCTTGCCCCTGCAAATGCCGTAAACAGGCTGATAGTCCATTTCTGGGCATAATATACGATAATGCCTATCAAAACTCCCGCAAAAAGACCTGCTCCAAATGTCAGGACAATACGGAGAGCGTTATTTGTCACACGCTCGAAAAGGAAATTGAAATCATCGTAGAACCACAGAGCACACACGATAGTCGTTATGGCGATCAGCGCCTTCATATAAAGTTTAAATGCAAGGATGCCGAGACCCAGCGTGAACAGCAGCAACACTGCGGTTTTCGCGATTCCATTCCATTCAAGACCCATCTCCCCGGTCAGATTGATCAGAAATCTTGCAAGGGCAAAGCCTCCGACAGCACCTGCAATACCCAGACTTAACCGGAAAAGTTTATAGCCTTCAAAACACATCAGACTGCCTGCTATAACGGCAAGTATTGTGATTATTATGTCAGACAAGTTCTATTATCTCCTTTACTTCCTCAAAACTAACGGCGCTGACAAGCTGCACTTTTATCCTGGCCGCACCCTGAATCCCCTTGATATAGTATGGCATCACGCTTCTGAATTCCCTTACCGCCACATCTTCAGGAAGATACTTGAGCCTTCCTTCAAGTTCCCGGATCAGCATTTCCTTTCTGATCTCAGGTGCAGGATCTGCGGGTATCTCCCTGCCATCGAGTCCTGCCAGGATCTGCCCGAATATCCACGGATTTCCTCTTGCAGCCCGGCCTATCATTATGCCGTCACAGCCTGTCTGCTCAAAGACCTTGCGCGCTGAACCCGCATCTGTTATATCCCCGTTCGCAAAAAAAGGTATTTCGTATCCTCTTACGGCCTCTCTCATAACGGAAATTGCCTCATTGGAACTTTCTCCGTGATACATCTGCGTTCTTGTCCTTCCGTGGACACAAATCATATCACAGCCTGCATCTGCCAATGCCCTGGCAAAATCCGGTTTTCCCTTATCATCAGCGTTATAACCGGCTCTAGTCTTCACAGTCACAGGGACGGGTCTCGGGAGCTGCGACACCGTTTTCTTGCAGGCTTTTACTATATTTGAAGCCCTATCTGGATCCTCAATAAGAGCACTTCCGGAACCTGTCTTAACGACTTTGGGAACAGGACATCCCATATTTATATCGATCATCGAGACTTCCTTGAGGACAGGCGTATCCATTATTGTCTCTATTGCAGCCTCAAAATCCTCCGGTTCACTCCCGAAAAGCTGGATTGCGGTAATCCCCTCTTCCTCAGGCAATATCCTCATATAACGGAGACTCTTATCAATGCCGTTATATCTGATGGATCTCGCACTGACGAGCTCTGTCGGACTGTAACCGGCACCCATTTCATTGCATATGACCCTGAACGGGAGACTGCTTATTCCCGCCATAGGGCTCAATACCACAGGATTATTAATTGTAATGCCGCCGATCTTGACCGATTTCATTAAAACTCCAAAAAATCAAAAATCATGATATTTGATTTTATTACTTTTCTTGCTTGAAATAATAACAATTCAGGGACAAAATAATATCTGTTAAACGAGGTACACTTTTATGGATGATTGTCTGGTCTACTTTTTTACCGGATTTCTGGACAGCGGTAAGACTTCCGTAATCTGTTCATGGATCGGCGGAGAGAACTTTAAAAACCGCAAAGTCGTAGTAATCAACACGGAAGAAGGCGAAGAGGAATATATTCAGGAGAACTATGAGGGTGCAAACCCTGTTGTCATAAACTGCGATACGGACGAAGTCACAAAAGAGCTGACTTTCGATATTGAAGCCAAATATAAACCCGGTATAGTCTTCATCGAATGGAACGGCTCAGTCTCGCCGTCAGAGTTTTTCGAGAAAGTGGACGTGCCCGAACGATGGGCACTTGCAGCTGCCGTTGTTGTAATCGATGCTTCCACCTATGGCGAATATTTCAAGAACATGCAGACATTCTTTGCTGATTATTTCAGATACGGAGATACTGTAATCTTCAACAGGGTTGATGAGGAGAAAGACAATATCCCCAAACTGAGAGGTTCTGTCAAGGCTGTAAATCCCGGCATGAGCATCAATTTCCTTGGCAAAGACAACAAGATCATTAGGATCGAGGACCACCTGCCCTTTGACCTTAAGCAGGATCCTTGCCATATAGCAGCTGAGGATTTCGGTCTGTTCTATACAGATGCTATGGACAATATGAACCGTTATAACGGCAAGAGAATAAGCCTTATCGGGCAGTCGGTCATTTTACGGGAATTCAACGGACGTGCCTTTGTCCTCCAGAGACAGGCCTACACCTGCTGTGCAGCTGATATCCAGATGATGGGCGTTCTCTGTTTTTACGAATTCAGATCCAATTTCCCCGTTAACCAGTGGCTTAAGGTTACAGGTACGGTAAGGTATTTTGAGGATGACGACGGACAGGGAGGCAAGATAAACGTTCCATGTCTCCAGGTCGAGGACTATGCAATAACAAGCAAGCCCGACAATGAAGTTATATATTTTAATTGAGGCAAATAGAAAAGAGGTTTTTTAATGACAAAAGTTGACATCTTCTCAGGATTTCTGGGAGCAGGCAAGACAACACTGATCAAGAAACTTATCGCTGACGGATACAACGGTGCCAAACTTGTTCTTATCGAGAACGAGTTCGGTCAGATCGGCATAGACGGCGGATTCCTTAAAGAGTCAGGGATCAACATCACCGAGATGAATTCAGGATGCATCTGCTGCAGTCTCGTCGGAGACTTTGGTACTGCACTGAAGGATGTTATCGAGCAGTTCGCACCCGACAGGATCCTCATTGAACCCTCCGGTGTCGGCAAACTTTCTGATGTTGTTGCCGCTGTTAAGCGTGTTGATGGAACAGAGATCTGCGGAACTGTTACGGTTATCGATGCTTCCAAGTGCAGGATCTATCTGAAGAACTTCAAGGAGTTCTATGAGAACCAGATAAAATACGCAGGAACGATCATTTTGAGCCGTACAGGCAATATCGCACAGGATAAGCTTGATCAGGCAATTTCTCTGATCCGTGAGATCAATGATCACTCGCAGATCATCACCACTCCCTGGGATGAACTCTCGGGGGTTCAGATACTCAAGGCTATAGAAGAGCCTCTTACCGCAGCTGACATGGCTGCAGCACTGCTTGAGGCAGAGCAGCACGAGCATGAACATCATCACCACCATGACCATGACGAGGACTGCGATTGCGAAGAATGCAGGCATCACCATCATGATCACGATGATGACGACGATGATGAAGATGAACACGAGCACGAACATCATCACCATCATGACGACGATGATGACGACGAACATGAGCATCACCACCACCATGACGACGATGAACATGAACACCACCATCATCACCATCATGATCATCACGCTGACGAAGTCTTTGATTCTATCGGATTCGAGACATCGAGGCGTTTCACAAAAGCTGAGATCGAGAATGCTTTAAGGGCATTGGATGATTCCGGCAAATACGGTATGATCCTCCGTTCAAAGGGCATCGTTGCAGGCGAAGACGGCACATGGATACATTTCGACTTTGTGCCTGAAGAATCCGAAGTCAGAACAGGCGCTTCCGATGTTACCGGCAAGATCGTGGTCATCGGCTCAGGCGTTAAGAAAGATGCAGTCAAAGAGTTATTCGGGATTTGAGAATTATGGGCAGAAAAGGACTTAAGATCATCGTAGTAGGTGCCGGCAAAGTCGGCGACACACTGGTAAACAGACTTGCCGAAGAGGGACACGATCTTGTCATCATTGACAAGAATGTCGACCGCCTTACAGAACTCGCAAACCTCTGCGACTGTATGGGCGTTATAGGCAACGGAGCAAGTCACGGGGTTCTTGAGGAGGCCGGTGTCGCTTCAGCTGACCTGTTCATTTCCGTCACTGAATCTGATGAACTTAACCTTCTTTGCTGCACGATTGCTAAGCAGTTCAACAGGAATCTCGCAACTATCGCACGTGTCAGAAATCCTGACTACGGCAAGGAGATTCCTTACCTGAGATCCAAGCTCAGTCTTGAAATGATCATAAATCCTGAATACGAAGCAGCCGTTGAAGCTGCACGTATTCTCTTCCTTCCTGCTGCCATCTCGATCAACTCCTTTGCTCACGGCAGTGCGGAGCTTGTTAAGATCAAGATTCCTGAAGGCAATGTTCTTGATGGAAAGACCATTGCATATCTGGGAAGCAATTATACTAATGATCTCGTCATCGTAGGCGTTGAACGCGGCGATGAGGTTACTATCCCTAACGGTTCTTTCGAACTTTCCGCAGGAGACATCATTTCTATCGTTGCAACCAGAAAGGTTTGCCATTCTTTCCTTAAATCGATCGGTTTCAATACTAATTCCGTAAGGAGCACGATAATAATCGGAGGCGGAAAATCCGCATTCTATCTTGCTGACCAGCTGATCAAGACCGGCATCGATGTAAAGATAATCGAGAAGGATGTCAAGCGCTGTGATGAATTGAGTGAACTTCTTCCAAAAGCAACTATCATTAACGGAGACGGCATTAATGAATCACTTTTGGAGGAAACAGGAATAAGAGATGTCGATTCAGTAGTCGCACTGACCGGTATCGATGAAGAGAACATAATGCTTGCGCTGTTTGCAAGACAGATCTCCAAGGGGATCAAATCCGTAACCAAGATCAACAAGATCAGTTTTACAGATGTTATCAACCGTCTTGATCTCGGAAGTGTTATCTATCCCAAACAGATAACGTCCGAGGCTATCATCACATATGCACGTGCAAAACAGGCTTCTATCGGAAGCAACGTTGAAGTCATGTATCATCTATTTGATGAAAGAGCGGAAGCCATAGAGTTCAAGGTAATGGAACCTTCAAACGCAACAGGCAAACAGCTCAAGGATATGAAGCTTAAGCCTAACACTCTCGTATCCTTTATCAACCGTTCGGGAAAGATCATTATCCCTACAGGTAACGATTCCATCGAAGTTGGTGACAGCGTGATGATCGTAACAAAGAATAAGGGCTTTACCACTCTTACCGATATCTTAAGATGAACATAAGAATGCTTGTTTACATCCTGGGCAAAGTTCTCCTGATCGAAGGAGTACTGATGCTCTTGCCTGTACTCTGCGGTTTTTTCTATGGTGAGAGCCAGGTCATTTACTATATAGTGCTCGCTATTACTTATATAGGTCTGGGATTTGTCATTTCGATGAAGAAACCAAAGAATATGACGGTCTTTATCAAAGACGGCTGTGTTGCAACCGCTCTTTCGTGGATCGTCCTCAGTATCTGCGGATGTATTCCTTTCATTCTTACAAAAGAGATTCCTTCCTTCACTGACGCAATGTTTGAGACCGCTTCAGGTTTCTCCACTACAGGTGCGAGCATACTGACCAACGTCGAAGCTATGTCACACACTTCACTTATGTGGCGTTCACTTACGCATTGGATCGGTGGCATGGGTGTTCTGGTATTCCTTCTGGCAGTTGTTCCTATGACTGGCGGATCCAATATGAACCTTATGAGAGCGGAAAGCCCCGGTCCTTCCGTCGGCAAGATCGTTCCAAAGGTCAGGTCCACTGCCAAGATGCTTTATCTTATTTATCTTGCAGTGACCATAACTGAGATCGTTATCCTCTTTGCATGTGGAATGCCTCTGTTCGACAGCGTCTGCTCGGCTTTCGGAACCGCAGGTACCGGAGGATTCGGTGTGCGCAATGACAGCTTCGCCTCCTATTCACCTCTTATCCAGTGGATCGTTGCGGTCTTTATGATAATGTTTGGAGCAAACTTCAATTTCTATTATTATTTTACGACCAGACAGATATCCAAGGCTTTTAAGATGAGTGAGATCAAGGTCTATCTGGCAGTTGTCGCTTTGGCAACAGGTATTATCTGTTTCTCGATACGCGGTCTCTACTGCAGCTTCGGGGAGACTCTGAGACATTCATTCTTCCAGGTATCAACTATTATCACGACAACAGGTTTTGCTACCACTGATTTTGACTTATGGCCGTCAGTAGCCAAATTCCTGCTTCTCTGTCTCATGATCATCGGTGCATGCGCAAGTTCTACCGGCGGCGGTATTAAGATCGCCAGATTCCAGATCATGTTCAAAACGGTCAAGAGAGAGATCAACACCTACATCCACCCGAGAACAGTAAAGAAGATCTATGTGGACGGCAAGACTGTTGACAGCGATATCGAGCATTCAGTTGCTCTCTATTTCTTTATTTACCTTGTAACATTTGTTTCGTCCATGTTTATCGTTGCATTCGAAGGGCATGATCTTATTACTGTCTTTTCTTCCGTAGCAGCAACACTAAATAACATCGGACCCGGTCTTGCGCTTGTAGGACCAACACAAAACTACGCGTTTTTCTCAACAGTATCCAAGTGGGTGTTTATTTTCGATATGCTGGCAGGAAGACTTGAACTCATGCCGCTTATCGTATTCCTTAACCCTTCCACATATAAGGGAATAGTCAAAAAAGCACCGAAGAAAGCACACAGCTGATTTCCGGTTCAGATCTCATACGGCTTGGGATCTATCTTTGTATATCTGATGATCTCTTCCATCCTCGGACGGTCCAGATAGGCAACCAGAGAGAATGCTTTTCCCGCTTTGCCGGCACGGGCTGTACGGCCTATCCTGTGAAGATAGAGTTCATTTTCTTTGGGGATATCAAAATTAAAAACAGCCTCAATATCATCGACATCGATCCCTCGTGCCACGACATCAGTGGCAACAAGAACATCGAACTTATCCGCTCTGTAGAGATCCATTACTTTATTGCGTTCCCTTTGACTGCAGTCGCCGTGAAGGATCCTTGCGGAGACGCCTGCCGCAGTAAGCTGCTGGCCGACCTTTGAAGTCTGAACCTTCGTGTTGCAGAATACGATCACTTTCCGGAGATCCTCTTTTGACATTATCCTAATAACCGATTTCAGCTTGTCTTTTTCCGGACACTCCACCATGTATTCATCAATATCCGGGTGATCCTCCGCCTTGGGCATTACATCGATCTCAGCACTTCCTGCCATGAATTCCCATGTGATGTCCTGAATCTCACGCGGCATTGTTGCGGAGAACAGAGCGATCTGTTTATCCTTCGGTGTCATCTCCATTATTTTTCTTATATCATTAATAAAACCCATCTTGAGCATCTCATCGGCTTCATCCAGAACAAGTGTGTAAATATCAGAGATGTCAACCAGTTTTCTTCCCACCATATCAAGAAGACGGCCGGGTGTTGCCACTATTACCTGAGGCTTTTTCTCAATCTTTTCTGCCTGAAGTCGCATGCTCTGCCCTCCGATAAGAGCAGCGATCCTGAAACCCTTGATAAACTTCGCAAGGCCTTTAAGTTCGGCAGTAATCTGAAGAGCCAATTCTCGTGTCGGGCACAGGATAAGAGCCTGGACGAACTTTGAATCCATATTGAGATATTCAAGTATCGGAATACCAAAAGCAAATGTCTTTCCCGTTCCGGTCGGAGCTTTTGCGATCACACTGACATTGTCCATCAAGAGCGGAATTGCTTTTTGCTGGATAGTCGTGGGTCTCTTTACCCCCATCTTTTTCAAGGCACCCATTACCTCGGGAGACAGGTCGAGTTCTGCGAATGTTTTCTCGTCGTTCATTACTTTCATTGACACTTTCCGGATTTGCCCCGCAAACTATATCACAGATATAACCATAATGGTATGATTGCTGTATTATTCAAATAGAACAATAAGGGAGGCTCCCATATGGCAAAACGTGTTTTTCTGATAGTTTTAGACAGTTTCGGAATAGGAAATGCACCGGATGCCGCAAAGTTCAACGATGAGGGAAGCAATACACTGGCAGCCGTGCTTTCATTTTCGAATGACCCTTATCCGAATCTCTCGAAAATGGGACTTCTGGAGATCGACGGTGAAGATGATCCGAGGATAATCAGTTACAAAAAAGCACAGGACACGGTCATTTCCCCTATCGGCTCATACGCAAGGATCAGAGAGATATCTGCAGGAAAAGATTCAACTATAGGTCACTGGGAAATAGCGGGAGTCATTTCCGAAAGGCCCCAGCCGACTTATCCTGACGGATTTCCCGATGAGATCATGGAAAAACTGGAAAAAGCCTGCGGGAGAGGTTTCCTCTGCAACAAACCTTACAGCGGAACAGACGTAATAAGGGATTATGGTGAAGAACATATGAAGACCGGCAAGCTGATAATCTACACATCAGCAGACAGCGTTCTTCAGATAGCAGCACATGAGGATATAGTACCTTTGGATGAACTGTACGGTATATGTGCAAAAGCCAGAGAGATCATGTGCGGTGACCACGCTGTTGGAAGGGTCATTGCCCGTCCCTTTACAGGTGAACCCGGGAATTTCACAAGAACAGAGAACCGTCACGACTTTTCACTTGCCGCACCATCATCAACGATGCTCGATATTCTTAAGAATGAGGGATATGACGTGATATCTATAGGAAAGATCTATGATCTTTTTGCAGGAAGAGGGCTTACGGAATCCAATCCGACAAAGGGCAACACAGATGGCATCAATAAAACTATCGCGATGATGGACAGGGACTTTTCAGGTCTCTGCTTCACAAATCTTGTGGACTTCGATATGAAATACGGTCACCGGAATGATATTGAAGGTTATGCCGTTGCTATGCATGAATTTGATGATGCCCTTGGAAAGGTCCTTGCAAAGTTAAGAACTGATGACCTTCTCATCATTACTGCCGACCACGGGTGTGACCCTTCCACACCTTCAACTGATCATTCAAGGGAATGTATCCCGCTGCTTATATATGGTGACGGATACAGAACACCATGCAATATGGGGGAAATCACAGGATTTAATACTATTGCAGGCATTGTTCTTACATCTTTGATAGGCAGGTCTTATAAGAGAGACTTCTGTCCTGCCGCAGACACCAACAGCCCGGATCCCGGCAACATCATGAGTTATGTTGATCTTACAAATCTCAAGACTACTGCTTCCGAAAAAGACATAGAAGAACTCATCGAAAGAGCTGTATCGCTCGGCACTGCATCTGTATGCATCCCTCCATGTTTTGTTAAAGATGCAGTCAGGTTCTCCAAAGGAAGGATGGCAGTTTGTACCGTCATCGGATTTCCAAACGGGTACCAGACAACAGCCGTCAAGCTCTTTGAAGCCAAGGATGCGTGCGATAACGGCGCATCCGAAATCGATATGGTGATCAACATCAACTTTGTCAAATCAGGAAGGTTTGATGAGGTTTACAATGAGATAAAACTCATAGCAGATGCTGTCCATGCAAAAGGCGCACTGCTTAAGGTAATCATAGAAACATGCGATCTGACAGAAGATGAGAAAGTCCGTCTTTGCAGGATCGTAAGTGACGCCCATGCTGATTTCATAAAAACATCGACAGGGTTCGGCAGTTCCGGTGCAAAGGCAGAAGACATTATCCTGATGAGGAAAAATGTGGATCCTGAAGTAAGGATCAAAGCCGCCGGCGGCATCAGAACATCAGAATCCGCTAAAGAAATGATCGGGAATGGAGCAGTCAGGATAGGTGCATCCCGACTTGGAAGTTGAACAGGATCCGGATACATACCAGCTGATAAGATATGATGAGGCTGTCTCTAAAACAGAGATGGCCTCTTTTGCGAATTTTTGTTCGTTTTTCCATAAAAACCATTTTCAGTCCCATTATTAGCACTTATACTGTGATATATTACCTCCAGCAAAGAACATATGAACTGTTTGGGAGGTTTTAAAATGTCACCACTCGATATGCTTATATTCCTGTTTTTTATTCTCATAACGATCAAAGCCTTTTCTTCCTGCCTGGATTATTGGAAAGACAGAGAAGAGGAATCCGTTGTCTATTCCGCCACGGCAACAAAAAAGACTCAGGTTTCCCGCGCTGAAACATCCAGGAATGTAAGGCCATCAGCGGTCCGTATCACTCCGATCAAGCGTGCCGATACACCTGTGGCTGCTTCATCCGCCAACGGCAGGAACACTCATCACATACAACTGAAAGATAAGGGTGCAGCATAAGTCCCGACCAAAGACTGCTCACTTTTACCAACATTT
>JAIKYD010000014.1 GCA_024683485.1 Saccharofermentans sp. | reverse complement strand
CGGCATACCAGACACCTTCGTAAACTGCTCGCTTGGCGCACAGATATCAGTTCGTGATATTGATCTTGTTGAAGAAGGATTTGGAACTATCGGTCCCAGGCTCAGGGCGAGCGTAAAGCGCCAGATTTCGCCTGAATACTTAAGATATATTGCAAAAGGCATTGCGGAGACCGGGACGTTCCCGTTAGATCTCAGGCCGACATTCACTTTGAGCTATATGGGAGCAGTCGATATGCCTGACCTTGGAGGTCACGTGAAGGACGTGCTGCTCTACGAAGGCGAGGTTCGCAAGCTCAACGTCTATACTTTCAGCGGGGAGTTCAGGTTCATATTCCACTTCAGCGACGGCAGTCTGAAGTATGCGGAAAAAGTTGCTGAGATTCTTAACCGCGAAGGGATCGGTGCGGTCTGCGGTGAGATGGTTGAGTTGCCGGAAGAAAGTGACGGGCTCCGTGAGATCGGATATTCCGATAAAGCATTCTTCTATAAGCCTGTAAGGAACTTGAGGATCAGGGTTGTCCTTAAGAAAGAACTTGAACTGGATAAGCTTAAGCGTGCCGTAAATGGTGCGCTTGATGACTTTGAGGAATACCGTGTCACTCCTGTCCGGGATGGGCAGCGAGTTTTTTATATACTCAATAACCGCGAGGTTGCCTTCTTCCCTTACGATGATACGGGAAGGTTTTTCGGGACTGACGAAGTAAACGGATATCTCTTCTACATTCTTTATGAGGAGAAGGCGTTCATGCTGTCACTGTTCCACGGCCTTACCGACTACAAGGGCATGTGGGCTTTCCTGAATGACATTATTTACCGGTATGCGCTGGAAACGGGGCTTGATGTGCCGGACATAAGGATTAAGGATGCGCCTTTGAGCGAGGAGGACAGATACGATCCGTACAGACTTTTCGCTGATAAGAAAGCGCGCGTAGTAATGCCGGAAGGGATCAGCGGAAACACGCTTTTTATTCCGTGTGAGAAATACAATATGACCGCTCCGGTGTCCGGCGGAAATTGTGCAGATAATCCGCAGACATCCAGCGGGAAAATACCCGAGGATCTCGAACTTCAGCACGAGTACACGCTCACGGTAAACGCGCCGCAGTTTCTTGCCATGGTACATGAATGGAACACTTCGGCATCGTGCGCGCTGGGGGCTTTGATATCAAACGCGCTGGCCGGTCTTTACGGCGCGGAAGGCAAGGATGTGCTGTTCAAGATAACGTGTGATATAAGACCTTTCTTCGGGTCCGCCACGAGGGTCAATATGTCGGAGGCGGTGCTTCTGGCATCGACTGCGGATCTCCGCGAAAAGCCCCTTGGCGAGCATTGCGCAGAGCTCCGCCGGCAGATGAAGTCGCAGCTTTGCAAAGAGAACTTCAGCAGGTTCATGGCTGCGGGGATCGATCTGACTTCATTCCGCGCCGGTGAGAAGGACAGCGTTGAAGTGACGGTCCCCTCGCACAAGCTTACCTTTGTTCTCACCTACCCCGGCAAGATGGATCTGCCCGAGGAGTATGGAAGTCTCGTGAGCGATTTTGAGCTCAAGGGGTACTTCCCTATTGAAACGGTCAGGTTCTCGATCAAGTCGACCGGGGATGAGCTGAGGATCGGGATAGACCAGGTTTTCGACGTAGGCGGGATAATCAAGGCTATTGCGGAAGAGTTCAAAGCTTTGGGATTTGAGACACGCATCAAGGATGAGGGACGCTTCGGCGGGGATAAGTATTCGCTGGAGCGGATCAGGGAGAGAGGCTGAGCGTCGGCTGACGGGGCAACGGCGGGAAAGCGCGCGGTGAAGGTTGCTGAGAGAGGTTGCTGTAGCCGGACTTTAGGCCGGACTTTTTGCGATTCCTATAAAATTTCTAAAAATGAACTGTTTTGTGAAAATATTAGGAATATCACCTCATATTTCTAAATCTTTCACAAATAGTCCCTGTTTTTATGAAAATTACAGGAATCATGTTTTTCATCTTGAAAAATCGAAAAATCCACCCTCCCGTTAAGTCCTAACAGGGCCGCACGTTCAGAAGGAGCAAAAGCCAGTCAACGCATGCATTCCATCCATCTTAAAAGCTCCACGATCTGGAAACGGACCGCAGAGCTTTCTGAGTGGCTATATGGTTAAGGCTGACGGGAGCAAAACTGGTTGGGAAAGTCCCCGTCAATTGTTGGTATGTTAGTTCGGCCGCGCCCCTTCATCACCCGCGCTCGTCCAATACTTTCTGGACTCTGTCCTGGGCGACGTTCAGCACGGATTTGAGGTCCTTCTGGCCTGCGAAATACGGCTGCATCTCTTCGACGAGGATGAGATTGATCGCAGCGTCTTCTGTATCCATAGCGGTGCATGCGAGGATGATATTTTCGAGAGCGTCGACCTGGGCCTCGGAGAACTTGAGAGTGTTCTTCGGAGGAATTGGGTTGCCGTAGTCGTCATACTGGTTGACTTCGACGCCGCCCTGCTTGTTGTAGTATGCGACTGCCTCGTTGCCGACTTTACGGAATGCTTCGCGGTTGAGGACGAAGCAGCCTGTCTCGGCAATGCCTTCCTGGACTTCATCTGACATGAGCATCTTTACGAATTCGCCGCATGCGTCAACGTTGGAGGACTGCGAGGAGACCGCAATCGAGGTGTACTGGCCGGCAATAGGTCCGTGTCCGTCAGTTGAAGGGATTCCGAGGATCGCGGTGGCGCCGTTCAGCAGTTCAATGCCTCTGAAGTATAAATAGTAGTTGCCGCAGTCGGTATACATGGCAAGTCCGTTCTCGCTCGCGTTATAGCCGTAGATGGCATATGTGCTGTAGCCTCCAAGGTCTGTGTCCCCTTCATCCCAGGAAGTGCTCTGCGGCTGGACATTGTCCTTAACGAATTCAGCGAGCTTTTCGATGTCAGGATCGGAGAAATCTGCCTTGCCGTTCTTGATGAACTTGTAGCTCATGGAATTGAAGAGTTTTGCGAAATACATTGCCTGGCCGGAGCTGATAATATCCGTTCCGTTCAGAGTCTCTTTGAGGAACTTCTCATACTCTTCTGTCGTGAAGCCCACGCCTGATGCGCCGGCATATTTCGCGTCAGTCTGGATGCCTTCGACATTGAAGCTTATAGGCAGGTTGTAGAGCTTGCCGTCAACTTTGGCAGCATCAAGGATGTTGGTGAAATACTTATTGGAATCGAGGTTTCCGATATAAGGCATCAGATCAGCAAGGTATTCAGTACTGTTGAGCTGGCCGTAGGAACTGACATCCATAAGCATGTCGGGGCCTTCGCCGTTCATGATGTCCATGGCGAGCTTGTTGCTCAGTTCAGCGTTGCTGTTAAGGAGCGCTGTATCCATATCATCGTCACTGCTAAGATCACTGTAATCGAAGGTTCCTGTGTTCTTGTAACGGTCTTTGACTTCGATATAGTAATCGCCGTTTTTCTCGTTATATTCAAGGATCGCATCAGCGATCTTGCTGTCCGTGTAACCGTAGGATGAATACAGTTCAAGGATAGTCTTGCCCGCATGGGGGTTCTTGTCCGCCCTTGTGAACTCGATCACGTTGTAGCCGAAATCATTAAAATCAGCCATCTGTGAGAACGGATTGATATCGTACTGCGAGCCGACGAGAAGGAATGCATCCTCCGATACTTCGGCGATCTGGAGATTCGTCAGAATATTTCTGTTAACATTGCACCAGCTGTAATTGAACATCTCCTCATCGGTCTTTGCCTTGACATCGATCTGTGAGATGCCTGCCGGAGTCGTGTAATAGACCTTGCCGTCTGTACCGTTTAAGGTTGTATACAAAGTACTAAGATCCAGCCATTCATAGTCCTTGCTGTCTGTCACTGTCAGTTTGCCTGTCTTGAGGTCGAGTTCATAGTAAGCATCACCGGATTCCTTATATGCGATAACCAGGGCTGTGGAGTCGCTCAGCGGGATGACTGCCGAGACCTCATAAATGCTCTTGAGCTCATCCTTGACTTCAATTCTCTGCTTGCTTCCGTCAGGTGCGGTAATGTTCAGATAAAAAAATGTTTTCTCATTGTTCCAGTTTGCCTCGGAATCTACCGTGTAGTCACCGACCTTAAAGGACTTCTGGAAAACGCCTTCATCTTCTGAATCACGTACTTCCGTGACATTTCCTGTGGTTAAATCGATATCCTTTTCCCTTACGGTCATGCCCATCGAATTCATATCGTAGGAAGTGAAGATAACCGTGAGCTTTCCGTTGATATAGCGGGCACTCTCGGCATATTCATCGCCTTCGAGGATAGTGTTCAGGTCGATCGTTTTTACTGTCTTTTTGGTTGCCCTGTCCAGTATCGACAGGATGGATATCGAATAATCGGCGTAGTTGTAGTTCGACCAGTCGATATTGTCGGGCATCTTATAGTTGCCGTTTGTAAGGAGGATTATGTACTTGTCGTCTGCTCCCACAAAACTCGAGAATGTGTATTCAGATTCCCGGCTCTCATCGACTCCCTGGTCCACATCGTAGAACTGTGTGTCGAACCACGGTGTGTCATCTGAGATCTTCTTTCCGCCATTGCTTTTGCCTGCTGCACCCTTTTTCTTACCGCATGATGCTACCGATAACACCATGGACAGCGCAAGCAAAGCAGTAACTGCTTTGGTCATAGTTCTTTTCATAATTTTGGTCTCCTATTCTCCCCTGAATAATTAACTGCCATAATTCTAAATGTGCAATACATCAAATCAGCATCAATTAAATGTCAATTTTTTTAGAGTTGTCCGAAAAGCACTTCCGCAATTGTTTATTCTATTCATGGACCTGTCTCATCGCAGCACTTCCCTTCCCCCGATCCCGGTGCGATTTGTAAAATACAGAAAAGACTCTTAAACTATTAGTACTGATTACCATCCAAAGACTTTATCCCGCAGATGTTCCGGGCGTTAGAATAGAGGAGACGATCACATGAAAGCTGTCGCAAAGATAAATGAGCGCAAGGCAACCATTACGGTGACCGGCAGAATCGATGTCGTGACTTCGCCTGAGTTCAGGTCTGTTCTTTCCTCTGTCGATTACGAGAATGTCGATTCCGTGGACATCGATTTCACTGAAATGGAATACATCTCATCGGCAGGTCTCCGCGAGCTACTGACGCTCAAGAAGCGCCTAGGGGACAAGCCCCTTATGGTGGTCAACATATCGCCTGAGGTCGAGGATATTTTCGAGGTCACGGGATTTGCATCGATATTGGACTATACAGTCGCGGCCAAGAAAGCTGACTTCAGCCTCATGTCATTCAAGGAATTCCTGTCCTGCAAGGCCTCGAACGCCCCGGACAAAGAGGTCCTGAAAGCTGAAGGCAACACATACACATGGAAAGACATTGACATGTGCTCCCAGATAATCGCGAAAGACCTCGCGGACCAGGGTGTCAAGAAAGGAACGCATGTAGGCATCTGCGGTTTTGATTCCGCCAACTGGATACTCACCTTCTATGCGGTCCAGAAGTTAGGCGCAATCGCATGCCTCATTAATTTCAGCCTGGGCGACGAAGAGATAATACAGACTGCAATATCAGGCGACGTTACCCATATCTGCCTTGGCGAGACTACGAATCTTACGGGCGACCTTGAGACTCTGCTGATTAAGGAAGGCAGCCCTGTAAAGAAGATATACGACATAAGGAAGACGGTCCTCTTCAAGGAAAGGTACGCAGAATACGATAATCTTGCGGACAGGTTCGCAGGAAAAGTCGAAGCGGACGATGCCTGTGTAATGGTATATACATCGGGTTCCACGGGCGTTCCAAAAGGCGTGCTGCTCTCGGCCTACAACATCCTGAATGCTGCATGCTCCAATAGGGACAGCCTGCTCCTGACGGATAAGGACATTGCCTGCCTGATGCTACCTTTGTTCCATATTTTCGGACTCGTTGCAGGGTGCCTCGCAAATGCGGTGGCGGACTGCCTGACATTGATCCCGGATGATATAAGGACCAGTACGCTCCTTAAGACGATATATGAGGAGAAATGCACGGTCTTCCACTCGGTTCCGACCATGCTGCTCGCGATAGTGAATAACAAGGAATTCGATCCGGAGAAGGTCAAGACGCTGCGGTCGACCATTCTGAGCGGCGCGCTTGCTAATCCCGCGCAGGTTGGGATGCTGATCGAAAAGTTCCCGAATGATCATTTCGCCGCTGCGTACGGCCTGTCGGAGATGGCCCCCGTCAGCATCACGGATTACTACGACACAAGAGAGCGGATAATGCACACGATAGGAAAGCCAATAGACGGGATCGACATCAGGATCTTCGACAACGACAAGAATTCTGAATGCGGTGTTGGGCAGGCCGGCGAGATCCAGGTGCAGGGCTTTAACCTCATGTCGTGCTACTACAAGGCGCGTCTTGACCTGCAGTCGATCGACGGGGACGGCTGGCTTCACACCGGCGATATCGGATACATGGACGATGACGGCTATCTGCATTTCTCGGGAAGGATCAAGGAGATAATCGTCAGGGCGGGCGAGAACATTTACCCTGCGGAAGTCTCCAAGGTGATCGCGGGAGAAGAGGGCATCGCAAATGTTTTCGTCGCGGGCGTTCCGGACAATTTCTGGGGCGAAAGTGTTGCGTGCGCGCTTGTCATGAAGGACGGCTGTGAATTTGACGAGGCCGCACTCCGCGCAAGCCTTGCTTCGAAGCTCGCACGCTTCAAGATTCCCGAGCACTTCTTTATCTACGACTCCTTCCCTACCCTTCCGAACGGAAAGATCGATATGGTTAAGCTCAAGAAAGAGCTGGCGGCGAAGAAGACGGGCGAGTAGCGCGTGTTGGATTGAAGTGGATTCTGCGTTTTGATCTGCGTGATTATTGTGGTTTGATGGAAGGCGGAACTGTGATGTTGGTTCCGCTTTTTTATCCGCGTGTTTTCGGGTTTTGCAACTTGTTTCGCAACCCCGTTTCGCAGCTAAAACATCTATTCTGAAAACTATTATACCTTGTCGCATTTTTCACTGAATTCCGACAAAACCCTGAAGAAATCACTAAAGGATCTCCAAAGTTGAACAGGATTTGTCGCATGATTTTGTAGAGCTTTGGAGATCGTTTAGTGGAATCTTGTAAGATTTGTCGCGTTTTTCAGAAAAGTTCGACAAACTATAATAGTTTAACGGGCTAACGGTCAGGCGGTCCCAAATCCAGTTTTCCTAAGATTTCTTGGTTCATCAGAATTTATGTGGGATTAGATCTTTGTCATGGATATTCGACTAATCAGAATTTAAAGCCAAAATGACTGGTAGCATCCCTTGCGTCCCTGATGCCAACTTACAGCCAAACTTGTTTAAGTAATATGTTATAAACAAGTTTAAGTCTAATCCTGTCAGAAGTAGCTGTACCCGCCCATGCGCTCGAAGTATTCCTGTGATGCATCGTATGCGCTGTCGTAAACAAAATCGTTCCTGAGCACGCCGTCCGTGCCGATGACTGCGAATTTGCCTTCGGTGTTCTGAGCAGCGTAGTACATGTTGGGGCTGTCCTGGTAGTAGGTTGCAATATACTCGTAGACCGGCTCGATCACTATGTTGAAGTCAGCGTCTATCACGCCTTCTAAGTATTCGCCCTCCGAGAAGCGCGAGAATATGTACTGGTCTGCGGTGTTGTAGATCCCGCTGCGCTGCATCTCGATGAAGCCGGGGATGAAGTCCTTTATAACATTTTCGTGGCTGTCCACAAGGCCTATCATGTTCGTGTCGCCTTCGTCTTTCATGACGATGAACCGGTCAGCATTTATGCAGATGAGATTGCTGTAGACAGGCAGGAGCACGATGTTCCCGTGTGAATCGACCAGGCCGTTATTGCCGTCGGTAATGATGCAGTAGTAGTCCTCCACCCTGTCGGATTCGAACTCATAAATGCCGTCGTATATGACCGGAAGGACTATGTTGAGATCCTTGTCTGCCATTCCCCATTTCTTGCCGATACTGAACATGCCGCCCTGATATTCCGTGATGGGCTGGGTGCCGTAACCTGTGACCTGGACCTCGCAGGTGTCTGGGTTAAAGTCATCGTCGATCTTCAGGATGCATCTGGCATATTCGCCCGAGGGGAAGCATCCGCCCTTCTGTGCTTCGTGCACTTCTGTATCGAACGTTAGGCTTAGTGTCTTTCCGTTGAAATGCTGCTCCACGCCGGTGACCTTGTCCATCACGGAGGAATAGTCGAAGTACATGTACAGGATGAACATGTATTTCAAGCCCTTGATATCAAAGATCAGATACGAGAACTGATTCCGCAGAAGGCCGAAATACCCGAGATATTTACTGTCGTTTTTAAGTTCGCTGTATAAAGGGAGCTCAGTTGACCAGCCGTCCATATCATTTAGGACCTGATCGACACGGGTTGCCTTGTCAGGCTGGACGGGGACCTGGCATGAACAGAGCATTGCGCATGCCATTACAACTGATAAAAGCACTGTCAGTATCTTCCTCATCTTCCCCGGTATCCCCTTTCGTGCCATAAGGTTAGCACGCATATAAAGATGACAACAGAGGACAAACTCTGACGTTTACCCCTCAAAAATCAAGGCATTGGAATATCCAAAGTTTTCAGGTCAAAGTGTTAATCATTGGCAAATTCTTTGTTAAAACGCCCGATGAAGAGACTTTGGAAAGTATAATGGGAACATAAGATTTGACTTGAGATACTGATCTTTCAACTCTTTTCCTTAAAGGAGGAACACAATATGAAGACTAAGCTGGTTACTATCATCCTTGCCTTTTGCCTGATCTGCTCTGTCACTTCTTGCACCGCAAACAAGACTCCCGCAGTGGAGACTGCGCCCGCACAGGAAGAGAAGATCCTGGGACAAACTGCCGAGCAGGGCCTTAAGTACACACTCTACATAGGTCTCAACGATAAAGATACATACGAACAGATTATCAGCACGGAAGATGCCATCGAGAAAGCAAATGTGATCGTCGCAAAGCACGCCGGCGGATACACCCAGATGACCGCCAAAGGCGGCTGGACCAACGATGACGGCACCATGGGCCACGAGAACACCATGGTCTACATCATCTACGACATCAATGAAGCCAGCCTCAAGGCTCTGCTCGATGAACTTCTCAAGGAATTCAACCAGGGTGCCATCCTTGTCGAAAAGGACGACACTCCGCATATCTACTATTCAGGAAGCTGATATAAGAAGTATCTGCAGATAAAACAAGCAACAGAACTAACATATCACCCTAAACAAGCAAGCGGGTTGCCTCTATATGAGACAACCCGTTGCTGCAATATATAAGTATGGGGAGATAGATTACTAATGGAAACGGATTTATTTATATCCCCCAGTACCTGACTGATATCAAGCCTCGGCTGAACCTGCTGCCTTATTCTTCAGGCCCCTGCAATAATCGACTACGAACTTTGAAGCATTAGCAGGACTGAATCCGCATGAGACACAATACTTCCAAGCTGTATCCTTATCGTTAACGCTTACAACAGTTTCCCATGTTTTATCGTTGATTACTTCATACTTTCCTGTTTCCTCGTTGTGATAGATATATCCGCCGGAAACGTTATCGATCTGGTCAACTGCGATCTCATCCATTGCCTTCTTAGCGTTATTCATTGTGCAAGTCTTCATTTGTCTTTCCTCCGTATCTGACATTGTGTTTTATTTGATAGCCACAGTATGTCATGCGCGAAAAGTCAGTCCAATAACCAATGTCATGCCGGATTGTCGGTTAGGCAACAGAATGAGGGGGGAGTATTGGAAAAGAGGAATTTTTATATTTTTGAAACGCGAACAGGGGTCAATTGTTCAAAGATTATTTATATTTTCATACTATAATGTCTGTATATCCTTTGGTGTGTTTAGAAGGAGAAATACTATGCTTGTATATTCCGGAGTAAAGACCGATTTCTTAAACAGTGTCGAAAATGGAACTTTGGCTGATGAGATCCGGCAAACCATTCTTGATAAACTAGGCAGAAAGACACCTGAGAATGAATTCAGATCCTGGCAAAACTCGCTTACCAGCATGTATGTTGTTATGAATGATTCTCTCATTCCGGGCAATTCGGGTGTTGCCATCGAATACAACATCCCTCAGACATCCAAACGCGTGGATTTTATAGTCTCCGGTTATGACAAAGAAAAAAGGGCTTCCATCGTAATCATTGAATTGAAGCAATGGGAAAAGTTAACGGCAATCGAAGGAGTTGATGCACTTGTTGAGACCTATACCGGAGGTGCAAACAGACGTGTTGTCCATCCTTCATATCAGGCATGGTCGTATGCACAGCTGATCAGAGATTACAATTCAACTGTTCAAGACCGTGAGATACAGATAAGGCCCTGTGCTTACCTGCATAATTATGAAAGACATGATAATGATCCCATAGACCGCGAATGGTATTCAGAATATCTGGATGATGCGCCTGCATTCACTAAACGTGATAACAACAAACTGCGTGAATACATAAAGAAAAGCATAGTAACCGGTGACGATAAAGAGATCCTCTATTATGTGGAAAACGGAAAGATACGTCCGTCAAAGAGCCTTCAGAATTCAATCGCGAAGATGTTAAAAGGCAATGCGGAGTTCATCATAATCGATGAACAAAAAGTCGTTTATGAGGAAGTTCTCCGCTTGTCAGAACTCTGCCAAAAAGACGGCCGTAAAAGGACTATAATCTGCCAAGGCGGACCTGGTACGGGAAAAACCGTAATTGCCGTTAATCTGCTTGCTGAACTGACACAGAGAAATCAGTTGGTACAGTATGTTTCAAAGAACAGTGCACCCAGACAGGTGTATCTGAAAAAACTAAAAGGTTCCTTCAAGAAAAGCAGTGTTGATAATATGTTCAAAGGTTCAGGAACATATACTGAAGCACCTGAAAATATGGCTGGCACACTGCTTGTCGATGAAGCTCACAGATTAAATGAAAAATCAGGCATGTTCCATAACAAAGGCGAGAATCAGATAAAGGAGATCATTAACGCTTCTTTATGCAGCGTATTCTTCATTGATGAAGATCAAAGGGTAACTATGGATGATATTGGAAGCGTTGATCAGATCAAACGCTGGGCTCAGGAAGAGGATTCCCAGGTTTATGAAATGGAACTTGTTTCTCAATTCAGATGCAATGGTTCCGATGGATATCTTGCCTGGCTTGATAACACGCTTCAAATAAGAGATACAGCAAATTACGATCTCGAGAACATTGATTTTGATATCCGGATCTGTGATACCCCTAATGAAGTCAGGGACATTATCTTTGAGAAGAACAGATCTTCAAACCGTGCAAGAATGCTTGCCGGATACTGCTGGGATTGGAACAAGAATGAAGCAAACAATTCCTCATATCATGATATTAAGATCGGTGATTTCGAGATGAGTTGGAATCTGGACAGCGGTGAACCTTTTGCAGTTTCCGACACATCAGTAAATGAAATAGGATGCATCCATACTTCACAAGGTCTTGAATTCGATTATGTCGGTGTAATCATCGGTGAAGACATACGTTACGAAGACGGAAAAGTCATTACTGATTTTACAAAGAGAGCAAGAACTGATCAATCACTCAAAGGCATTGTAAAACTCAGCAATGAGGATCCCGATGAAGCAAAAAGACGAGCTGATGAGATTATCCGCAACACATACCGCACATTACTGACACGCGGTATGAAAGGCTGCTATATCTATTGCGTAGATTCCGAGTTGGGACAATATCTCAAAGAAAGATTAAAGACAACCAGCACATAGTTTTTGTCTTATCTTTCTCGATCAGAAATACCTTCAAATAGGAGAAATGACATGAAACAGGAAACCATAAATGAGATATTGAAATTCAGAGATGACAGAGACTGGAAGCAATTCCATAATCCTAAGGATCTTGCAATATCGATATCACTTGAAGCCGCTGAACTGTTAGAGATTTTTCAATGGAGCGGACAAGATATCACCTGCGTTGATAAGAAAGATAAAGTTGCAGAAGAACTTGCAGATGTTGTTATTTACAGTGTTTTGATGGCAGATGCATATGGATTGGATCTGGACGAGATCGTTCAAAAGAAAATGGAACTTAATGGGTCCAAATATCCGGTAGATAAAGCCAAAGGAAACAGCGAAAAATACAGCAATCTATAATCTGACAAATTGCATAACAAAAAGTCGTATTATTCTAATCTTTACAATGGCAGAGTGATAATGGGAGACAGCCTCCCCCTACGCTCTTACTGGTGTCATTATTAGGACTATTCAATGATTTTTCTAACGTATTTTTCTAAACCTGAGTTACAGTTGCCTTGCGTTACTTGCGCATTGCGCATATAAAATATCGTTGCGTCATTTCTGCAACGATTTTGAAATCGTTGCATTATTGTTGCATCGATAATTTCTCTTTAATAGTTTTTGACAGATGACCTTTTCGCGCCTGCATTATAGAAACACAAGACATATTCTGTTTTTCCGTCATCATCAGTACACTTGATTCCGGATTATGTTATCTTAATGGAAAATAAATCTATGACAGAGGTGCAGTATTGACGACAAATATCTGTTAAGTGCTGATGATCTTTCGAAGGTTACTGGTGGAAGCAATCTCGGTAGCGACAGGATTTTCACAGGTCTTTGCGTCTATGTTATTAATATCGACACTAGTGAACAAGTGACATTGTATGAACTAACTGATGGCAGATTTGCAGACGGTTACACAGGCGAAGTATTCACCCGTACTCCTGATGGTAAGTACTATGGTGAACTCGGAACTGTCCTTGAGGATGAATAATGAATGATCTTCAGGTGATAATTATTCTGGCAAAAAGCTTCAATCAGTTTTGAGTTCATTTTAGGTTTGGGTGTAATAATGACATCAGTTTAGCAATAAAGTTTTTCATTACACCCCCCTTTAGAAGCCCGGATTACAGTATCCGGGTTTTCTATTTTTGAATTAATCAACACGCGTGAATGCCTAATGTTAAGTTTTTACTATGCAACACGAACATACTCATGTTCTTGCGAGTATGATTCTCCTGTGCTCCAGACACCGTCATACTTTATGTCAATCATATCGTCGTCAATCTTGTTAATCACTATTGTAGTTACGCTGTTTTGTGCGACTAAGGCTCCGCTGCCCCGTTCAATGGAATATGTACAGCCGGTCGATTCAAAAATGACTAAAAGGTCGCCTTTTATGTGAGTGGCACCTGTGACGTGTTCCCCATCTTTGTTAGTAGTCTCAAATGGCATATCACCATCCCACGTGCCAGCCATAAACTCAAGCCACTCATCAAGAGCCTGTTGTTCATCAAAATCAGCGTCTGATGTCTCCTCAACATCTTCTGTTCTGCTTGTATCAGTCTCGCTTGTTTTCTCAGTTTGCGCTCTGGAAGACTCCGTGGCTTTTTCTTTGGTTGTAGCCTCCGCAGTCTCTTTTGAGCCGTTATCACAGCTGTCAAAGAAAAACAGAGTATCACCTGTATTTGCCATAGCCATGCTCGAAAACAGAACTACCACTACACAAGAACATACCGTTCTTAAAAGCTTACCTTTCTCCATAACGCTTACCATTCCTTTCAATAAGATTAGTCAGTATGAATGCAACTGCTATAGCCAACAGTTCGGCAACAATATCCAAAGGGTCGAATGTACCGAAATATGGCAGCGGCAGCTGTACAAATTCAAGGATCACGGCAAAAACTGCGGTTATCACGACGATCCTAAGATTATGCTTGCCTTTCAGTTCATCCCCCAACGAAAGTCTCAGGCAAAAGAAGAATGCATATGCCCACAAAAAATCACAGGCGAAATTCCGTATTACAACTGGATAACTGATAACAGGCAAAAATGCTCTTACAGGCGAGAAAGCACTCGTCACCAAAGTGTTCTCGCTCTTAGTAAGATAGATAAAAAGACCACACAAAAGCGGCACAGTCCCGTTGACGGCAAACAGACATTTTTGCTTGGAGGTCGTCATAAAGTTCTCCCGTGAAATTCAGGATAAAAGGGCCCGTCTCACTTGAACATGAGCACTTTGTGTCTCTAATCGTTCTTAGAAAATTATAGCACAGGTCTGTTATGGCGGGGATCTTCACCAATTCAAGTGAATGCGTCAGCCCTTACATATAGAGTTTTGCGTCCTGATCCGATACGGACAAGATAACCTTCATCAACCATTTTCTTTAATGCTGATTCTACAGAGGAGCTTCCTAAACTCGGACATAATTCCAATATCTCCTGCTTGGAAAACTTCCCGATCTTTTCTATTACACACGCTTTAACAATGTCGTAAGAAGTACTTTTCGTACCAGCATCATGAACAATATAAACTCTGTTCTCAAAATCGCGATAACACGCAAGAATTATCCCCAACATATACTTAATAAAAGGTTTGGGATCATTTTGACCTTCGTGCCAGTTCAGATCCGCTCTCTGCAAGGAATCATAGTATGCTTCCTTATTATCAGCAATAGCTTTCTCGATACTTATATATTGACCAACAAGATATCCGCATCTGTTAAGGAGAAGAAGGGTCAGCAGACGACTCATTCTTCCATTTCCATCATTAAATGGATGAATACACAAAAAGTCGAGAATAAAGCATGGTATCAAAATCAGTTCATCAATTGATTCCTTAGCCAATTCTCTCTGTAAACTCTCGCATATCTGATCGATTGCATTCGGTGTCTCATATGGTTCTACCGGTCTGAATAATACTATTTTCTCTCCAGTTTCAGTAATCATGTCAATCTCATTTGGCGTAGTCTTAAACTGACCAGCGTAAGATAAATCTGTATACGTCAGAAGTTCTTTGTGAAGCTGAAGGATATAATTCCGTCTTACCGGAATCGCATCATAATTCTCATGAATCAAATTGAGCACTTTACGATACCCGAGGATTTCTTCCTCGTCACGGTTTTTTGGCGTTGTTCTATCAGTTACCAACTGTTTCAGTCTTGAATTAGTGGTAATAATCCCTTCTATGCGGTTTGATGCTTCAGTACTTTGCACTTTGGCTATCTCAATAAGACGGTTAAGTTTAACAGGTTTTTGACGGATAAACAGTTCCTGTTTTCCCCTGAATTCATGAATCTTCGAAATATAGGATATTATCTCGTTATCCCATGTCCTGTCAGCCAATTTCGAATAATCAAATTGTCTCATACAACATCATTCCTTTCTCCCAACGCATCCGTTTTTCTCCCAAAGTATACGTCATTTTGGGAGAAAAACAATAGTTTTGGGAGAATTGTTTTATATGTCTGTTAAAGTTCACCGCTTAAAGATTCTCTTAGTGATTGTTTACGGCCAATATCTCAGTGACGATCATGAAGGTCAAAGTAAATACCGGCCAGCCGAAGCACGTTAAATTCAGCATCCAATCAGGGCGCATATTGTCGGTCAGTCCCGTCATTAAGAAAAGAACGAGAACGATCGCTGCAAGCATAAGGACCGCGAAGATCACAGCGATTACGGGAAAGATTATTTTCGGGGCAATACCGGCCTTACCAAGAGCGCTTATCCTTTCCCTAAGGAAGAACCTGTAGCCTGCGATCATAAAACCAACGAAAAGGGCCATTCCGAGAATATAGAAGAAGGCATTATATCTGTATTCGCTCCCGCTCCAGATAAAGCTTGAATAATCACCCTCATAAGTTCTGCCGGCCATCTGAAGCAAAGCCGCAAGTCCGGCAACAATGACCGATGCCAAAAGATACAGCGCTTCGGCACCAAACATCTTTAGATATGTCTTCATAACCCGGCATCCTCCCTGTGAGAGAACTTATCTTAAGTTAATGATACACAGATTATTTTGATAATCAAAGTAAATTTGTGGCAATGTTGCTTTGCGTGTCCTGGGAGAGTGTACTAAAGATGTATATTTTCGCGACGCTGGCATAAAACACTTCGAAAAAAGCGATGTACTAAAAAAATACTGAAACAACGTCCAGATCATTACAAATTCTGTAATTCTTGCTTAAATTACTAAATTTGTCATGTTTTGAGACCGTTTTTAGTATTTTTTAGTACATCCACAATTGGTCATCAAACACTGGGGCAGGACTCAGACTGAAGATAGCTCCACTTACCTGAAGTTCTCTCTGCTCATGGTAGTCATGTTGAAGCAGCAGACCATCTCGAAAAACTGCGTGTTCGTATAAATCTTGCCCGACACGCCCGGGTTCCCGTCCGGCGCGACAAAAGGCGTAACGTTCTCATAGTTGATCTCCGAGATACTCCTGCCCAGAAGCTCTTCATCCACACCCGCACCAAATATATTTCCCGCTGTAAAAGGAAGAAACCCGGATGCTGTAATCCGGGCTTCTTAAGGGGGGGCTGTAATGAAGAAACGTATCTTAACTGATGTCATTATGACACCCGAACTTTAATTTAACCTTAAATCAAACTGAATATTTCCTGAGAAAATTACCGGTCTCAAAATCACGCACAACCCGCGCGGGCATCTCTTCCTCGCTCCTGATGTCGCACAAAAGATCGATCTTGTCGTAATAATCCATGTCGTAACAAGCCTATTATCGTCCCGGCGCACCCTGACGTCAGGAGCATAACGCCTGTCAAAAGACATGCCAATACCGCTTTTATTCTTTTCATATTTCCCCGATTTCCCAGCGTAATTCTCTTGCCTGTCAGCAGGCTTTACTGATCAATAGAACGTGTACTCGAAAGTATATTCGCCTGACCGCGTATAGTTGCCATATTCATCGTATTCATACAGTTTTTCCTCTGTACGTCCTGCGGGTGCCTCTGAGTATTGATCATAGATGCCGGTGTCCGTTGAGGTCTCTTTGATCAGCCTTCCGTCGGAATTGTATTCATATACAACAGTGACCTTCTCGATCTGGCCGTCACCGCGGTTTGTCGTAGTGATCATTTTCGTGACATTGCCAAGAGCATCGTGCTCGTATTCTTCAGTCTTGTCCCAGTCTTCATCCTCAATACCTTCATCAGGAGTATTGGGGTGATCCGTATAAGTGATTGCGGTCTCCATCATTCCCGTTGCATCGTAGGAATAAACGATCCAGCTGTAATTGTAAGGATCCTCCACGGTCTTGGATTCCTTGACCAGGGAACCGTTTTGATTGTATTCGTAATCATGGCGGATGTTCGGACCTTCACCGGTATATGTATCACCGGCCAGCAAGCCGTCCTCATACTCGTATTCATACAAAGCCCTTACCGCGCCGTCCGGCGAATAAAAAGTGCCTTTGAGCAGCTTGTCTGAAGCATCATATTCAAATTTTGCAGTATCGAAAATCTCCCCGCTGGGAAGATACCTTACCTGACTTATTGCTTTCCCGGTAGCGCTGTATTCGAACTCAAACGAGTCTCTGACATTGCCCTCGGAATCGTAATTCGTGCCCTTCACGATGTTCCCGTCAAGGTCATATTCGTCAACGTAAGCTGGCACGCCATTAAGAAAAGCTTTCCTGGTCTTGATGAGCACAGCCTGCTCTTCCGTCTCTGCAGCCGTCTCTTCGGACGTCTCTGCAGCCGCAGTAGTCTGCACAGCTTCCGTGACATCCGTCTCACCCGAATTCACTCTATCCTCTGTCGAAAATGTATCCTGCACATCCGCCTTACTGCAAGCAGTCGCGGAAACAAGAAGGCCAGCCGCCAACAATGAAGAAATTAATTTTGTTTTCATAGTTCTATCCCTTTTAAAATTTTGTAATTATTTGATGTGTTTCGCACGTCTCGCCGGATCCGCCGCGAGTCGAGCGTCGCGCTCATCAAGGCTTATTTCCTTAGCACCGCCAAACATGTTATCCATTTTCCCAATCTCCTTATTCTTAAAAGATGTTAAAAATATTTAATCACTTAAAGTGGCGGTTAACAACCTTTAAATGCAAATGTGTTGCGGTGGAGGGGACGCGAATGGCTGGGGGCTTGAGGGGTGGCGGCGGGCGTGGCTTTTCTCAGGTTAAAGTTCGGGCTGCTGCCATAGTTTGGGCCGGTTTTTTCGCGATATTTGAGTGTTTTTCAGGCTGAAGTTCAGGCTATAACCATAGTTTCAGCCGGATTTTTCGCGATTTGCGGGCATTGTTCAGGCGGAAGTTCGGGCTGCTGCCGTAGTTTCTGCCGGACTTTTCGCGATTCCTATAAGATTTCAAAAAACGATCTGTTTTGTGAAAATATTAGGAATATCAAGTCATATTCCTAAATCTTTCACAAACTGTCCCTGTTTTTATGAAAATTCCAGGAATCACAGGTTTTCATCTTGAAAAATCGAAATCCTCCACCCTGCAGTAAGTCTTAATTGGATGGCGAAATAGCGATGTACTGGAAAAATACTGAAATCACTGAAAACAGTCCCATTAATGTCAAGCAGGCCTCATTCGGGCCTGATATAATTATGGCACCATAAAGAGTACGGAAGGGACAAGCCCGTCGATCGTACAGCAACCTGCCATACGGCAAACGGCAAGGTGCTAAAGCTTGAATGATGGTTCAAATTACCTCTCGCAGGATTTTTAGGATCACATTTTCAAGCAGCGGCTTCACATGCTGCTCCGCAGCCGGCTTTGCTGGCTTCACCAGCTTTACAGGACCTGCTGACTCGGGCTTCACTACCGGCTCCACCAGTGGCTCCGCAGCCGTATCCACTACAGGCTTCACAACCACAGAAGCCTCAGTGACCAAATAAAGACAAATATTCAGGAGTACAGTGCACATGAATATAAAGAATGAGGAATTGAATATTAAAGCGATAAAAGAGCCGCTTAAGAAGTATTTAAAGACGGATGAGCCGGAGGATTTTTTCGGGCTGATAATAAGTATTCATGACCGCATGAACGATGGGGGCACTGTGCTGTCACCGATGAAGACGGAGCCGCGGATCGTCATTAATGTTGATCCGGATAAGGAATTGGAAGAGGTGCTGCCGTCGGACAAAGGGCCGGTCAGGAAAAGCAGTCTTATCGAGGAAGAGAACGGTACTAAATGGCTGCCGCTGTTTACGGATGCCGGTGAGCTCAGCAAGGGCAGGCTTGCCAAGTCAACGATCCTGGAGGACAGGCCTATAAGAGACGTTGTCGTCGAGGCTTTCGAGAATGGTGACGTAGCGGGGCTCGTGATCAATCCGTACAGCGATGCGCTCTCTTTCAGGAAAGAGATACTCTACGTCATTCTTCATCTGGACGATGTGGATCTTAGCGATGATCCGGATGAAGAATAAATGTCGCTTGCCGGGCGACCACAGGGCTGACGGAAATTGCTACAATGATGCTACAAAGAGAAATCACGGAGTAAGCAATCCATAAAGGAGGTACAGATAATGATAGGTGCAATAATCGGAGATATAGTAGGAAGCAGATTTGAATTTGACAGAGGCAGCAAGACCAGGGAGTTTGAACTCTTCACTTCGAGATGCGAATTCACTGACGACACGGTAATGACCGTGGCAGTTGCGGAAGCGCTTATGAATGCAGGCAAGGATGCTGATGAGGAAACAGTAAAAACTGAACTTATCAAGTCAATAAAGAAGTGGGGACAAAGATATCCTGACGCTGGCTACGGCGGAAGGTTTATCGGATGGGTCTTGTCAGATGACCCAGAGCCTTACGGAAGTTACGGCAACGGGGCCGGCATGAGAGTCTCCCCTGCCGGATGGTTCTACGATACCATTGAGCGCACGCGCGAAGTTGCAAGATGGACGGCCGAGATAACGCACAACCATCCTGAAGGCGTTAAGGGTGCGGAGTCAACGGCAGCCGCCATATTCTTGGCACGGCATGGTTCTTCACAGGAAGAGATACGCCAATACATCGAGAATGAGTTTGGCTACAACCTGTCCAGAACCTTGGATGAGATACGTCCCACATACCATCATGTTGAAGACAGTATGCACACCAACCCGGAAGCATTCGAGTGTTTCCTCGAGGCGGATTCATACGAGTCCACACTCAGGAACGTCATGTACATCGGCGGTGATGCCGACACCATCTGCGCGATTGCTGGTGCAATCGCCGAAGCGTTCTGGGGAATACCCCAGGACATCGTTGATAAGGGAATGGAATACCTTACACCGGACCTGCTGGAAGCGGTAAACAAATACTGCGTTATATAAATTTCGAGACCGCTTCTCCACAGAAAAAGTATTTTTGAATCAGAGGCAGTTTTTAAACATGAAGCTGCTTCACAATTAACATACATGGAATAGGGGTGACAATATGACTGTGAATGAAGCAAGAGGGATCATCACTGATTACTATCTGGCCGAGAGTCACACGGCTGATGATAAGTTTCTTTTCGTGGAAGCCGAGCATTTTCTGATCGATAAGTTTCACGATCCGAATGATATGCACAATCTGGCTTGGCACTATGCCGAGGAGCGGAATTTCGGGCTGTATCGAAAATATCTCGAGATGTCTGCAGGATATAATTTCTATCCGGCGTTCGAAGGCCTCGGATATCTGTGGTACTACGGGCAGACCGGAACGGTTGATTATGAGAAGGCTTTCTATTATTTCAGCAAGGGTGCGGAATGCCCCGACGATTACCTTAGGATCAGCTGCGAGTATAAGCTGGCCGATATGTACCACTACGGATATTTTGTTGAGAAGGATGAGAAAAGATATAGGGCAATGATCGAGAGACTGTATGACGAGGTCTCACACCCTGAGAACCTGGAAACGATAATACCTGCAGAGTTCCTTCCTAATCCCGGACTGTGCTTCAGGCTGGCAGAGATAAGGGCTTCCGAGGGCAGGATAAGCGAGTCTGTCAGCCTGCTCAGGGATGCAAGAATTATTTTCGCAGAGTACCTGCACGATAATCCGTCCTGGTGGGGAAACATTGAGGAGATGGAATCGGTCGTCATGCTGCTGCATGAGCTCTCGCTCGAATGGGAGTGCGGAGTAGATCTGTACGATCTTTTCTGGCTTTCCAAGTATGAGTGCTCGCTGTCGTTCTGCTATAACGGAATACGGTTCACGGTTGAGTGCATTTCAGAGAACAGGAATATCGTGATCCGGTTCAATAACAAATGGTACCGCGACCTGCAGAGTTTTTTCGAGAAAGCCAGGATAGGCGGAAGACCGATCACCGCGCTCTATCCAGAACTGATAGATTTTGAGGTGGCATGAAACGCTAATTGAATCTGAAGTGGCTTCGCGGTGGCGTGAAGCCGAACGGCTTGGGAGCGGCGAGAAGCTGATCGATTTCAAACCAGCGTGAAGAAAGTACCATCAGAAATCCACCAGGTAAATGCTCACAGCTATCTTTGTGAATGAGCCCTTCTTCTCAATCCTGGTGATCTTTGCGGAGAGCTTCTTGCCGGCATCCATAAGACGTGCGAAAACCACATTATCCTTCTCGGGAACATAGCCGACCTTCTTCTTGGCCGGCGAGAGGAGCATTATCGCATTGGAATCAAATTTGTTCTCTTCCCTGATAAGAAAGAGCATATCGCCCTCCTTTATCTCGTCCAGTACCGACTGGTCGGCAAGATGCGAGGTTCCGGCAACATAGGAATCAAAAAGGTGTATCTCCTGAGATAAAGGTTTTAAGAGCTCGCCTATACCGCCTTCTGCAGCTTTGCTGACGAGACCGGATTCAAATTTGGTTAATTCGTTTGCCATGATCATTCTCCTGTCAGTTCATTCAGGATGTCTTCGAGTTCTTTTTTGTAATTAATATACTGCTTCTTCTCTTCCTCAAGATCCTTCTTCCTCTGCTCAGTCTCTTCCGGATCTTCAAGCAGGAACTTGAAGTTATAAGGATCTGTCGTGATTATCTCGTTGATCTTCTCTTCGAGCTTTTTGATCTTCTCCTCAATATCCGGGATTACTATCTTGGACACATCGATTCCCTTCTCGCTCAGGGCATTGTTAACCAGCACCTGAAGTTCTTCAATATCCTCCAGATGATTGCACTTGTAAGCAGCTACGACTCTGTTCCAGAGGTCCAGAAGCTCGGGGTCTTTTTGCGTCTGCGGGTTGATGTCAGGATGCAGGATCTTGGCGATCTCCCTGTAGATCTTCTTGATCTTCAGAGCCTCATGGGCAGGTATGACATTTGATTTCTTAGCTGCTTCATGGTCACTGATCATGACCTTGAGTTCCTCGTAATACGACTTCATCTGTTCGTCCACGAGCACATTGATCTCATCCATTTTGGGCGTGAAGCCCTTGTTGATCTCCGTCTGGGCATAGGAGATCAACTTCTTCAGGCGGATGCACTCCACCTTTATCTCGAACAGGTCGATCAGATATTTGCCAAAAACCCTTATGTACTCGCTGTACCAGTAAACAGCCTCTTTCTCGAACTTGTCCTTGCGCAGAAGGAGTTCCTCATATCTCGGGTAATCACCCAGAGCGATCTTGATAAGATCCATCACTTACCTCCCTCTTCCAAAACGAAGTTGTCCAGATGCCTCATATTGTCAGTCAAAAGCTCGCCTCCGATTGTCGCCTTCCTGAAGAAGTCGTCAACATTCCTGTACCATTGCCCTTCGAAGTTTATAACGCACTCACCGTTCTCTTCCACGCATGACACGACGTGCTTCTTACCTTCCGCCCTGAAAGAGATCCTGCACGGCTTTGTAAGCCAGTAGTAAAGATCGAAAAGATCCATCTCCAGCGGATCCGGTTCCGTAAGCTTGTAGAGATCTTCGATAAGCCATTTCATTATGTTCATGTTCCCGAAAAACGGATTGTACATTATCCGCTGCGCAAGGAAATCCTTTGCCCGGAAATAAAGGTCGATCGCCTTATAAGTATTGCCTTCCTCGGCTTCGATCGCCGCAAGTCTCGTAAACACCTCCGGAAGAGGCTCTCCAAGATAACGCGCACCCTCGACCTCAGGATAGAGCTCCCTGATGATCTGCTTGTACTTCTCATAATCCCTGTCAACAAAGTAACCGTTCTTATACATATCGGCGATCTTATAGCGTGCGACAGGATTGCCTTTCTCCGCAGCTGCAGAGAAATACTTGAAGGCCTTCTCATAGTCCTTCGTTCCGGTCCGCCCGTAATACCAGACATATCCAAGGCATTCGTTAGCTTCCTCGTAGCCGAGTTCCGTTGCCATATCGTAATACTTCAAAGCCAGATCGAAATCCCTCAACCCGTAGTAGTACCCACCCAAAGCCATCATGTAGCGGGGATCGGCCGTGGTCTTGATCATGAAGCCAAGAGCTTCGGTAAATTCGAACTCCTCGTCTTCAGTCAGGTTGTTCTTGCATTCGAGCTCTCTGATTATCTTATTTGCTTCTGCAATAGTCATAAACCTTCCCTCCATTCATGATCTTAATAACATTATATAAGGATTTTTTGGAGGCGGGATGAGATTAATCGGACATATTTTTTGATGTCTGCCATTAATATGGCGTTTCCTATGCCAGTGCAACCGAGAGACAACGTTGGTTTGTTGAAGCAGTAACAAACTACAATTTCGAGGTTTGGAAAGCCCAAAAAGAAGGAAAGAGTATCGAAGGAATCACTCTTTTCGACATGAGGGAAGTTGGATAAACCAGTTACTTAAACAGTTTTCACCCCGAGCTGATCATCAGCATCGGGATCAGGGTGAACAGCAAAATAACGCCAATTACTATCGTCAATATGATCAAGACGAGATTCTTCTTGAGATTTGATTTGAATTTGCGCTGCAGCGTCTGAAGACGTCCGGATGTATAGATGAGACTCGAGGCCAGAGCCATATAAACAAGGATCATGGCAACAGGCGCGACCAGCCTGCAGATGATGCTGTCCGGTGAGAAAAACACCTTTATGACACCGTAGGTCAGGATTCCGCAGATTCCGGCGATGGCATAGATCCTGGTGCGGACTGCCAGCTTCTCCTTCTCTTTGTCTGCATATTCAGCCACTTCCTTGAGACCGGAACTGTCCTGTGGAAGAGCTGCGGCGCGTTCGCCATTGAGGATCTCCCTGACATCCAGCTGATAGTAATCAGCGATCTCGACGAGAATGCTGATATCGGGCATATTGCTTCCGGTCTCCCATCTCGAGACGGTACGGGCCGACACGTTAAAAACGTCCGCCAGCTGCTCCTGTGTCAGATTTTTCTCCTTGCGGAGTTCTCTTAAAAAGGCTCCGATCTTGACCGTGTCCATACTTATCTCCAATTATTTTTCATTTCTTAAGCATTCTACCACAATCTGCGAAACGCCTTATTTTTCGGGCTTTTCAAGGGCTGGATAAGCTTGTCCGGAGCCCAAATTCCCGTCCTTAGTCGCTTCATGTCGTGTATCTTTGCATACCTGTTTGCTAAGGTCAGGGCATCAAACAAAACCAAGGAGAAATCATCATGAAAATCAGAAACATATTCAAGAAAATATTTGCAATTCTATTCTCGATCTTTATGGGCAACGGACTAATCCATACATTATCTATGATCATTCCAAACCAGTTAAATGCAATCCTGCCGTCAAACTCAAATTATAAATCTTTTGTTGTCGAACTTATCGGGGCACTTATATCTTTAGGACTTATATTCCTCTTCCACAAGACAAATGTGCTTAAGATCAGCGGCAAGTCTCTGGCAGCCGGCCTTATCTGCGGTCTGCCGGTAATAATCACATACTCACTCCTGCTGATATCCAGCCTTACGGATATGCCCGGAAAAACACTCATCCCTGAAGCTGAGATCGTATGCGTCGCATTAAGATGGTTCCTTATCGGCATCGCTGAGGAAGGACTTTTCAGAGGCGTTATCCAGGAACTCTTCATGGATATTTTCGGATCAGACACCCGAAAAGGCATCATCTTATCGATAATCTGCACGGCAACGCTCTTCGGCCTCAATCACTTCCAGAACCTCCTTGCAGGAGTATCGCTTACTTTCGTACTCATCCAGTTCGCATCAGCAACAGCGGCAGGTCTCATGTTCGGCGCGATCACTTACAGATCTTCAAGGAGCATCTGGCCCCTGGTGCTCATCCACGCTCTTGTCGATGCATCCAGCTTTATTCACGGGGGCATGCTCTGGGGCGCATCTGATGTCGAGTCGATCAACAGCCTTGACTTAAGGAGCCTCATCCTGGTCCCTATCTTCACTGGAATCTTCATTTACCTGATGAGAAAGAGCAAGACAGAGCCCATCATTGAAGCAAACAAAACCGCTCAGGCTTTGGGTTAAGGAGACAGGATGACTTCCCTATATCCAGTCATATCTAGGACGGGCTTTCCATGGAATCTTTTCTTCTTTCATTAGTCTGCCTTGGACAATGTAATCCCTTACTTTTTGTGATCTGGCAAACTCCATTATGCTGTTTTGATTTTTGTACTTCTCTTTAGAAATAAAAATCTCGTAATCCTTGGAATTGATCAACAGATCACAGGCTGTCCGGTCCGCTTTTGTCTCGATCGCACCCGGTACGGAATCAAAATCGATGAACTCACGCTTTGTATCACCATTAAGGATATGGGCAATCTCATGAAAAAGAGTAAACCAAAAAATATCTGCAAATTTCTGCCTTAATGTCATACAAAGAATCAGAGTTCCATCTTCGGTTGTTTTCAACAAACCTTGTACCGGTGCTCCTGTAAAGCAAGGAACGATCCTGAAAGCTATACCGCATTCAGAAAAAATACCGGACAATGCCTTCTGAATCTGATTGGCACGTAAAAACATAACTTCCTTAATATCAGGAATCATCGCTTTGAGTTTATCCGTATTAACCTCACCGGCTACTATGGTATCTTTTGTAAGCAGTTCACACATTCTCTGCCAGGCATAGAGAACATAAAGATCTGTATTAGTGTTTTTTACTTGAGCACGGTATGCCGCCACATATGATATCTTCGGAATATCAAGAAGATTGCTCAAACCAAAAAGCATCCTGTAATCAAGTACCATGGCTGCCGGACTGTCCTCCTCTTCAAGCCACCCGAATGATTTCCATGTGTCTGATACTTCTCTTAACTTCTTAAGAACACCCAGTTCCTCCTTTGAAATGTTGTTTAATTCTTCAAATTCAATAAGTTCACGGTCATAATTTGCTTGTAAATCCATCCAAAATGATGATTCTATACCCAAAGCATATTCAAGCCGTTTTGCAAATGAAGCTGAGATATTATTTTGACAGTGAATGACAGTGCTGATATGCTTCTCAGTCATACCTGTCCTGACAGCAAGATCATGCTGGGACATTCCCCTGTCTTCAATAACTTCCGCTAACGTCTCTCCCGGGTGAATAATATATTCACGGGACAATCCAACTGTATTTATTTCCTTTTCCATGATAATCAATCACCCCTTCAATAATAACTGTGTCACAAGTTCTTAGACTCTCAGCACTTCGATTAACCGTTTTTGGCTTTAATATCAATCGGTAATTAGCAGATACTCTTAGTGAATATGATCCCTTGAGATTTCCTTCAAGAGATTCCAGTTTTCCAATTCCACTCTTCTGAAACGACAAGAAAGAAGAAAAAGCAATGATTTGATCATATCTCTTCTTAATTGACCTTGATAACTCCAGACCTATTCTCTTCTTCAACAAATTGTTAGAGTTAAGCACATCATTTAAATCATCGAATAATTCTTTAACCTCATTATCTTCATATTCAACGTACAGAACTAATCCCCCTTCAAAAATTCTTACCTTTTAGGTAAGTTTATAACGGTCTTTTAGTTCTGTCAACAAGCAATGTCGTATATGTT
>JAIKYD010000012.1 GCA_024683485.1 Saccharofermentans sp. | reverse complement strand
CAAGTACATTCACTACTACAACAATAGTAGAATTCAATCCAAAACAAAATGGATGCCTCCTGCTGTTTACAGGAAAGCATCCATCTGTTAAAACTAATTCAATTATCTATGTGTCCAGGATTCTGGGTACATATCAAAGTTAGACAAAAACTTTGGGGATCACTTCAGATGATGTGGGGTGTTTTACTTTTACCTAGTATGTGAAGATACCGTTAATTCTGTGACAGAATTCATCTTGGATAAGCACTAACATGTGAATAAAATCCTGAATATTCTTTTCCATATCCCTCCTCAAGACTGCAAGATAGCTATCTCTGTAACCAAAGTAGAGTGGAAGCCCCATTCCGGTCAGCCAAAGCATCATTTAACCGCAACAGATGGGAGCAATCTTAAGGCTTTTATATTTTGCCGCAAGCCCCCAAACAAGATCCGTTACGGCACCGGCACCGATTCCAATAAGAATACAAGGCCATGGTCTACCCATGGGAATGAATCTTGACAGTGATAAGATTATATATTATTATCTTATCACTGATTAGATTGGAGGATAGGGTATGACCGAAAAAAAGTATCATCATGGAAACTTGAAAAATGAACTTATTGAAAAAGGACTCGAATATATTGATAAAAATGGAGTCGATAATCTATCAATGAGAAAACTTGCGAAAATATGTGATGTCAGCAGTGCAGCACCATATGCTCATTTTGCGAATAAAGAAGAATATCTCTCCGAGGTTCAGAATCATATCATGGGAAAGCTGACGATATCCCTTAAGTGCTGCATGGAAAATGTAATAGACCCAAGGAAACTGCTTGTGGAACTTGGTAAGGATTATGTTCTTTTTTTTAGAGATAATCCATTATACTATCGCTTTATATTCTTCTATGGAAATGTGAATTTGAAGGTTTGTGAACCATACCAATTCTTTGTCAGAATATCAGAGGATTTCTTAAAAGCTGCCGGGGTTCCCGAGAAGGACATTAAGTATAAAACGATGGCTATGTGGTCAATGGTTCATGGATTAGCAGGCATATCGAGTATGGATGGGGTTTTTGAGGATGGTAGAGTTGGTGACGAAATAGAAAAGATCCTATGCGCAGTATCTTTATGAGGAGAATGATGTATGGTGGCGATATATATGAGCGGAACAGGAAATACAAAGCATTGTGTAGGTAAACTCCTTTCTGTGATTGATTCAAAAGCGGAAATGATTCCGATCGAGTCTGAGGAGTCTGCTGATAAGATCAGACTGAATGATACGGTATTACTTGCTTACCCGACCCAGTTTTCAAATGTACCTTTTATGGTAAAGGATTTCATTAGAAGAAACCCGGAACTGTGGAAGGAGAAGAAAGTCTTCTGTATGACTACGATGGGCGCCTTTTCAGGGGATGGTGCCGGATGTGCGGCGAGACTTCTAAAGAAGTACGGGGCAAAGATCATCGGCGGTCTTCATGTCAGAATGCCGGATGCCGTTGGCGACAATAAAATGCTCAAGAAGTCACTTGATGAAAATAAACGGATTGTCAGAGAGGCTGATATGAAGATTGAAGCCGTGGGTAAGAAAATCATTGATGAAGGGGAATATCCTCAGGACGGGTTATCCTTTATGGCTCATCTTGCCGGTCTGTTTGGACAGAGGCTTTGGTTTTATGGAAAAACTGCTCATTATTCGGACAAGCTTAAGATCAGCGAGGATTGTGTAGGCTGCGGTATATGTGCGAATAACTGTCCGATGGATAACTTGAAAATAGTAGATGGAAAAGCGGTGCCAGGTAACAAGTGTGCCATGTGTTACCGTTGCATAAGTCATTGCCCGAAGCAGGCGATAACACTGCTCGGTAAAGAAGTAATTGAGCAATGCCGGTATGACAGGTATTGCTGATTAAATAAATATTTGATAGGAGTTGTGAAAATGAAAAGAAGATTCATGAACAAAATGATTATCAGTCTGACTGTCGTAGTTCTCGCCGGGGCTCTTGCAGGTTGTTCAGGCGCGAATGACGCGTCAGATCCTTCTGAAAGTTCGGCTTATGAGAGTGAAGATATAGAAGTCCCCCAATCTTTCGAAGAGACAGAATCATCTGAAAGCGAGAGTGCGATTCAGACCGAGACAGAAGCAGAAGTGCTTCCTGACAGTATTGTGATAGATGGAGTCTCTTATTCCGTAGGCGATATTTATACTTTCGGTAATTATGGAGAAGGAGATATCTCCTGGATCATATTGGATATCGATGGCGATAATGTAATGCTGTTATCGGAGTATGCGATTGAGAACAAGATGTTCAATGCTGAACTGGTTGAGACGTCATGGGAGAATTGTTCCGTAAGATCCTGGCTGAACAGCGAGTTTATCGACAGCGCATTCACGGAAGATGAGAAGACAAAGATTCTTGACACGGATGTATTAAGCAGTGTGAATTCTGAATATGGTACACAATGCGGTAATGATACTGTCGATAAAGTATTCCTTTTAAGTTTGGATGAATTCGAGACGCTCGTACCGGAAGAATACAGATGCTGTCTGGTAACGGATTATGCATGGAGAAATAATGTATGTCGCTATAATTCTAATGATTGCTGCGATTGGTTCTTACGGACACCCGGTACCAGTGGGAAGATGGTAGTCTATGTAACTTATAACGGCGGTGCCTATGAACCCGGAGGTGATGTCACATTCAGTGTCCGCGGATTAAGACCTGCCATGTGGATTAGCATTGCTGATTAAA
>JAIKYD010000009.1 GCA_024683485.1 Saccharofermentans sp. | reverse complement strand
AGCTGGCGAGGCAGGTATCAGCGTCTTATCAGGAGGCGGTGATTAAGCGGTTCGAGGCCCCGGAAGAGATTCCGGCGGCGCAAAAGTATTGCGCCGAGAACCTGATTACCGTTCACCACAATCTTTGGCAGTCCATTACGGACAGGGCGAGGGCACAGGAGGCCACCGAACAGGCGGCAACGGAACCGCTATCGGCTCCGGCAGCGGAAGAAGCCGCGGTAGTGAGCGGGGTTGTGGAAGAAAAGAAACCTTCCAATTTGCCGGTGGTACGGAAGAACACCGTGCCGGCCAAACCGTACCACAACCCGCAGATGCAGCTTCCGCAATGGGCGTCTACGGTGATATTCACAGATGGTTCGGTCGTGCCTATGCCTGACGGTGATGACAAGGAACGGATGGTAGGAGGCTATGCGGCGCTGCTGGTCTTCCGGTCCATGAACCAGACAGAAGTAATGGTTTCCGGCCATAAGAAATATCCGAGGGAACCCGCATACATGGAGATGGTTGCGGTATATAAGGCGCTCAAAAGGCTGAAGAAGTACAGGATGAACGGAAAGATCGCACTGTTCAGTGACTGTCTGGAAGTAGTGAATGCATTCAACAGTAAGCTGACAGGATGGCACGAGTGCGGCTATAAACTGAAAAACGGCGGGCGAGTAAAATACTGGAAACTATGGAAGAAAATCTGGAAAGTTTCGCATAATTTGCCGTTGCAGGTGCAGTGGGTGAAAGGCCATGCCAAAAACAGATGGAACAATCGGTGTGATATGACCGCGAAGGCCGAAGCGAAGCTGCGGGTCGGCTGATGTATGAAGTAGAGGAGATAGTATTCTTATGAAAATCTATATTGTTAATTGCGAGTTTAATCTTACCCATACCCTTATTGACTGTGCTTTTCAAAAAGCCGCTGATGCGGAGGCCTATATCGATGAACTGAACAGCGACAAGACAAAAGCAATCGCCCGTTGCAAGGAACTGATCGCCCTGCGAGACAGTGAGGCTATGGTACAATACCTTGTCGAAGAATCCGCGGTCGAGTTCGGAATTGTCGCCGTTGAACTGAAGTAACTGGATCCGGCTTGTCGTTTCTGCATATGGATAATAATACCAGGAGGTAACCGGCAAGATACCATCTTTGACAGTCACCAGTTCTGTAACACTGTAAGGAAACACGTCAGTACGGTGTGCAGGTTGATTCGTATACAGCGCGGAAAAGAGCGCGATACAGGTAATGGAGGGTAACATGTCTTCTGAGCTGTATATATGTATATCGACTCAAAAGACAGACATGATATGAGAACAGAAGGTAAAAAAGTGAGCCGGGCAGAGGCCCTGAGAGCACTGGAGAAAATTGCGGCAGAAAAAGAGGAATTTTGGTACAAGCATATCTGTCATTACGCATTAGCGCACAGGTTGTCCCGGGAAGACAGGATATGGCTGTATAAAAGACTGAAAAAGAAGAATATCACGATCCTTGGAAAAGACCCGACGGCAAAGGTATATTACAAGACCTGGGCAGATGAAGACGGTACCCTGTACGCTGACCTGTCCCACACTGACTATGAGGCTGTCTTCAACGAGATCGTCCGGGAAGACAGCAGACTGGCGCCTTTGATAGATAATCTGAGGCATATACGGCCTCCGCAATGGGGGGAGCTGGCGCATCTGCTTCCTCTCGTGAAACAGGGAGATCCCGCAGCCCGCGAGCGCCTGATAGAAATGTATCTTCGTGTAGTGGTCACGAGAGCATACCAATGGGCCAGGGATTTAGATTTAGATTTGGAAGAGACCGTAGGCAATGTCTGTATCACGCTAGTAAATATGATTAATAAAATGCCCCATTATTTGGAAAGGCAACAGTTTTCAAACTATTTGAATAAAAATCTTTATTGGGCAATGACAAATGGACGGCTGATGCGAAATGACCAGATACATTTCCAAAGCAGAGAGCGCTACCGTCTGATTCTCTTAAGTGGTACGTTGAAAAAGAACGGTTGTCTGAACTGTGATAAGCTGCATCACTGCGATAAGGCATTGGATACGGCCCATACGGTTCTTCAATGCTCCTTGGAAAAAGCGCGGCAGTTCCTACCGTCCATATGCCAGCCCCTGTCGTTGGAGGCCTATCTTGAAACAGCAGGCCATACCGGGTGTGCCGGTTATTGCGAAGAAATCGCGGACGAAGAGGATGATGCACCGGACTATGAAGAGGAGCTGAGCGGCTATCGCGTTGACCCAATCGAAGAAGCGGAAACGGTTCTTGTCGATTGGGATTTCAGGAAAAAACTGCAACCACAGCTGGACCGACTGGATCCAAAGGAAAAGGAAATCATAGAGCTGCATAACGGGCTTGGCGGTGAACGGGTGCATACACTGGAAGAGATAGGATGTCGGTATGGCGTCACTCGTGAGAGAATCCGGCAGATAGAACAAGGCGCAGTGAAAAATTTGCAGGCCCTGTGTTGGAGAAAGGCTCATCCAAATGAACAGGTCAGCCAGAACAAAGACATAGAGCCGCAGAAAGAACAGACCGGTAAAGTGTGTCTGCAGAAAAAACTGCCTGATAAGGTACATATGGAAAAAGAAAGACCAAAGATTCTCTTGTTCGATATAAAATCAGACCGAAGAAAAAACAGGAGACTGTGGGAATTACTAGTTGACTACAGAATAGACCATAAACTGAACAGAGTTAATATGGCGAAACTGTGCGGTATATCGAAGGTTACTCTTGCCCGCCTTGAGGAACCGTTCGGCATGTATTGTCCCAATAGCAAGATACTCCTCAAAATCTTTGAGAATCTGGATATTAGCGGAGACACGGTAATGGATGTGATGACGTATGATGAAAAGTTCCGTAACATGAATCTTGTCTGGATATGGGATCAGTGGAACGAAGACAGGCTGCTGAAGTATTATCATCAGATGAACAGGGCTGGGAAGGCGATCGCACTGGAGAAGATCAAGACTCTGGCCAAATTAAATAAGTTATAGAGATACCTATATTCCAGCCGAACACAAATCGGCTGGATTTTTGTTTCCTTGTAGTCTAAAAATATTGACTTATTTTTAGAATTTCGTTACAATACGATTAGAGAGTCTAAAAATTAAACGTTATTTTCGGAATATCGCAAGGAGGATGAAGAACAATGGCTGACGATAAGGTAATGAGTCTGTTTGAAGAAGCAGAAATCCCACAGATAACGGTTGTCAATAGAAATGATCCTGCAGCTGATAATAATCTGATACGATGTCATTGGGTAAATTATGAAGATACAACAATGGAAGACCCCTTGAGCCTTTTTGACGGATATCAAGACTTGAAGGTTATTTCTTTCTCCTACAATTTTGGCTTTGTGGCACGGATAACGGAAAAGTTTGAAGAAGCACAGATTATTCTTGGCGCAGAGTTTGTCGCATCCAAGCTGAACCAGACATTAGCTAACCAGATGGATGAGATACTGGCAACGGCTGATGAATTACGTTTAAGCCTGCATCGTAATAAAAAGCTGGCAAAACGTGTTGTTGAGGAGGAAGTAGAGATTCGGTGTCCGATGGCAATGATCGATCATCGCAAGATATATCTCCTAAAGGCGGATGATGGTAGGACCCGTACAATTATGCCTTCTGCCAATCTCTCCGCCCGGGCTTGGACAGGGTTCAACCAAATCGAAAACTTTGTTGTTAGCGATGACCCTGCCACCTACAATGCGTATCTGACAGAATTTGAAACTGCGTGGGAATTGTCTGAGTCTGTACTACCTAATGCACGGGTTGAGAAGGAGGTCAGGGATACACCTATGGAAGAGCTTCCTGACAAAGATATCGCAGGTGTTGAAACGGATATTTATTCGGTGAAGGATGACAATCCTATACTTGAGAATATACAGAAAAGCATAACCGACAAGGCTATTATTGTCAGGGAAGTCGATGATCCTGAAACGAAACTTGAGATTGTTGAATATAACAAGGATATGGAAAAACTGAAGCAGTTCCATGGCGAGATATCCAAGGAACTTAAACTGTCATCAAAGAACGGCGTGATTCAGCTTGTTCCCAATATTATCAAAAAATACCTTTTTAACGCTAATAAAGTCAGCATGAAAAGAGTCAGTATTGAAAAGAAATCGGCGGACTATCCTCGTATGACGATAGATTATCCTACCAACAGCGTAATTATGGATGGCCAGAAAGTTGACCTTTACCCCTCTGATGAAGAAGTTAAAAGTGATATCAGGGAATTGCTTACGGTTTTCTCTAACTTTGATAACTTTATTGGTCGGGTTGACCAGGCGAAGGATAATTATTATAAATTGATGAATGCATTATTTTCTTCTCCATTTAATGCAAAGCTGCGCTGTGCTGCGTACCTGCGTGATGTCGGGACGTCGGGTCTGCCTTTATACGTGTTATTGAACTCGCCCAAGTCTAATTGCGGGAAAACCTTCATGGTACGGTATTTTCTGAAGATGATGACCGGCAAGAAACGGCTGGGTTATAAGTTTGATAAGGTCAAGTCAAAGGAACTGGAAGCATTCCAGATGAGCGAAAAGGTTCAGCATAAAGGCATTCCCATTTTTATTGATGAGATCACTTCCTCTTTCAAGATTGCCTTTGCTGGCATGATTCGGACAGTAGATTCCTGTGAGGCAGATTTACGGGAGTACCAACCGATGACCGTGTTTGCTTCAAATGTGGTATCAGACCCTGATGAAACCCTACGGAAGCGGATGATATTCATGAATTTTGATATTGGGTTGCCAAGCAAGGTAATTCCCCGTGAGATGGATACAAAAGGAAGGCAGCTGATCAACCGTATAGGCACTGCGTTTTACCGTAAATATTTATCCTATATGCTTCCGTATGTTGCCGGTGAGCTGAACAAGCTTGATACTGGAGAAGGGCTCACGGATAAGTATTCCCCTGAACTGATGCAGAAATCTTCGGAAATTATTATCCAGATTGTCAAAGAATATGGTTTTGATGTCCCCGATTACATGAAGGTGTTAACGTGGGACACGGACTATGCAGACAACTCCCGGTCGGTCTATACGGAAGAACTGGATCGGATGATCGAGCTGTATAAAACAGAGAAGAAGCTGTTTTATATTGATGAAAAATATGTTACTATTTGTTTAAGCAATGATAAGACCGGGCAGAAGATGGTATCGAACTGGGTCAGTCTTTTACCACGAGAGATACAGGCTGAAAAGCTACCCGATGCTAATAATGCCAAAATTCGCATGAACCGTGCGGAGTTGGAACATCATCTTGCAAAACATCAGCCCGGGTTCCGGTTCGACACAGGCATCCGTGCCAAGATAAAGAATTGGCTAACATAATCTGAAAGGCTGGGTATAGACAATGAGAAAAATTGGTAATATTTACCTTTATGCAAAACAGGAAGACCGAATAGAAGAACTGCAGTATGTTCTGCAAAGCATTGATGTGTTTTATAAACATAATGAAATTTATATCAGCCGTGAACCTAGAAGGAGTTATGCTGAACTGGAAAAAATAAAGGAAACGATGCAGGAGAACGATGTTTGCATCATAACCAATCCCGCATCATTAGGTCTTAATGAGAATGAAGTTGTGTCACAGCTGGACTGGTTTATTCAGAAACCCCGCATTTTGCTGATATATGATTTTAAGACAACCTACTTATGGGGTGTATCTGAACCGTTGAATCAGGCAATCCTGCAAACAATACAGCAATCTGTATTGGTACAGGCGGGAAAGCGTGTTGTAAAGATGCCTGAAAACCGGAAATCGAATGCAGGACGTAGCCGTATTGAGTTCCCTGAGAATTGGGCAGAACTATACGAACAATGGGAAAATCAAATCATTACATCTAAAGAGTTTCTGGAAAAATCAGGACTAAAAAGAGCTACCTTCTATAACCTGATAACAGAATACAAGCAGATGAAAGAAGAAAACGATAAATTCTATGACATGTATAAGAACGTATGACATGGTCGGATGTATAATATCACCAAAACAGGATAGGGGAAAACGGTGCGATGGCTTTTTACGTTTATATGTTGGAGTGAACGAATACTGTTCAGTGTCTTAATGTTTGGCGCTAAAGCCCAATAAAAACTACCGCTTGCAATGCTAATTGAGTTGCAAGCAGTAGTTTTTTGCTTTCTGCCGAATTAACTTTTATCCGGATATTGCTGTCATTAAAGTTCTTCAGCCTTTTTATGCGTCTTTGTCGATGTTGTGTAGTCGGTATAGTTGTTTTGTTCGGTATCGAGGTCTTCAGAGAGGTAGGTAATCAACAGTGATTTGAATACCTGCCTTTTTGTTTCGTTTAACGTATCATTACATTTGATTTCGATTTCTTTTACGATTGTTGGCAGTTTATCCAGGGGTATTTCATAGGTTACATTTTGGGGCA
>JAIKYD010000124.1 GCA_024683485.1 Saccharofermentans sp. | reverse complement strand
TTGACACTGTATCTCACATCTTCTTGTTTGTTCTGGCAGTCGTTGCCCCTTACGGCAAGCCCGTCGAGTATTGTTGAATCAGGACAGACAGCAGCGAGTTTCTTGTCAAAACCGGATAATCCTGAACCCTCATGTGTAGAGAATGGGATAAGTTTTTTCCCCGCTAATGCATCAGAATTGGATTCAAAAAATGTATACATGATCATCGGCCAGTCGCTCCACCATACGGGAGCTCCTATGAAGATCGTATCATATTGAGCAAGATCCGGAACCTCGCCTGCATATTCTGGTCTGGCGTTTTCGCTTTGTTCTGTTAATGCAACTTCTGTCAGCTCATCATATGTCATCGGATAATGATCATCAGCCGGCATGATCTCAAACATATCTGCACCGGTCTCTTCTGCGATCATCTCAGCAACGATCGCCGTATTTCCCTTATCGATTACACCTACAGTATATTGTTCTCCGGTTCTGGAGAAGTAAACGACAAGAATATTGCTTTCCGGAACATTTGATTCTGTTATTTCGGAATTCTGTTCGGAAGGGGTCGTTTCTGATGATCCGCTCGTTTCGGTAACCGCAGCGGAACTGCCTGTTGTTGCATTGCTTTCATTAACTGTACTGCTTCCGGCACATCCCGCAGATAAAGCCAAAGGCAGTGTCAGTATCAGACTCAGGATCCTCTTGATGCTTTTCATGTGTTTTTCCCTCCTGTCTCAGGTATCAGCGTGTGCCGTTCACAGCGATCCAATTGCCGTCTCTCAATTCATAGTGATGAGTGCCGTTCATCCTGTACGTTCCTGTTGCACCATATGCGTTGGCATAAAGGACAGAAGTGAAAGTAATCTCGGCGCTGCCACCATTTACCACCACCACGGGATCCTCAATCCCGATAGTGTGATAATCAAGACTTCCGTCAGCGATGTCTGCAAAGTATTCCTCTCTGGTCTGTCTCAACCCGCTCATATGGGTAAATACCATATCTTCTGAAACTATCTGGCGCATCGTATCTATATCCGCATCCGTCATGGCCTGGCAATATCTTGCCTGGACATACAGCACTGCGAGTTCGTCATTGCCAAGTGAAGACAGATCGGCTCCCGTGATCTCGACATTCTCGAAAACGGAAAAATCATATTCATCCATAGATGTGCTCCTCTCAGTTTCAGAAGTTACGGTAGTTATAATGGCCTTTTCAGCAGCTGTATTCTCTGTCTCGGAAATTACTATGCTGATAGAGGTCTCTTCCAAAGGGATATTCTCTTCGTGAGAGACCGGTTCCTGACGTGAACACGAAGTTACAAGGAGGACAGGAATCAGTGAGGCAATAACGAATCTGTTCATTTTGAGTCTGCTCATTTGACTTCGAAAGATGGCTTCCATGCTGCGAACTGCACGAGCTGTTCTTCTGTTCTGTGATAATATCTCTGATCCTTATCGAGCTTTGCGATCTCAGCCATCTCTTCGTCTGTAAGAGTGAAGTCCAAGATATTCAGATTGTCCTTTATGTGATCTGTGTTCTTGCTTCCCGGGATTACAACAAAGCCCATCTGGGTGTGCCAGCGGAGGATTATCTGCGCGGGACTCTTACCGTATTTCTTTCCGAGCTCAGCAAAAACCGGTTCATTGATAAGTGACTTGTCTCCATGGCCCAACGGGTACCAGCTCATGAGCTTTATGTCGTACTTGTCGAGTGTCTTGCGGAGCTCTTTTTGTGTGAAGTATGGATGTGCTTCAACCTGAATGAACTGCGGTACTATCTCCCATTTTGTCTGAAGCTCTTCAATGTATTTACCTTCGAAGTTCGAGATACCGATGCTCTTTGCTTTGCCTTCCTTATATGCCTTTTCGAGCTGGCGGTAACCTGCAAGCCAGTTGCCGGCGGGCTGGTGGATATAGAGGAGGTCAACATAGTCGACGCCAAGTCTTTCGAGTGTCTCATCGACCGCATTGGGATTCTCATATTCACTCGGCCAGAGCTTGGTTGAGAGGAAGACTTCTTCGCGGTTTAAGCCGCTTGCCTTGATGCCTCTTCCGCAGGCTCTCTCGTTGACATAAGCGTTTGCTGTATCCACAAGTGAATATCCCATCTTAAGAGCTTCTCTGACACTGTTTTCAGCGTCAGAAGGTGCCAGCATAAATGTTCCGATTCCTACTGCAGGGCAATTAATACCATTGTTAAGTGTTACGTATTCCATTTTGAATTCCTCCTTTATTCTTTCTGCTGTGAAGGATCCTGCATCTTAATGACTTTTGCAGGTACTCCTCCGACTACTGAGTATGCCGGTACGTTCTTGGTTACTACCGCTCCGGCTGCCACTACGGCATATTCTCCGATCGTGACACCGGGACAGATCGTTACGTTCATTCCAAGC
>JAIKYD010000122.1 GCA_024683485.1 Saccharofermentans sp. | reverse complement strand
CCTGATTTACGCGGCTTCAACAACCACACTAACCTCAGACTCGATCACACCGGCACTTTCAAGAAAATCCGCAATTCTGTCACGGTAGGCATCAACCCCGGCGACTGCACGTGATTCGCCGTGATCGGCTCCAGGAACGATCCAAAGCTCGGAATGTGCATATTTTCGGGCTTCATCATTCATATCGACACTGTTTTCAACATCAATCCAGTCATCATCAGCACCGTGAACAAACAGGATTGGCACGCCCTTACCCTTCAACGCATCGATTGCACTGACTTCAGCAGTATCGATATTGTAGATCAGCTTGAACCCGATATCGGCGCAAGTCCCGAAAGGATAAAGATACATATCGTTATACATATCATGGACCATGTATTTAAGACTCTCAAAGCCGCAGTCCGCAATTACAAAATCAATATTATTGGTGTATTTCAGGGCATTAAGGGATATTGATGTCCCCATCGACTCTCCCTGAAGTCCGAGTATCTCCACATCACCAAACCTCGAAAATGTATCCTCTATCAGATAATTCAGGTCAACAGCCTCATATCCTCCCATTGAGCAGATCGCCTTCGCATTCTCCCCGTGAGCCCTGACATCATAGATTATGCAGGTAAACCCGAGATCTATATAGCAGTCACAGAACTTAACGCTGCCGAATTTATTATTTCCGTGGCCATGAGTGATGATCACATACTTCCCTGTTCCCTTAGTCTCAGGAGAAGCGACGCTTGTGCAGTGAAGTCCATATCCGTCCATCCCGCTGACAATATAATCGGTCTTCTCATATGAATCATAATTGCCCCAAAGGTCATGCTCTTTTGCATAAGCGATCTGCTTCTCATAAGATGGCCTGGACGGATGAGTGATCGAGGTTGATGTTCCTATCGCTGCTCCAAAAAGATTTACCACTATGAATGCAGCCAAAGAGATCAGAACGATCTTTAAAACCTTCTTTTTGGAGACTTTTTTACCTTTTTTTGCCATAGAACACCCCATATTTTCAGTTCCGGACCAATCCCGCTGATGCAAATAATATACCAATATTGTAAGTGAAAATCATTATGCCGTTTAGTTACGGAAAATTCACTTTATCACCCGTTTCTCTTACAAAACTCACCCAAAAACCAAAAATATTTAAATACTATTTCATGAACAAAGGGATATAATTACTTTGTTATATTTTAAGGAAAGAGGTTACCGATTTATGGCAAACATTGATTTGACAAAGTATGGCATTACAGGCACAACTGAGATCGTCTACAATCCTTCTTACGAGATGCTTTTCGAAGAAGAGACAAAAGAAGGTCTTACAGGTTATGAGGTTGGCCAGCTGACCGAGCTCGACACCATCAACGTTATGACAGGTATCTTTACCGGCCGTTCCCCTAAAGATAAGTACATCGTTATGGATGAGAACTCGAAGGACACAGTTTGGTGGACAACCGACGAGTATAAGAACGACAACCACCCTATGACAGAAGAGACATGGGCAGTTGTTAAGGACATCGCTCAGAAAGAGCTCTCCAATAAGAGACTTTTCGTTGTTGATGCTTTCTGCGGTGCAAACAAGGATACAAGAATGGCTATCCGTTTCATCGTTGAGGTTGCTTGGCAGGCTCACTTCGTAAAGAACATGTTCATCGTTCCTTCAGATGAGGAACTCGCTTCTTTCGAGCCTGACTTCGTTATCTACAACGCTTCTAAAGCTAAGATCGAGAACTTCGCTGAGCTCGGCCTCAATTCCGAGACATGCGCAGCTTTCAACATCACATCACGTGAGCAGGTTATCATCAACACATGGTACGGCGGTGAGATGAAGAAGGGTATGTTCTCCATGATGAACTATTACCTCCCTCTCAAAGGCATCGCTTCAATGCACTGCTCTGCTAACACAGACATGGAAGGTAAGCACACAGCAATCTTCTTCGGTCTTTCCGGTACAGGTAAGACAACACTTTCAACAGATCCTAAGAGACTTCTGATCGGTGATGACGAGCACGGCTGGGACGACAACGGTGTCTTCAACTTCGAGGGCGGCTGCTATGCAAAGGTTATCAACCTCTCCAAGGAGAACGAGCCTGACATCTACAACGCAATCAAGAGAAACGCTCTCCTCGAGAACGTTACTGTTGACGCTGAGGGCAAGATCGACTTCGCAGACAAGACAGTTACAGAGAACACACGTGTTTCTTACCCGATCGACCACATCGAGAAGATTGCTAAGAACGTTAATAAGATTTCTGCAGGTCCTGCAGCTGAGAACGTAATCTTCCTTTCTGCAGACGCTTTCGGCGTACTCCCTCCTGTTTCCATCCTCACACCTGAGCAGACAAAGTATTACTTCCTCTCAGGCTTCACAGCTAAGCTCGCTGGTACAGAGCGTGGAATCACAGAGCCTACTCCTACATTCTCCGCTTGCTTCGGTCAGGCATTCCTTGAGCTCCACCCTACAAAGTATGCTGAAGAGCTCGTAAAGAAGATGGAGAAGTCCGGTGCTAAGGCTTACCTCGTTAATACAGGCTGGAACGGCACAGGCAAGAGAATTTCCATCCCTGACACACGTGGAATCATCGACGCTATCCTTGACGGTTCCATCAAGAACGCTCCTACAAAGAAGATCCCTTACTTCGATTTCGAAGTACCTACAGAGCTTCCCGGCGTATCCACAGAGATCCTTGATCCCCGTGACACATATGCTGATGCAGCTGAGTGGGATGCTAAGGCACAGGATCTTGCTGGAAGATTCATCAAGAACTTCAAGAAGTATGAGACAAACGAAGCTGGTAAGGCACTCGTTGAGGCTGGTCCTAAGCTCTAATACTCAGGCTATTAGTTAACCAATTATTAACTCCCGTGGATTTCCACGGGAGTTTTTTAAAGTTTTTAAAATATTTTGCGAATTAACCGATATATATATAACAAAGTGGTATATTTATATTATAAATTTTGTTTAGTCCAGGTTTTCGAAAATGAAAAGATCAAGAGACATCCGGGTTATCAGAACTCAAACAGCATTGCTTGAAGCACTTGAAAATCTCTTAAAGACCAAGATACTTTCAGGCATAACTATTACTGAGCTTTGTAATGAGGCAAAGATAAACCGTAATACTTTCTATTATCATTACAATAATATTTTCGAATTTCTCGATGAGCACAAGCAAATAATCCTCAACGAACTGAGCGAGATCGCACCTGTCGGCAAAACTCACAGTAAACAAAATCTTGTCGAGGTATTCAGAGTTCTTAAGAATCATCCTTATTTTCTGAAAGTCCTCATCTCCCCTAACTGCGATCTGGATTTCTTTAACGAGATATTTGATGTAGCCACCCAGAAATCCTCAATAAACACCACAAAGGCTGAAGCGGAACTGAATAATAAAGAACTCCTTCTTTGCACATACTGCAATGCAGGATGCAACGCTGTCATTATTTCATGGATATTGAACGGCATGAAAGAATCTCCGGAAGACATCGCAGACGTTATATGGGAATCAGCCAAAAAAGGTATCTTCTCAATACTGTTCCCCGATGAGGAATTCAAGTAATTTGAATTTGCAACGTAAAAAACTGACACGGGCTGCTTCGTAAGTGAAACAGCCCGTTATATTTTGAAAACCCGAAAATCAAAACTTATTCGTCATTTCCGATAGCATTCCAAATCATTGTCAGCAGCATTACAACTGCCGCAAGAATGAGTAATATGTATGCCGGTCCGTCTTCAACAGTATAGTTATAACTTGCGTTCGAACCTAACGAAGCCATAAAGCCTCCTGCTATATTCATGACAGCAGAAGCACTTGTCTTATTGATCGAAGCGTTTACCAGAGCGGATATAGTAACACCTATGCTGACCAGTGAAGCAATAACATAACCCTTCTTCAATCCGACTATAGCAGATCCGATTACAACAAGATCAGCAATTATAATGATTATTCCATATACAGAAGGCATAAGCTATCGATTTAACTTCTTTAGTATCAAAGCAAATACCTTCTGATTTTTTCGTCGATAACCCTGGTATCCAACGGTTTCCTGTCAGTCTCCATAGTAATTATCAACTTTGTCTCATCGAAATCTTCAGCCAAAGTGTATTTCTCAATCTTCCTGACATTTCTGTCAGCATATTTCTCCTCTCCCATC
>JAIKYD010000071.1 GCA_024683485.1 Saccharofermentans sp. | reverse complement strand
TCAAGACGGACCACCTTGGCCTGACCGCCGTCGGGGCGAATGGTCACCACGTTTCCCTCTGTCTTCACGTCGGCAGCCTGCAAGGCGATGCCTACGAATAGCATGAAAGATAATAATGTCAGTTTCTTCATTTGAGTATTTCTTTTTTTATATCATGTTTTGCGGCCATTGTCTTTTGTGCAGCCCATACTGTTTCACAGGTCATCCACAAAAACCTTTTATTTCTCCAACTGGAAGCTTTCTGGCTTATAATTAAAGAAATCATCAGAAATAATAGCAATATCAGATTCATCCAAACCATATAGTTTGAATACCCAATAATCAATCTGCCATTGCAAATCAGAAACCTTTTGGGAATCAACAGGTGATGCAGAAACTTCAAATTGAATAACCTCAACTAAGGATTGGATGTTCTTTGCTATGTCATTATTTGTTTCAGATATAACAGGTAACGGGAAATTCCTAACATCTGAAATCATTATTTTGGGGAATGCACCCTTTGTGGCTTTCGGTGAATGTCTAAAATGATAAAAAGTAGCAAGTTTAGAATTAAGAATCCCACAGGCCAATTCTAAAGAATAGCCATCACAATTTTTGACAACAAGTATAGCGGGGTCATTGTACAATTCTTCTTCTGTTATTGCTGCGAAAATAGAAGGATTTGTTATTTCTCTAACCAGCAAACGTTTGCCCATAAAGTATTTCTGCTCTCTAACCTTGGGAATCCTGTCATAGTCAACATAGATTTCCCGATCAGTTTGTTTTCCGCTTTGTTTAGCAGGAACGGAGTTCCATTCTATTTTATATTTGCTAACGTCAAAACCTCTTAACCACTTCTTATATCCGTCTATATATGTTTCCGAATGAAAAACTCGATGCTCTATATCGCTTTTTGATACTCCTTTAAGTTTGTCATAAGCAATGATACCCTGTGACACGTCTTCAAATTGTGACTCTAAAGAAACTGTATCAGATTCTATCTTTCTTATAACTCTGCTTTCTTCTGTTGTCAGAAAGAATGCCAATCCCCAGTTTTGAGCAAATTCACGCTTAAGGTCATCAAGAGTTATCGACAAAGTCTTTCTACTGACTAATTTACCGAACAACATCTTACTATCAAGTTTGTTGTCTTCTTGATTTTCAATCAAATTACGTGTGTTTTTATAACAAACTTTTTTATCTGGATTCTGGCATTTCTTCATCAGAATGACAGTGTTTCTAACTGTAGCAGATTCAAATATTGGAATGTTCGTGCAATCCAATAATTCCTTGATTTCCCATGCCGATGGATGGTCTTTGTCGGTTTCAACCATAGCCTCTCTTTGGGTTTGCGCAAACTGATTAAACAGCCACGTGTTTGGAATGATATATGCTAAATAGCCATTATCCTTCAGCAATTGATGGCCAAGAGAGATGAAATAATAATATATCTCATAGTCTGGCATGTGCTCAAACTTCTCTTCAACTGTCTTTCTGTAATCATCCTTAATAGACACGCCGTATGGAGGATTGCCTATGATACAGTCGAAACCCTGAAACTTTCCTTTGTCATCAAGCACCTCAGGAAATTCATAGCGCCATTCGAATGCTCCCAAACGGGTATGACGAGCTGAAACCTCCTCCAATGCAAGACGCAATTTCGCTTCTTGCCGGCGTAACTCCACCAATTTCTTTGTCTCTGCCTCCTCTGGCGGGAAAAGAGAAAAATCGTATTTAAGGATGTCAGAGCATACTTTCACCCATTTTTTATACTCTTCAGTATCTTTGTCATAGCCCTCGTCCAGTCTGGTCTTAATCGCTGTGATATCTTGCTTCAAAAGGTGCTTGTTCTCTTTAGTAGGGCTATTCTTGTAGTCGGAGACATGCTTCTTGTAATCGCCAATCGTGACACCGGAACCTCTCAGTACATGGTCAATCGGCGCATTCAATGGGTATTTCATCACCAAAGAGTTGCCACACTTGATGTTGATGTCAATGTTTGGTAATGTCTGTAGGTGTCGTCTGCCATCTTCACCTTTGAAATAGTAAGCGTTTTTCAGAAGTTCGATCCACAAACGCAACTGACAAATCTCGGCACTGTTCGGGTTGATGTCAACGCCGAAAAGGCAATTCTCAATAAGGATGCGCTTCTCATTAAAGAGTGTTTCCTGAATCAACTGACTTTCCACATCGTTTGGATCATAGCGCAACTCACCGTCTGCATCTGTAACAACCAGCTCATCGTCCTCTATGTCTACACGATACTTAAACCGTCTGCCATCAATGGTTTTCAACACCTTCAGTTCCCATTTGATAGCAATAAGCTCGTTAAGAGCAGACACGATAAAGTGTCCGCTCCCGACAGCCGGGTCGCATATCCTAATATTATTGATTAACTCATTGACCTCATCACGCCTTGTTTTGTCGGTATAGTCAAAATCTTCTGCAAGGTCTGCAAATGTACTATAGGACGTTCCATACTTTTTGTTGTATTGATCCGTGACGCATCGTCTTAATGTCTCATGGCAGAGGTATGAAGTGATGTATCCCGGGGTAAAAAACGAGCCATCCTTGTAGCCGTTGATTTTCTCGAATATCAGCCCAAGTACGGAGGCATTGATGATGGTTTTCCCACTCTCGCCTGCGTCTGCTCCAAAATCGTAACTGTCAAGAAACCTTTTCAGATAGTCCAATATATTCATCTTGCCAGTTTCCACTTTGCCCTTTCTGTCTCTGAGGCAAGTGTTCTTCAGTATGGAGACTTCACTGTTGCGCAAGCAGCTTATCGGGAAATACCTCTTCTCTATTACTGTAAGCTCAAAGAGAGAACTGTTCAAGTATGGCACCCCGCCAAACATTGCCTTCATTTCATCCGAGCGTTCGCTTTCTGGTATAGCCATCACTTTGCAGAAAAGATAATGCATCATGGCAAAGTCGGTGATTTTATCGAAGAAAGCATATTCTCTGTTATTGCCGTTAAAAGCGATGAGCTGTGACTCAAGAAGCTTCATAAAGAGGACTCGGTTAATCCACACGATGACCAAACCGAGAGCTGTCTCAAAACGCTCATCCACATTTTTCTCAGTTTCGACTGCCACTTTCAACTCATAGTCAGCAAGTAATGCGTATGCCTGCTCAAAAATGGAATAGTCTTGGCGTTTCTTTGGCTCAACACGCTGTATCTGATGCTTGTCACCCAGTTCTTCCAGCCCCATTATATACAGGAGTTCAGTATAAAATTTCCTGTTCAAAGTGTTGTGATCCTCAGAAAAAGGAAGATTCAGCAGATGGGTGGGCGAGAAGAGTTTGTACAGAGCCTTGAAACCGGGCTTTGTAATGATGTCCGTGGAAGATATTTCTTTTTCAAAACCACGTACATCAACAAAAGTGAAAGAGAGTCTGTTCTGAATTTCCTCTACCTTGGGCTTTATAATCTGATTGTAGATGTAATGACGCTTTTCGCCAGTTGTATTCTCAGAGGACTGGAGTTCACGAACAAACTTTTTGTCCTTGCCAAACAGCTCATAAAAGAGTCCTTTCTCAAAGATGAAATACTGATAGCCATCAGATATAACGAGATGCTTGATACTGGTGTTTTTGTTTTCATGCTCCTCGAGAATATAATACAATACGAGTTCAAACATGGCCTTCTTCATCAGGTTATCTTTTGTTACCATCTCGGGGCTGTTAACCTTTTTGAATTCAAAAAGCACCACATTGCGCTCAAGGTTTTTGTCTTTGATGGTGAGGTCGGTTTTGCCTGATGCGTTGATTTCGTATGCGTTAGAAGGCCACAAAGTCTGCTCAAGGAAAGTCTTTACACGTCCTTTGTTTGCCTCTTCTATATCTGCAGGATTCAGTTCCTTCAGGAGGTTTTCCAATTGAACTCGAAACCGTTCCAACTCGCTTGATTCAACGGGCTGCCTCAGATAGGACTTTTGAATGGACTGTGACGGTGTCTGTATGTATTTGTTATCGTCTGACATGTTATTGTTCGTTTCAAACAGCAAAGGTAAGCACATTTTTTCGATTATCACACGATTTTGCCACAATTAACATGATTTTAAGAAATCACGGAGTCCTGCTTCCACGGTATTTAATTGTCACCAAAATGCTATTCTCAGCCTTTCTCGAATCCTTGAAATGGACGATTTCGCAGCAAGGACATACAATCATCTTTTGCAGCCGTACAGCTAGAGAAATTCCCAGCGTGGGAACAAATTATTCCCACGCTGGGAACGAAACATTCCCACGCTGGGAACGAAACATTCCCACGCTGGGAACAAAACATTCCCACGCTGGGAATTTTTCTGGGGACCTTTATCTTTGAGATTTGTTTGGCCAGAAATGGGCATGATCAGCGGGTTAGCGAGAACTTCATGGAGAGGCCGAAGTCCTGCGTGGTGGTGGGATAGCTGCTGGAGGAGAGCAGCGGCGTGTTGGTCTGCCGGTCGTAGTAGGCAGTGAGGGTGAGGTAACGCGACAGGGTGTAGTCGGCGGCGAAGGAAATCTTCAGTGCTGAGTTGCCGCTGGAGGCCGAGCTGACGCCGGTGGCGATGTCGCGGGTGATGGCAGCCTGCTTGCGGAAGGAGATGTCGAGGCGCATGTTCAGGTCGTGGTTCACACCGCCGCGGTTGTTGTTGGTCTGCGACCTGTTGTTCGCCTTGTTGTCATCCTCCTTGTCGTTGCCCTTCTTGCTGCCCTTCACCTTGCGGTGGCTGGTGCCAGAGCCGAAGATATTGAAATTGGTAATCTTGTAAGCTGTGCCGATGACCCAGTCCTTCGACAGCGACTCGTTCAGCTGCACGCTGGTCATCGACAGGTTGAGCACGCGGGTGGTCTTGTACTCCAACTTCAGCGTCATGTTGTTCTTCAGCGTCACGTCCATGCCCAGCAGGGGCGAGAAAGCCTCGTTGATGCTGACAGTTGAGATGTTGAAGGGCGATG
>JAIKYD010000058.1 GCA_024683485.1 Saccharofermentans sp. | reverse complement strand
ATTGGACCTACATGACGTAATAAGGAGCTTGGGCCTGTCTTTTTGATGTAAAGCCTTGTAAGTTGGACTATTGAGATCTGATACCTGAGCACCGCCCTGGATTTCCGGGTGTCAATCAGAGTCCACTTTGTTTCGGGGGTTAAGGAGAATAAGTCTTTGATGGGACTTGATTTTGAGACAATTTATCTTGCAAAGCCTGACCCCGTTGCCTATATGGCAACAGGAGTCATTTTTTTGTGTCGCTGAATATACTGATTTCCAACTTTTGAGTTGTTTACTATATTGATTTATTACAAGGAGAGCTGATAGATGAAGCTTTATAATACATTGACAAGAACAAAAGAAGAATTCAAACCCATAGAACCCGGCAAAGTTAAGATGTATGCCTGCGGTCCTACAGTCTATAACTATTTCCATCTTGGAAACGCGAGACCTTTCGTTACTTTCGATACTCTCTGCAGATATCTGGAATACAGGGGCTACGATGTAACCTTCGTCCAGAATTTTACCGATATCGATGACAAGATGATCAAACGTGCCAATGAGGAAGGTATTACCGTTGAGGAGCTGGCTGACCGTTTTATCAAGGAATACTACGTTGATGCTGACGGCCTGAATATCAAGAGACATACACACCAGCCCAGAGCCACACATTCCATGAAGGCTATTATAGGTCTTATCAAGGCAATGGAAGAGAAGGGTTATACCTACATTATCGAAGGTGACGGTGTTTACTACGATGTCTCAAAGAAGGCAGACTACGGCAAGCTTTCCCACTATAAGCTTGATGAGCTTGAGGCAGGCGGCGGTGAACGCAAGGCGTCTTATGAAGGCAAGAAGAATCCGGGTGACTTTGCCCTATGGAAATTCAAAAAGGAAGGTGAGCCTTTCTGGGGATCCCCTTGGGGTGAAGGAAGACCGGGCTGGCATATCGAATGCTCTGCCATGATCAAGCAGTATCTTGGTGATACCATCGATATACACGGCGGCGGACAGGATCTTATTTTCCCTCATCATGAGAATGAGATCGCCCAGAGTGAGGCTGCCAACGGCTGCACATTCTGCAACTATTGGGTACATAATGCCTTTGTTAACATCGATGGCGAGAAGATGAGCAAGTCTCTTGGCAATTTCTTTACGATCAGGGATATTGTTAAGAAGTATCCTTACAATGTCATCAGATTCTTCATTCTCTTAGGCCATTACAGAAGTCCAATCAATTTCTCGGATGAGCTTCTGGCTGCTGCGCAGACAAGTCTCGGAAGGATATCCAACTGCGTAAGGAATGCGGATTTTGTTTTATCCGGCAACACTCTTTCAGGTGATGCCGAAGCGGATAAAGTTCTTGCTGATGCTGTTGCTGCTGCAGATGAAAGCTTCATCGCCCATATGGACGATGACATTAACAGTGCCGACGCGATAACAGACATCTTCAATCTTGTCAGACAGACCAATACAAGTGCCCAGGAGGGCAAAGTATCTGCTGACGCTTTGAAACAGGCAAGAGACAAGATCGTTGAATTGACCGGGGTTCTCGGCATAGTTCTCGATCTTGAGGATGAGATCCCAAAGGAGATTACCGATCTGGCTAATAAGAGGGCCGAAGCCAAGAAGGCTAAGGACTATGCTGAAGCTGACAGGATCAGGGATGAGATCATATCAAAGGGATACATTGTAAAAGATGTACCCGGCGGATTTAAGATCGAGAAGGCAAACTGATGATAAAACCGTTCATTGCACAGGATCTTCGCGAAGTATCACCGCTTGTTCTTGCATATATCGGCGATTCGATATATGAGCTTTATGCTCGCTGCAAGTCAGCGACTCTCGGAGCAGGCAGCAATAACAAGATGCATAACAATACGGTGCGGTATGTTTCCGCAGAGGCACAGGCGATGAGTGCGAGGATCCTGGCAGATGAACTGACAGAGAAGGAATCTGATTATTTCAGACGCGGCAAGAACTCAAATCCGCATGCTGTATCCAAAAATGCCAATCATGCTGATTATATGTATGCCACGGGATTTGAAGCGCTTCTGGGTTATCTTTTTCTTAATAACGAAGAGCCGAGAATGGAATATCTTATCTATAAGAGCTTCGATATTTGCGACGGCGTAATAAACAGGGAAGCAGAGAGTGAGAATGGATAAAGGCAAGAGACGTTTTAATCAGGAGAAGAGACAGAGAAGACCTGAAAATTCCAGGCCTGATATAAGGCGTGACCGTGAGGACGACGCTTTTGCAAGTTCCGGTTCCACCGATAAGATCGAAGGAAGAAATGCCGTAACAGAAGCTCTTGCTGCAGGCAGGGACTTCAATAAGATCTGGATCTTAAAGCCTGAAGGTGACAAGCCACTGGATCATGGGCTTATCAGGATCCTTGATGAAGCCAACAAACGCGGAATAGTAGTTACGAGAGCTACAAGGCAGATCCTCGATAAAATGAGTGCGACTCACAATCACCAGGGTGTTATTGCCTCAGTTGCACCTCATAGTTATGCTGATCTTGATGAGATAATAGCAAAGTGCAGAGAAGAGGGAAGACCGGCTCTGCTCGTTGCATTGGATGAGATCAAGGATGCCTATAATCTGGGTTCTATCCTGAGGATCTCAGACTGCTGCGGAGTTGATGGAATAATCATTCCGGAGCGAAGGTCTGTTACACTTGATTCAATGGTTGCCAAGGCTTCTGCCGGTGCTATCGAGTACGTGCCTGTATCAAGAGTTACCAACCTTGCACAGACTCTTACAAGACTGAAGGAGAAGGAAAACTTCTGGGTCTGCGGTACGGATATGGATGCTGATTATGAGTACCATAAAGCCGACTATTCAGGTAATCTTGTAGTGGTTATCGGAAGCGAAGGTGACGGTATGAGAGACGGTGTCAGAAAGTGCTGTGACTTTACGGTATCGATACCTATGTCAGGACACGTTAACAGTCTGAATGCAGCGGTGGCTGCCGGAGTGGTGCTTTTCGAAGCACAGGCACATAGAAATAAAGAGTGATCAGAGGTTGCTTTTTTGAAGAGACGTTTTGACAGTGGAAATATGAAGGAAGGAGTTCTGAAAAGAATCCTTGTTCTTATGCTGTGCGTTTCAATGCTGGCGGGAACTGCCGGGTGTCTTTCCGGCTGCACGTTCATCAACAATATTACTGACGGGTTGAGTGTTACTCAGAAAGCAGTTTCTGAGGCTGAGCTTGCGAGGCTCATGGTCAATGCGATCGCAAGTGACAGTAATGTTGCTGATTGTTATGCCAAAATACCAACTTCACAACTGAACGGATTGTCGTATTCGATCTTCTCTGAGTATTGTTCCATATTACGGAAGTGTTCGCAGGCTCATGGTACCGCTGATTCGTTCAAGATCTTAAGTGATAGTGAGAAGCAGGATTATTTCCTGTCCATCAGTTCTGCGAATGAGGATTACAGATCCATTGACTATTATGGTGATCTGGATGTTGTTGAGCTTTGTTACTCCAAGGATAAGGATTCTGAGGCTCCGCTGGTGGTGTTTACTATTTCGAGAAATAACGGTTCATATACTTTGGCAGGCCAGTATGTAATCGATACAGTGCTTGCATATTCATATATCAATCACTATTTCGAAATGATCAATGACAGAAATGTTGACGGTCTGGAAGCGATTATTAAATCAGCATATAGTTCAGATATTTACATGCCTTCGGTAATACATGCCAAAGCTGATTACATTGCCAATTACTACTACAGGCTGAAGGTAAAGACGAATACATCGGGTTATGTGTTAAAGAGTTTCTCACCGATTTATATCTCGTATGTAATCCCTGAAGTATTCTCTATTGACGGAAACACTATTGCTTCCAAGACTGTTGAGCTGAGACTTAAGAATGATGGGAAATACATGCTCAAAGATAGCATTCCTGCTTCGGTAAGGGAGATACGTTTCTCAAGAGAAGGGCAGGGCAAGCTCAGAATGGGTTCCACATACACATTCAGTGAGATAAAGAAACTCCTCGGAAATCCTAAGTTTGCGACAACTACATCAGATCTCGTGATCCTGGCGTATGACGGTGTTACGGTCAGGCTCGAAGCAGATATCGAAGAGGACGGACAGTGGTCTTCCGGCAGACTTGTATCAATCCTGCTCCGTAAGAACAACGAATATGTCCTGAGTGAAGATCTTTATATCGGAATGAATATTTCTGAGCTTCTTCTCGTATATCCGATGTTTGACGGATGCGGCTATACCGGTTCGTTCAAAAATGGCGACGGAGAGTTTGTCCTGTCGTTCGAGTTCGATGATTACGGAAATGTATCCAGTATTCAGTTGGGGGAAGCCGTCGGCTGATCTTCAATGCACTTGTTTCTGAGTGCGTCCAGTTCCTCTTTTATCATTCCGTTGGCAATAAGAAGCTTTGTGACATCCCCATCCCATTTACTGCCGATATGATCCAGGAAAGTTACCATGTTGTGGGCATCAGACCTTAATATGTGCTTCATATCATCAGGAAGCTTTGCCATAAACGGTGCCAGGAAATCCTTCAGGTATTCATAAGATACAGCGTAATTTGTTATGATGTCTTCTCTTGATGCACCTGAAAGCAGATATAGTATTGCGGCGACAACTCCGGTCCTGTCTTTGCCGTGAGCGCAATGGAACAATACAAGACCGTCAGATTTCAGAAGTATTCTCATGATCTCTGCTAAACGGTCGCCCATCTCTTCTGCTATGAGGACATAGTAATCGCCTAATGTGAATTTCCTGATGAATTCAACGGTTTTGTCATCATCACCGTCCGGATCGCTGTTTATAAGAGGGATATTGTAGAAATGAACATCCGGGTCTTTTGAGAAAGGATTGCCTTTCTTGGCAAGTTCATCGGTTCCGCGCAGATCGATAACGGTCTTTACTCCGTAATCTTTTACCTGTTGTATCTGATCAGCATTAAGCCATTCAGGTGAACCGGATCTCAGGAATATCCCATTCCGGAAAACCTTTCCTTCGGCCAAAGCCATGCCGCCAAGTTCCCTGCAGTTGATGAGCGGAAGTTCTGTAACTAACTGTGAATCCGGATCATATGAATTCATTTCTTATCTCCCCGAAAATAAACACCTTATGAGGCGTCCCGATAATATAAAGGCCGTATTTCATGACCCGTGAATGAATCTTTGAAAGGCCGCAAGTATTCTAACCAAAACAAGATTGACATTCAAGGCATCAAGTAATATCATTATTAGGCTTATATGCGCCTATAGCTCAACTGGATAGAGCGTCTGACTACGGATCAGAAGGTTGTGGATTCGAGCTCTGCTAGGCGCGCCAGATACGAAGAGCTGTTGCGTAAACGCGGCAGCTCTTTTGTTTAAGCAAAGAAAAGATGATCCTGACATCCAATTATGTTCAGGTTTTTGACAGCACTTAAGGAGGTGGCGGTTATGCGTAAAGTTCTCGTTGTTGTGGACATGCAGAAGGATTTTATTGACGGTGCATTAGGCTTCGAGGGAGCAGACAGGATTATTCCCGGCATTGCTGCCAAGATCAAAGAATATGAGGCTTCAGGGGATGAGATCGTCTATACTCTGGATACTCATACTGAGAATTATATGGAAACCCAGGAGGGAAAGAACCTTCCTGTACCTCACTGCATCAAGGGTTCTGACGGCTGGTGCCTCTGTGAAGAACTCAAGCCTTTGCTGGAAGGCATGACCGCTTATGAGAAGCCCTGCTTCGGAAGCATGGAACTTGCAAAGTATCTTGAGGAAAATGCCTCAGAGATCAGCACTATTGAGGTTGTTGGCCTCGTTTCCAATATCTGTGTTCTCTCAAATGCTGTGATCGCAAAAGCTGCGGCTCCTGAAGCTGAAGTTATAGTTGATTCGGCACTTACAGCTTCATTTGATACAAATCTTCATCAGGCTACCCTTGATGTCCTCAAGGGAATACAGGTTACCGTATTATAATATTGCAATCTTTTACCGCGCTGTGATACAATTCATATTCGGCTAATTAATAAATTATATTTATTTGGAGGATATAACATGGCATCTACGATCGAGAAGAAAGAGCACTCACAGGTAGTTATCAGCCTTGAGGCTAACAAGGAAGAGTGGAACGCAGCTCTTAAGAAGTCTTATAACAAGAACAAGAACCGTTTCCAGGTTCCAGGTTTCCGTAAGGGTAAGGTTCCTTATCAGCTTGTTTGCCAGTACTACGGTGAGGGCGTGCTTTTCGAGGACGCTATGAATGAGATAGCTAACGAGCAGTATCCTGAAGCTGTTAAGGAGCATGATCTTAAGGTCGTTTCAAGACCTGAGATGGATGTTCAGGATATCAATGATGAGGGCATCAAGTACACTGTAACAGTTTATGTTAAGCCTGAATTCGAGCTCGGCCAGTATGAGGGCGTTGAAGTTCCTTTCAAGGATCAGGTAGTTACAGACGAGGACGTTGATGCTGAGATCGAGCGTATGAGAAAGAGAAATGCTTCCCTCGAGGAAGTTGAAGACCGTCCCGCACAGGAAGGCGATACCGTTACTATCGATTATGAAGGTTTCAAGGATGGCGTTGCTTTCGAAGGCGGCAAGGGCGAGGGATATAACCTCAAGCTCGGTTCAAAGTCTTTTATTCCCGGCTTTGAGGAGCAGGTTGCAGGTCATTCCGCAGGCGAGAACTTTGCTATCGAAGTTAAGTTCCCTGAAGATTATCACGCTGAGGACCTCAAGGGTGCTGATGCCACATTTAACGTTACTATCCATGCGATCAAGACAGAAGTTGTTCCTGAACTCGATGATGAGTTTGCAAAGGATGTTTCCGAGTTCGATACTCTTGATGAGCTCAAGGCTGACGTAAGAGCTAAGCAGCAGGAGAGAGCTGACAAGGACAACAAGGCAGGCTTCGAGAATGAGACTGTCCGTGCAGTATGTGATAACTGTGAGATCGATATCCCTCAGTCAATGATCGACAACGAAGTAGAGCAGATGGCTCAGGATCAGGCTGCTCGTATGTCCAACCAGGGCATCGCTCTTGAAATGTATCTCCAGTATGTTGGACAGAGCATGGATGACTTCAAGAAGTCTTTGGAGCCTATGGCAAGAGTCAGAGTTAAGTCTTCACTCGTTATCGAGAAAATCACTGAGAAGATCGATCCTGAGGTAACTGACGAGGATTACAATGAGGAGCTTACTACTATCGCAAACTCTTACAAGATGGATCTTGAGGAAGTAAAGAAGTCCATCGGCGAGGACTCCGGTTTCATTAAGGATTCCATCCGCGCAAGAAAGACTGTTGAGTATCTCGCATCCAAGGCAGTCAAGGTTGAGCCCAAGGAGCCTGAAGTAAAGGAAGAGTCTGCTGAAGAAGCAAAGACTGAGGAGTAATTTCCGGATAAATTTAGAATTTTAAAGGGGCTGCGGTTGTCAGCCCCTTTTTGTCTTGTGGTTGAAATAGGTATTCGAGATTTCAGCTTGCATTTCAGTTCAGAACGGAATTTTCGTGCTAAATAAAGTGCTCAGACTGCCCTAAGAAGGAATTAAGTAAATCAACTCCTGTAACTACCGTTTATCCTTACATAATCGTATGAGAAGTCGCATGTGAACATTCTGTCATAAGCTTCGCCCTCATAGAGTGTAATATCAACTTTAATGTCATGCTCAGCAAGAAGTTTGGATGCTTCATCCTCATCGAAATCAACTGCCGCGCCATCCTTATACATAAGAAGTCCGCTTAATCTGATATCCACTTTCTCGGGATCGAATGATGCTCCAGAATAACCGACTGCGGTAAGAATACGGCCAATGTTTGCATCCATTCCGAAAAATGCTGTCTTGCAAAGAGGTGACCTTGCTACAGAAGTAACGATTAGCTTTGCATCTTTCTCGTTAGCGGCACCATGAACTTCGATCTCAACGAATTTGGTGGCACCTTCACCATCGGAAGCGAGCATTCTTGCAATATCCTCTGAGAGCTTGCAGAGAGCTTCTTCAACAAGAGTGTAATCCTCGGTTCCCTCGGTTACTTCAACCCCGGAAGCACCGTTTGCAAAAACGGTAACCATATCGCAGACTGAAGTGTCACCATCTACGCTGACTCTGTTGAAGGTGTATTTAACAGCCTTCTGGAGCATTTTCTTAAGAGAAGACGAGGCTATTCCACAGTCTGTGGTGAATACACAGATCATGGTGGCAAGGTTAGGATGTATCATTCCGGAACCTTTGGCCATGCCGGAAATGGTAACTGTCTTGCCGTCAGTAAGCTCGATCTGTGCAGAGACTTCCTTGGGTACTGTATCAGTTGTCATCATTGCATATTCAGCATTGTGAGCACTTTCTTCTGATGAGGAAAGACCGCTTACAAGAGAAGGGATAACGGATGTCATCTTTTCGAGTGGAAGACGTGTTCCAATAACACCTGTCGAAGCTGTCAGTATCTCTGAGGGATCACAGCCGAGCAGGGAAGAAGCGCATTCAGCTACTTTTGCTGCATCTTCGACACCGATCTTTCCGACTCCGGCGTTAGCGACTTTGCTGTTGACGATTATTCCGCGTGCTTTACCTTTATTCTCAATAATATCGATCGATCTTACGAGTGAATGACCTTTTACAAGGTTGGAAGTATAAACCCCGGCAACATTGCACAGGGTATCAGAATAGACCATTCCCACATCCAGGTAAGAGAATTTTGGATCATTCTCATTAATGTTCGCAAGATCAGCACATTTCATGCCTGCTGATACACCGTTAGCCTTAAAGCCTTTTGGCATTGTTATGTAGGATTGGGTAAGTTCTTCTTCCATATTTATTTACCTCATTTGTTATAGATCGAAAATATAGAAAACAAAAACCCTTGAAATAGATTTTTTCAAGGGCTTTTGTCTTGGTGGCTCACTGGAGGTTCGAACTCCAGACCCCTTGATTAAAAGTCAAGTGCTCTACCGGCTGAGCTAGTGAACCGTTTGGCTGGGGTGGCAGGATTTGAACCTACGAATGCGGGAGTCAAAGACCCGTGCCTTACCCCTTGGCTACACCCCAGTATGAGAGGCAAAAGTTGGGGTGGGATATGGGATTCGAACCCATGATATCTAGTGCCACAAACTAGCGCTCTAACCAACTGAACTAATCCCACCATGTCAGCCAATTGCCCTGAAATTATAATGGTAAGGTGTTTTCAAGTCAAGCATTAATGAACCTTTGTGAATAGTCAAAATATCAATTATTGTTTAGTTTTAAGTTACAAAAAAGTGACATTTCGGGCATCTGCCCGATTTTTGCTTGATTTACAGGGCATTCAAAGTGGCGCAAATGATAGAATACAGTAAAATATTTTGTTGGGATACGAATCGCCTGGAGCAGAAAGGGAAGTAAACAAGTTTGAATTACAGAGCGGTTAACATCATATCAGCAGTTCTTGCGGCAGGTATAGCTGTCGGTTCAGTTACTGCACATAACTGCGGCTCAGCAAAGGAAGTTGCACTTCAGAGTCCGTCACTATTGGGTTCTGAAGCAGTCTCGTTTGAAGAACTTTTCTACGGTCAGGATCTTCAGGCTGAAGATATCGGATATATTCCTGTCAGTATGGGAAATTTCGATATTAATGATTATACGATAGTTGCTGTGGCTTCATATTCCGATATAGCCTCTGAATATGGTACGGATCCGTCTGATCCAATCGTTTATGATGGAAGCACTTATTGGATTATAGGTAATACTGTACTTGTCTCGCAGAAAACTGATTCAGCTGCTGAAGGTCAGAGTGATGAGGGAAATGATAAATCCAGGAATGATCTTAAGACTGGAGATGCAGTAACCAGGATCTCACATATTGGAGAATGGTCTCTTGTCAAACTTGAGAATGGTCAGCAGGGATATATTATGAACTCTCATCTTTCGGATACTGAGGTTGATCCTGTTGCCACTGTGACACCTACTCCTGTACCCGAACCCGATGATGAGCAGTCTTCTTCAAGCCAGAATAACGAACCGGTCAATTACAATACGTATGACGATGATGACGACGATAATGATGATGTTGATGACGATGATGATAACGGCGGTGGTGATGAGCCAGAGCCTGATAACAATAACAGCAACAGTTCATCCGGCAATGATTATGAAGAGTATGCCTGCGATTTCACGGTTTATTCAAGTTGTGCGCTTAATACAAGGACAGGCCCCGGAATCTCATATACTTTGCTTTCCACACTTGCTACCGGTACGGCTATAGATGTCGTTGCTAAGACTGATAACGGTTGGTACAAGTCTTCGTCCGGCTATTATGTTAAGGCTAGTTTCACACAGGACAATGAGCCTACACCTACTCCTGCACCGCAGTATTATGACGACGATGACGACGACGATGATGATGATTACTGGTCTGATTTCGCCCAATATGTAAGGAGCTTTATCGGCTGCAGATATGTATATGGCGGTGCTTCTCCGGATGGTTTTGACTGTTCAGGCTTTGTAATGTACTGCTATGCAAATTACTATGGTATCCCACTGCCTCATGGTGCTACGAGCCAGTCGTACAGGGGTGAGGAGGTCGATCCTGATTATATTCAGGTTGGTGACATTATCTGTTTCGATAAGAACGAAGATGGAATAATGGAGCACTCTGCGCTTTATGTCGGTCATGATACCTATGTGCATGCCCAGTCTTCTGCGACCGGAGTTGTTGAGTCTTCGTACTCATCGGCTTATGGTATAGCGACGGTGCGAAGAGTGTTGTAAGACAATTATCAGTAGAAATAAGTTTTATCAACTGACAACAAAACTGCCAACTAATTCAATGAATCAGTTGGCAGTCATATTTTTTTATGCCCGAAACAGCATTTTTGACAGCAAATTCTTAACTTTCAGACAACCCCTTTATTGCTTCGGTCAGAACTTTTATATCCGTTTCCAGATCATTTAAGGAACGGCATTCATTTGCCTGATGACACTGATCTTCCTGCCATGGTGACTGAACACCAAATGCAATTGTATTTGGCATATGACGCGCATATGTGCCGCCGCCAATAGCTATGGGATCAGTAAACTCGGTTAAATATTCAGGCTTGAATCCGCTGTAGGATGACATATTGTCTTTCCAGATCTCAGTAAGCAGACCAATCTGGGGAAGGTCACTTGATTTATAGAGTGGATCCATTTTATTCAGTACTTCAACCTTTAGTCCGTAAGGTGCGGAGAATTGTGAAAGATATGAAACAATATCATCCATGGAATAACTGACTGGACATCTGATATCAATTACAAGTGATTCGCCGGTTCCATCACTGCTGAGAACAGATGGATTTGCCGTGACACTTCCTGATTCATCAGTAATAGAGCATCCGGTATATACGGAAGCTGAAGAGCAGGCGAGTTCTTTGGCAATGAAACTCAAAACAGGTGATGCTGAATAGTCAACGGATTCCGCATCCAGTTTTCTGATCAGCTCGAAAAGCGCATTTACGCCAAGTTCAGGCTTTGAAGCATGCGCCATTTTACCGGTGGCTGAATAATCTTTTCCGTCAATCGTGCAGGAGCAGGAAGCGGGAACCATATTTGCGGCAGAACCGCCTTTGGCTGTTATAACTGAGGGTTCGTCTGTAAAGATCTTAACCTGAAGGATTCCTTTCTCAGCATAGATAACAGGGAACTCGGCATCAGGAGTGACTGCAAATGATGGAATCTCGCCTTTCTCAGCATAGGTTTCCACGCATGAACATGTGCGTTCCTCATCTGTTCCGAGGATAAGACGGATCCGCTTTGACGGTTCAAATCCGCTGGTTAAAAGCCTTTTCATAGCTGTATAAGCAGCGAAAGCCGGGCCTTTATCATCAACGATGCCTCTTCCATAGAGAATGCCGTCTTTTTGTGTAAGACTGAAAGGCGGTGTGATCCAGCCTTCACCGGCAGGAACAACATCCAGGTGGCAGACGATTCCAATCATTTCAGCAGCTTCAGGACCGAATTCACACCAACCGACCCGGTTATCGATTATGCCTGTTCTCATTCCGGCATTAGCTGCATCATCGAGCACGAATCTCAAGGCTTCAAAAGGTTTGGTACCATAGGGAAGAAGACCGTATTCCGGATCTTCCACGGGATCAGATCCGGTGCTCTCAATAGAGATCAGTTTTTCGAGAAAGTTGTATTCTTCAGAAGTAAGAGGGTAGTTGTTCATATAGTCCTCCATATTGCTTTTTCCCAATCATACCATAATGAGTATGAGCTTTTGAGAGACCTTTTGGACACTGTGGTGCGATTGAACAATATAAGAAAGACGTTTATAATAACACCGAAATTTGTGATCAAGGGGTAGTACTGATGAATCCTAACGATAATGAAGCCGAGATCATCATTAAGGATTTGATCCTGTTTGTTATAAAACATCTTGGGATAATGATTCTTGCAGGTTTACTGATCGGTGGGGGACTTGGCGCAAATAAGATTATCCAAAGAGTCAAGACTAATGATGTTCTTGATGCAAGCACCAAGTTAAATGATAGCGAGACTGATATCCAGTATGAGTTGCGTGTCCAGAATATTGAGAGAGCAAGATTCCTTGTCGATATGATCTCTAATATCAATGATCAGATCGAGAACGAGAGAAACTATATAGCAGATTCAATTTATATGCAGATCGATGCGGAAGATGTTTATCAGTCAACCGCCCAGATAACTCTTACGCTGGAGAAAAATGATACTAACGGTATCGATGATGCTCTGTTCAGTGCTTATGAGCGTGAGGTTAAAGCTGGAAGCTTCCTTGAGGTATATGCCAAGAAGATAGGAAAGAAAGCTGATTATGTACGGGAGCTTGTATCTTTCAGCAGTTCGCCTGCTGCAAATACGATAATCAGTGTTGACAGTGATGTCAGCAGAGTAGGTTCAATGTATATCAGTGTAATCGGACCTTCAAGGGATTTCTGTGATGAGGTAATGGAACTTGTTATCAACGAGGTTAAGAAGGTTTACGGTGATCTGAATGACTCTGTTGCTCCGCACTCTCTGTATGTTGTAGGAATCCAGCAGATACAGAAGACTGACAATAATATCAGAGACGGACAGATCAGCCAGACAGGTAAGATCGATACTTTGCAGAAGCAGATCGTAGCTTACAATGAATCTCTGGATAAGATTGCTTATGATCTTGATCTCACGGATAAAGAAGAGATCCTTGAATACTTTGAAACTCATAAAGAAGTGTCTGTTGATGGTATTCCCACTGAGACTTCCGAACGCAATGTAAGCAGATGGAAGATGATCAAGCCCGGTATCAAATGGGCAGCAGTCGGTTTTGCTGCAGGTGTGTTCATTGGTGCCGTTATTGCCGCTCTTTGCTATATTTTCGGGAAGAAGATATATACGCAGGCACAGTTTTTTGGTGTGTTTACAAGTATCCGTAAGATCGGTGTGTTAACTCCATCAGGTAAGAGATCAAAGTTTGTCAGAATGCTTGATAAAAAATCTGAAGACGATACGTCCATGACGGAAGAGAATAACCGTAAGCTTATTAGTGCCAATTATCATAATCTCACCAGGGAATATGGCAAAGTCCTTGTTACAGGGACAGGCGCTATCAAGGCAATGGATGAGGCGGTTAAGGCTCTCGGACTGAAGGGTGATTATAAACCTGACATCTTCAGCAATCCGGATATACTTTCGACCATTTCAGATTATGATGCTGTTGTCCTTATGGAGCAGCGTAAAGTATCTGTGATCAAGACAGTTACCAACGAGATAAGCCTTATCAATAATAGTGGTACACCGATCATCGGTGCTATCATTATCTGACCTTAAGCGGCAGGCAGTCCGGGCTATATCATGCAGAATAAGAAGATGCCGGGTCCAAAGAGATGGTTTATTCTTCCCAGATGGGAGAGTCTGCCTGATGATATCCGGTTAGATGCAGTCAGGCCGTATTATGATGCATTAAGCAGACATAAGGCAGCTTTATTCTTTAAGCGTGTTTTTGATATTCTCGCATCATTGTTCCTCATTATCCTGCTCGGAATACCTATGATCATTATCGCTGTCATGATAAAGTGCGATTCCAAAGGACCGGTTTTCTTCAGGCAGGAGAGGGTAACTTCTTACGGGGCGAGGTTCAGGATCCACAAGTTCAGGACCATGGTTAACAATGCTGATAAGATGGGCACAAGTGTTACAGTTGACAATGATACCAGAATCACTAAAGTCGGAGCAAAACTGAGAGACCATAGACTGGATGAGTTTCCCCAGCTTTTTGATGTTCTGTCAGGAAATATGAGCTTTGTCGGCACGAGACCTGAAGTTGTTAAGTATGTTGACAGGTATTATGATGAGATGATGGCGACATTGCTTTTGCCTGCCGGGATCACTTCCATTGCAAGCATCGAATATAAGGATGAGGCTGAACTTCTTGAGAAAGCTGAAGATGCCGATGAAGTCTATGTTAATGAGATACTGCCCGAGAAGATGAAGTATAATCTTAAGTCTGTTATGGAATTCGGATTCTTTAAGGATATTGGTGTCCTTTTCAGGACTGTTGGAGCGGTGCTTTAAGTATCGCCATTATTCATCAAAAATTCATTAGTTCTTAATTCTCATATATTCTTTTTTGCTTAGAATGATGCTATGAAGATATGTGCTTTTATCGGAGATATGTACAGGGACTACTCCGCGTCCATCATAAGAAGTCTTGATGCTTATGCCCGCGAGAAGGGACACAGGCTTGATATATTCGGAACCTGTTCAGTTCCGAGTAAAAACCCTCTCCATGTTATCGGGTACAAGAGCATTTTCTCTGTTCCGTCTATTCATGAATATGACGGTATTATCTTATGCTATGACACGATAGACCAGGGCGGTTTGGGAAAAGGTCTGATGGAGGACCTGTTAAGTGATACTGAAGCCCCTCCGGTTATCTGTATAAGATCTGAGATTACGGGATTCTTTAATGTTGTTCCTGATAACAGGAAGATAATGCATGATATTGCTGAATATGTTATCTCGAAATGCAAGACCGGCGATATCGGTTTTGTAACAGGCAGAGATGACCTTATCGATTCCGCAGAGAGAAGAGCAGGCTTCGAAGATGCTATGCGCGAGAAGGGCTATGAGGTCACGGAAGATCTTATATTCCATGGAAACTATTGGATAAACCAGGGACCAGAGACTGCTGATTTCTTTATCAGGGAAGACGGATCGCTTCCTGAAGCAATCATTTGTTCCAACGATTATGAAGCTGTAACGCTGATCGATGAGCTTATTCAAAGAGGATACTCAATTCCAGATGATACAATGATCAGCGGTGTTGATAATATAGTTGAAGCGGGTGACCACATTCCTTCGCTTTCTACCATTGAGATCTCTGAAGAAGCTCTTGTAAATGGTGCTGTTGAGATCATGGAGAAGATCTTTGCTAAGGAAAGTGCCGAATTGTATGTGACGGTCTCGGGTAATATCATTCCGCGTGAGAGTACAGGCGATGAGGATGAGGGAAGAGATGTCTTTAAGGCATTGCGCGACCTTAAACTTTCAAAAGCCAATTCCATTGATGCCATGCGTGAGTATGTCATCATAAGTGCTCTTTTTGACAGTGCACTGACCAGAGAAGCAGCTATCCAGATCACTCTTGAGAACTTAAGAGATGTTCCAAGCGTCAAAGATTGTTATCTTTGCAGATTCCGTGAGAATGACAGGATGCTTTCAGGTTATTTTGTAAATAAAGGCGATATCTGTACTCCATCTGTGGGTTTCACTAATTGCAAACTTTTGCCTGACGGGTTTAAGGATGATTATACAGGCTCGCTTATATATCTGCCTATTGCATACCGCAACGAGGCTTATGGTTATGCCGTTCTGGTTGTTGATACTGCCGAGCCCGATTTTATCAATGAGAAGGTCGAATATATTTTCATGCAGGCGGGTCAGATCGTTAACAGGCTCGAACTCTACCAGAAGTATTTCGGTATTGCTGATATCGTAAGCGTATATACTAAAGACCCTCTTACAGGATTGCTTAACAGGCGTGGTTTTGAACAGAACATCTCGAAGATGTTTGACAAAGACCGTAATAAACTCTATGACCTTGCTGTTGTATCGATAGATATGGACGGTCTTAAGTATATTAACGATACTTTCGGCCATAACTCAGGTGATGAAGCCATCAAGCAGATTGCAAAATGTGTTTACAACGCTCTTAAGTCAGAAGAGTTTGTTGCCAGAATGGGCGGTGATGAATTCGAGGCTGTGCTTATTATGTCCGATGTCGGAAGGATTGGTCAGTTCATAAGGAGCGTAAGGAATAACATCAAAGAGGTCAACAAGACCGGCAAATATCCTTATGAATTAAGTGCAAGTATCGGAACCTGTGAACTTACAGCATGGAGCGATCTCGTTGAATGCATGAGTAAAGCCGACAAGGCCATGTATCTTGAGAAGAAGGCTAAGAAAAAGAACCGTAAAGATTGATATTTTGCGTGCTTCATATCTAATATGGTAAAGGCTATCTCATATTGCTGAGGTAGCCTTTGTTATTTTGATTGCTGTTTTGTGGGGAAATTCAATTGAGTACCTTTTAGTTTGGTTATTAACCGGCAACTTCAGTATGTTTATCCACAAAATGGATTTTCGAGATTTGGGATAAAAGGCTGTTCATTCCAAATAAACAAAATATACAAATACGCGGAAACATGACACATTTATATTATTTATAATATTTTTAGAAGTAGTGGTAAAATGACATCATGTGTTAGTGTGTGAATTTATGCGCTGACATATAATGACAGGAAACTTAGTTCTGGCGGCGGTGACACCGGGAACGCAGATAGGAGTTTCCCAGGGAGAATTGAGAAGTGTATAAGAGAAATGCTCAGGGATGGTCGAAGCACATTGACTTCATGGTGCTTGATGTTATCGTGCTTCAGCTTTGCTTTATTATCTCGTTCTATATACGTCACCAATACTGGGTTTATTCAAGGCATGAATACAGGACGCTGGGTATCCTGCTTTTTATTGCTGATTTCTTTGTCATTGTTCTCAATAATTCTCTTCATGATGTTATCAAGCGCGGATATGCGAGGGAAGCTTTTGAGCTTATAAAGCATACAGTGTATGTGCTCTTGATCGTCCTGATATATTTCTTTACATCACAGCTGGGTGATGTTTATTCGAGATTCACTCTCGGTCTGACCTTTGTTTTTTATGTCCTTTTCGGATATGGAGCCAGAGTTCTGTGGAAGACCATTCTTCATCACATGAGCTTTAAGAGAGAACGTAACAACATGCTTGTTGTTGTTACTGCTGAGAACGCTGAGAAGATCCTTACGAGCCTTTTAAGTGATAAACAGGCAGGTTATGAGATCAAGGGCGTGGTCATCATCGAGAATACCAATCTTAAAAGTGTTTGCGGGATACCTGTAGTATCAGATATGAAGAACGCGGCTCAGTATATAGCTAAAGAGTGGATCGATTCGGTATATATCGACGGTCCTGTTAACGATAAGAAGGTCGTTAAGCTCATGGATGCCTGCGCTGTTATGGCGGTTCCCACGCATTACCATGTTCCTTATATGAGCCGTTCTGGCGTTAAGAGATTCTCTGAGAAGATCGGCGGCACAACAGTGCTTACGACTGCGATCAACTATGCAACACCGGTACAGGCACTGATGAAGAGGGTTTTCGATATTGTTGCGGGAATAATCGGAAGCATAGCTGCTTTGCTCATTATGGCTGTCATTGGACCGATCATAAAGATTCAGTCACCGGGTCCTATACTTTTCAAGCAGGAAAGGATCGGTAAGAACGGAAAGCATATTAAGATCTACAAGATCCGTTCCATGAGGATGGATGCTGAAGAGATGAAGAAAGATCTTATGGATCAGAACAGGGTTAAGGACGGCCTGATGTTTAAGATGGATTTCGATCCGAGGATCATCGGTAACAAGATCCTTCCTGACGGCACGAAGAAGACCGGTATCGGTGAATTCATCAGAAGGACAAGTCTTGATGAGTTCCCGCAGTTCTTCAATGTTCTCGGCGGATCGATGTCAACTGTTGGCACAAGACCTCCTACGATTGATGAATATGAGAATTATCATTTCCACCACCGCGCGAGAATGGCTGTTAAGCCCGGAATAACCGGAATGTGGCAGGTAAGCGGAAGAAGTGAGATTACCGATTTTGAGGAAGTTGTCAGACTTGATACGGAATACATCGCCAACTGGAGCATAGGACTTGACCTTAGGATATTGTTCAAGACCGTAGGTGTGCTTTTTACCCGTAAAGGTGCAATGTAAGATCTGCTGATGAGAGAAACCTTGGGAAAAGATATTAGTATGAGCACCACACCACGTCATATCTTTATAATCGGAGCCAAGTGTATTGGCCAGTACGGAGGATACGAGACGTTTCTTGACAAGCTGACTGAGGTTCATCAGCATGACGGTTCCGTCTGCTACCACATAGTAACCAAAGCCAACGGTGACGGTGCTATGGATGAGACCAAGCTTGATCAGGTTACGGGTATCACTAAAAATCAGGACGGCAGTGTAGATTCTTTCGTTTATCATAATGCGAATATAGTCAAGCTTCATGTTCCACAGATCGGTGCGGCACAGGCGATTATTTATGACGTTAAGGCTTTCAAATGGTGCCTTGGATACATCAGTTCCAAGCATATCAGCAATGCGGTGATCTATGTTCTTGCCTGCCGTCTGGGTCCCTTCTTTGCAGGTCTCGTAAGGAAAGCTCATAAACTGAATGCGCAGGTGTATGTCAATCCTGACGGCCACGAATGGAAGAGGGCAAAGTGGTCCGGTCCAGTCCGCAAATACTGGAAGGAATCCGAGCGCATGATGGTTAAACGCGCGGACCTTCTGGTCTGTGATTCAGTCAATATTGAGAAATACATCAGGGAAGAATATAAGGATTATTCTCCAAAGACTACTTTTATTGCTTATGGTGCAGACGTAAGGAAGAGTTATCTTGGTGATAACGATTCCAGGTTTACGGATTGGCTCTCATCTCACGGTCTCGAAAAGTATCACTACTACATGTGCTGCGGAAGATTTGTTCCGGAGAACAGTTTTGAGATTATGATAAGGGAATTCATGAAGTCTCATTCGGATAAGGATTTCGCGATCATAACAACGAAAAATGACTCACTTCTTGAAGAACTTGAGAATAAACTCCACTGGAGATCTGACAAGCGCATCAAGTTTGTAGGTACGGTTTACGATTCCGAACTTCTCAAGAAGATAAGGGAGAATGCATACGGAAACTTCCACGGTCATACAGTAGGTGGTACGAATCCGAGTCTTCTTGAGGCTCTTGGATCTACTGATCTGAATCTCCTTATCGATGTGGGATTCAACAGGGAAGTTGCTGATGACAGCGCAATATACTGGAGTGCATCAGAGGGAGATCTGGCCGGAGCGATAGACCGCGCCGATGCTATGGATGATATTACTAGACAGGAATACGGCAGAAGAGCAAAAGACCGTATCATTAATCATTACAGTTGGGAATTCATCGGAAACGAATATAAGAGTTTGTGGATGAAAGGCTGATATATCAGGAGATAAGAATGACAAAAGTTTTATTTGTAAGATCTACACCTTATGATGAGGACCTGAACGGATACAATGTTCAGGGCGCCGGCATTGCCAGGGCTTTTTGCAAACTCGGTTACGACTGCGATTATCTGAATTATCACAGCACAGATGAAAGGACCGTTGATCTTCTGGAATATCAGGGCCATAAAGCCAGAGTTATCTTTAAGAAGAGGAAGAGGATACTCCGTACTGGTATCTGCAAGGAGGCACTTCAGCCTGAATTCCTGTCGCAGTATGATGTCGTAATAAGCAGGGAATATAATCAGCTGATGACTCATCTCATAGCTAAGAGGCACCCAAATACATCCATGTACACGGGTCCTTATTACAACATGTTTATGCTTCCTTTTGTGTCGGTATTTTACGATGCTTTATATACCAGAAAGCTCGACAGGGAATTGAAGTGCAAGTTTGTTAAATCCGAACTGGCAAAAGAATTTCTTGAGAAAAAGGGATATACGGATCTTATCAATGTCGGTGTGGGACTTGATATAACAAGATTTGATAATGTTGAATGCACTGAATCCACCCGCGAAATAGCCGATTATATGAAGGCGAATAATTGTATCCTCTATATCGGAACGCTGGAGGCCAGAAAGAATATTCCGTTTATTCTGAAGGTTTTCGAGAAAGTGTTATCAGACAGACCTGATACAAAACTCATAATGATAGGCAAGAGCGAACAGACACTCTTCAACAAACTGATCGGCAGGAAAAATGAATCTTACTTTGAGGATCTTATGAAGAACGTGCCCGAAAATGTTAAGAATGCTATATGGCATATCAATAGGGTCGATAATCCGCAGCTTCAGTTCATTTATCCACTTGCCAAAGCATTTATTCTTCCTTCCATCAAAGAGATATTCGGAATGGTGCTTCTTGAGGCCATGTATTTTGATTCTCCGGTGGTAACAAGCCGCAACGGTGGTTCTACTACTTTGATCAAGGATGAGAGCTTCGGACAGGAGATAGCCGAATTTGACGTTGATAAATGGGAAGCAGCCATCTTAAGATATTTGGATGATGCGGATTATGCCGCTAAGATCAAGCAAAATGCCAGGAGAAATATTATTGAGAACTATACCTGGGAACCGATTGTCTCCAAGATGATGGATTATATTGAGAAGAGCAATAAATAATTAGAGGACTGAGGCGGTATTAAATGGTTTTTTGTTATGTGATCCTTCATTACAGAACCGATAAAGATACGGTCGAGTGCATTAACTCGATCTTTAATACCGATGACAAGTCTTTTGTTGTTGTAGTTGATAATGCTTCAGGTAACGGAAGCATTGAGAATGTTGAGAATGCTTTCAAAGATAATGAGCGTGTCCACATAATCAAAAACAGTGAGAATCTCGGATTTGCAGGCGGGAATAATACCGGATACCAATATGCAAGGAAAGTGCTTCATGCGGATTATATTGCCTTATCGAATAACGACATAATAATAGTCTCGAAAGATTTTCCTGACAGGGTCCGCGAACTTTATGATAAGACAGCTTTTTCTGTTATGGGACCTGATATCGTATCTCTGGTTGATGATGGACATCAGAATCCTATGGAGGAATCTTATCACAGTGCTCGTGAAGTTAAGAAGGAGATATCCAGATATAAGATGCTGCTTGCCATCAGCAAATGCGGACTTTACGATCTTTTGAAGCCAAACCGCAAGGTCAGGACCGGTACTACTAATAAAACCGTTCCTGATAAAATTACTTATAATGTAACGCTTCACGGTTCGTTTATGGTGTTCTCGCCGGCATTTGTGGAACATGAAGAGATAGCATTCAGGGAAGGGACATTTCTTTATGTTGAGGAAGCTATCCTCAGCAGGTACTGCAGAACAAAGGATTATAAAATGGTCTTTGATCCGGAGCTCTGCGTTCATCATAAAGAGGATTCATCCACCAATTCGCTTAAACTGTCGAACAGGGAGCGGAGGGAATTTGTGTTCAGGAATATGATCCAGTCACTGTCTGTATATTTGAAATACTTTGACCAGCCGGATAATGCGGGAAGATAAGCGATGATATTTAAGCAGTTCGAGAGGATAAAGAGATCTAATATTGCGATAACAATCAGTGTTATCCTTTTTACTGTCAAGTATTTTCTTGACAGATCAAGTATCCCGGGTTTTATAGATACGATCTATTCGGACATTCTTCTCATCGCTTCGGTTGTGCCGCTGCTGATCTTTCTTGCAAGACATATGGCAACCAATCTCCTGAGAGCCAATGCCAATAACCACCTGAAGAATTCGGTAATCGTACTGGGTGTTCTTGTCGTTTCCATGGCCATATATGTTTTCTATCCGTATTTCTTTATTGTTTATACTTTGCTCCTTGTTGTGGCAGCCAAGTATCTGGATGAAAACTATATTTTGAGCCTGATAAAATACAGCATGCTGTTTATGCTCTTATTGCTTGCAGCATTGTCGATCGTAGGTATTATTCCAAATGTAACTACAGAAGCAGGAAGATATAATCTCGGTCTTCAGAACAGGATGTTCGGATGGTATTTCCTCAATTACTGCGCGATAGATCTTTATAACCGTAAACATAAGAAGATCAGAAAGTATGTGGTATTAACTTCAGCAAATATTGTTATCTTCCTGTTTACGAAGACAAAACTGTCGTTGTTCTTATTCCTTATCCTGCTCGTATTGTGCATTGTCGAGGATAAAGGCTGGATAATAGGAAAGAAGGTCAGGTTCCTGTTATGCGGGATTTATTATGTGTTAACGGTACTTACGATATTCTTTACGTTGTTCTACGCCAAGTTTCCTATCCTGGAAACGATCTTTTCCGGCAGGTTCAGATTCGGTATGAGAGTCTTGAGCGCGCACGGCATAAGCCTGCTCCCAAGGAATATTCAGTATTACAGTGTTCAGTTAACTTCGGGTTTATATACCATGTATGTTGACAGCGGATATCTGGATCTGATCATCCGTTTTGGCATTATTATCGCTGTTTTAGTTTTGACCTTCTACACACTCTTTATGTATAAAACGATCAAGACCGGCAATTACCGCTTATTTATCTGGCTTTTGATCATTGCTATATTTAACTTTGTAAACAGTTCGTTTTTGAATATTTTCTATGATTGTTCGATCATTCTTTTGTGGCATGAGTTTACAAGGCGCAGGAATGAACCGGACAGGTCAATGCTCAATCAGGACAGGTGAATTATTTATGGATATGAAGGAACTTAAGACTAAGATCAACAACCGCTTAAAGTACGGATGTGATATTGAAGACTATTCTTATCTTGAGAATGGCAGTGCTGTCACGTCTGATGGTGATGGTATCAGGATCAATCTTTTGATAAGCACTATAGATAAGTCCAGGATGTACGGGGGCTTATCCACTGCGTTTAATTTCTTTTTCGCTCTGGCAAACGAATGCGGATTTGACGTGAGGATAATCGTAACGAATGTGCCTGTTACGCAGGAGACTGCTGACAGCTATCCGGATTATAAGATAGTGAATTCGGATTCCTCTGATCACAAACAGATCTTTGATTACACTGCATCAGGCGGCAAGAGACCTGTTATCCATTTGAGAAAGAACGATATATTCCTGGCCACTTTCTGGACTACGATGTATCTTGCTGATTCCCTTAGAAAAGAACAGAAGATGATGTACGGTGTTGATCATCCGGCCATATATCTTATTCAGGATTATGAACCGGGGTTTTATAAGTGGTCTTCTGAATATATGCTTGCCGAGTCAACATACAGAGCGGGTAAGATAATTGCCGTAATCAATTCAAATGAATTAAACGGTTATCTTAAGACCTTTAACTACAATTTCATGAATTCATATACTTTTACTCCAAGGCTTAACCGCGGACTGAAAGAGGTTCTGATCAATTCTACTGAAGTTAAAAGGGAGAACAGGATCATTATTTACGGAAGACCTTTTAATGGCAGGAACTGTTTTTCGCTGATAATTGCTGCGCTGAAAGAAGCTGTCGCAAGGGATGATAAGTTAAAGAGCTGGGAATTCCTGTCTATTGGTGCTGAACATAAGAATATTGAACTCGTTCCCGGTGTTACTCTTGTATGCAAAGGCAAGCTCTCGATTGCAGATTACGGTAATCTTATGCTCGGGACTAAAGCAGGCATCTCGCTGATGTGTTCTCCGCATCCGAGTTATCCGCCTCTTGAGATGGCTACATTTGGAGTAAAGACGATAACGAATTCCTTTATGACAAAGGATCTGTCCACATTCAGTCCGAATATTATTTCAGTAGATGACCCCACGATTGGAAATCTCGCAGATGCTGTTATTGAGTGCTGCCATGGTGAAGATGGGGTTATTGACAGAACTTCAGGTTATCTTGATGATAATGATCAGTTTACTTCGATAGTTAAAGATATTCATAAAGTTCTGCTGGATGAGATATCAAAACTCTGATAAGCAAAAGGGAAACAGATAGTAAATGAGTCAGCAAAACAGAAAGATTGCGAAGAATGCCGTTTGGAACACAATAAAGACTGTGTCCGGTATTGCATTTCCGTTGATTACGTTTCCTTATATCTCAAGAGTGCTGGGAGTTGATGTTATCGGCGAATACAATTTCAGCATGTCGATTATCTCCTATTTTATCCTGATTGCCGGATTGGGAATCTCGACATACGGAATCCGCGAAGGTACAACTTTCAGGGAAGATAAAGGCAGAGTGCAGAGTTTTGCAAGCGAACTGTTTACGATCAATATGGTTTCCACAGTATTGGCATACCTGCTGCTTATCATTACGGTCCTCATCGTTCCGAAAATCAACAGTTACAGTGTGATAATCTATATCTTGAGTGCCGAGATCTTTGCAACGACCATCGGCTGTGCCTGGATATGCAATATATATGAGGATTTTGCATCGTTAACGGTGCGCACTGTGCTTTTCCAGTTTATATCACTTGTTCTGATGTTTATTTTCGTAAAGAGCCCTGAAGATCTGAATAAATATGTTGCCATTATGTCTTTCTCGAACTTCGGTTCCAACGCAGTTAATTATTTCTATATCCGAAAGAAGTATTGTAAATTCAGGATCGTATCGGGGTTCGACTGGAAGAAGCACTTAAGACCGATACTTGTAATCTTTTCCACAAATGTAGCAGTAACGATCTATGTTTACTCGGATTCAACAATGCTCGGATTCCTTATGACCGATTATGATGTCGGTCTTTATACGACTTCAGTCAAGATATATGTAATTATCAAGAATGTGCTGTCAGCGCTGCTTCTGGTCCTTATTCCGAAGTTCTCCGTCCTTTTCTCGAAAACAGATAAGGAAGAGATCAGCGAACTCTTCTCAAAGGTCTTTAATACGCTTACATTGTTAATGCTTCCGGTTATTACCGGGCTTTTCATGATAAGTGACGATGTCATTTACCTTGTTTCAGGAGAGGATTTCCTTGGTGCGACCACGTCATTGAGGCTTCTAAGCATAGCGATGTTCTTTGCTTTGTTTGCTTTCCTTTATGTACAGTGCGTCCTTATACCTGTTAAAAAGGAGAAGGTTGTACTGAAAGCGACCATAATCAGTGCGGTTACCAATGTTCTTCTGAACTTTATATTTATTCCGCTTATTGGCATAAACGGCGCTGCCATAACCACGATAATCTCTGAGCTGATCACTTTCGCGCTTTCCTGCAGGGAAGGCGTTAAACATGTGCGCATTAAAGGTGTGGTCAGAGAACTTTTGACTATTATTGCAGGTTGCGTTTTAATAGTAGCGGTATGCTTATTATCAAGAAGACTTAATATATTCTGGATGAGGCTTGCAGTATCAGTTGCAGGTTCCATTATTGCGTATTTTGGTTTCCTTCTTGTTGCCAGGAACAGGACTGTGCGCAATATCTGGGGACTTCTGGTTCCGCATCTCAGAAAGAAGGAGTCTTAAGATATATGGGAGTGCCATGTGATCAGAATTAAGCCGGTGTGAGTGAATGGAAGCAATAAGAGAACGTTACGACAACCTTGACGGATTAAGGGTTATCTCCTGTTTTTGCATTATCGCGATGCATATTAAAGCTAACACCGAATATCAGATGACAGATCCTGTATATACGCACATAATCGGCGGGTGGGGACACTTTGTGGCACTGTTCCTGATGATCAGCGGATTCAGCATGTTCTGCGGATATTATGAACGGTTCAAAAACGGCAGTATGAGCCTTACAGAGTTCTACACCAGACGTTACAGCAAGATCCTGCCGTTCTTCATTACATTAATACTTCTTGATATTGTTCTGGACAGAAGCCTGGAGCATGTTTTTGAGGGATTAATAGAAGTGACCATGGTGTTCGGACTGCTTCCGAACAACCAGCTGGATGTAATAGGTGTATCGTGGACGCTGGGTGTTATATTCCTTTTCTATATGCTTTTCCCGTTCTTTGTTTATCTTTGCAGGAATAAGATAAGTACGGTCATTACCCTGGCAGTGTCGATCGTTATAAGTCTTTTGTGCTCTGTGTATTTCTTCAGCGATAAGTTCGTAACAGCTGATTTTACTCCCAGACATAATATCCTGTATTGCGCTCCATGGATATTGGCCGGCGGTTTTGTCTATGTGTTCAGAAAAGAGATAACAGGTTTTGTATCGAAGTTCAGATGGGTATGGCTTGCTATTTGCGTGCTGCTTGATGTTGCATGGCATTTTACCCCTGGAGAGATCGCAGGAGTTGATATCTGGATGATCAAGAACCTGTTGCTGTACATGCCTTGGTTAATGTATGCAATTAGCGTCAAGTCTTATGTTCTGAGCAACAAATTCATGAAATATCTCTGCGGGATCAGCCTTGAGCTTTATCTGGCTCAAATGGTTATCTTCCGTGCTGTCGAGAAAGTTCATTGTTTATATCTGTTAGGTAATGGCTGGTTCAGTTTTATATTGGTATGGATAGTGGTCGTTCTTGGACTGGTCGGGTTTATTATCGGCTGGAAGAAGGTTTGGGAATTCACAAGTACCAAGGTAAAATCATTGCTGGCAAAATCACTTAAGTGATTACATAAATATAGATTATTTATTGAAGGTTTTATTGGATGAGTGACAGAAAAGAACTCTCACTGAAAGAGATACAAAGCATCTCGCTTGAAATATTGAAAGCTGTAACTGACGTATGTGAGGAGCTTGGACTCCGTTATTGTCTTATATACGGGACGCTTATCGGAGCTGTACGCCATCACGGTTACATTCCCTGGGATGATGATGTTGATATCATGATGCCCAGACCGGATTATGATAAATTGCTCGAATACCTGGCATCTCATAAACTGCCCAATCTTTCTGTGTTCAACAGGCAGACCTGTCCTGAATATCCTTATATGATCAGCCGTATCTCTGATGACCGTTATATTCTTGAGATGGAGAATGAGAAATCAGTAGGGATGGGGATATTTATAGATGTTTATCCTTTCGACGGGCTTGGCGTGGAAAAAGATGAATCGGTCAAGTTCGGCCTGAAGGGAGATCACCTCTCGTCCTGGTGCTATCAGGCAACAAGGAAGCACTATGCCGTTGAAACTACAAAATCGCCTATCAAGAAGATATTGAAGTTTCCTGTATTCCTTATTGCCAAGATCATAGGGAAGGACCATTTCCAGAACAAGCTTGAGAAGCTTGGCGGAGCTAAAGATTATGATAAATGCGAGTATGTAGGCTGTGTTATCTGGCTCTCATGGGGCGAGAAGGATATGTTCCAGCGGAAGTGGTTCGATGAGACCATGAAAGTCCCTTTCGAAAAATATGAATTCAGGGTGCCGAAGTGTTATGACGAAGTGCTGCGGCATACATACGGTGATTACATGCAGCTGCCGCCTGAGAATCAGAGAGCCGCACATCATTATTACAAAGCATTTAAAAAATGAGCCTCAGACCGATTCATGCTTGACAGTATTTGATTTATCGGTATTATATTGGCAGGTCTGTTGAAGACCTGTTTTTTTGAATCTGTTGTTCACGAGATGGAGAAAGGCTTCGTTCATGAATATTCAAGAGTCGGATGTTTTGCGAACACTGCTCAGTAAACCGTATGTTAACCAGAGGATACTGTCTGAATCGACAGGCCATTCCCTCGGTGTGATAAACAGATCGATCAAGAACCTGACATCTGAAGGTTATTTAAATAATAATGTTCAGTTAACAAAGAAAGCCATAGATGAGATCAACGCAAGATCTCCTGAGAATGCGGTAATCCTTGCTGCCGGGTTCGGTATGCGTATGGTTCCGATCAATCTTTCGACACCTAAGGCTCTTCTCGAAGTCAACGGCGAGATACTTATCGAACGCATTATCAGACAGCTTATTTCTGTTGGAATCAAGGATATAACGGTAGTTGTAGGTTTTATGAAGGAAAGCTTCGAATACCTCATCGATGAATACGGTGTTGATCTTGTAGTTAATGATGAGTATGCCGCGAAAAACAATCTTCACAGTCTCGCTCTCGTAGCAGACCGCATTCACAACACATATATCGTTCCCTGTGACATCAGGTGCGAAGTAAATCCTTTCAGTAATGCCGAGCTTTATTCCTGGTACATGGTAAGTGATTCTGAAGATGAGGAATCCTCAGTAAGAGTCAACCGTAAGACAGAACTTGTAAAGATCTCAGATAAAGAGAACGGCAGCCGAATGATCGGTATTGCCTATGTTACTGAACCTGAATCTGTGACAATCCGTGAACAGCTGAAGGAAATGGATAATGAGCATCACGCCGACTGTTTCTGGGAAGAGACCCTGTTCAGCAAGGACCGCATGATCCTTCCTGCAAGAATTGTCTCATCTTCTGATTTTGTTGAGATCAATACTTATGAGCAGCTCCGCGAACTGGATTCAGGCTCCAACCATTTGAAGTCTGATGCCATGGTTACTATTACTTCCGCTTTGAACTGCAAAGAGAAGGATATTGTTGATATCAACGTACTGAAGAAGGGAATGACCAACAGATCATTTATCTTTACTGTAAAAGGCAATAAATATATCATGCGTATTCCCGGAGAGGGAACAGAGAAACTGATCAACCGCAACCAGGAAGCTGAGGTATTCAGGACAATAAGCGGTCTCGGACTTTGCGATGATCCGGTCTATATCAACCCTGAGAACGGCTTTAAGATCACCAAATATCTTGAGGGCATCAGATCCTGTGATCCGTACTGTGAAGAAGATCTTGAGAAGTGCATGACTAAGCTTAAGGCTTTTCACGACATGAAGCTCAAGGTGGCTCATACATTTGATGTTTTCGGGCAGATAGAATTCTATGAGAAGCTTTGGGATGGAACGCCCTCAGTTTACCGTGATTATAAGAAAACAAAGGCAAACGTGCTGTCGCTTAAGAAATATATCGACAGACTTAAGAAAGATAACTGTCTGACTCATATTGATGCTGTTCCTGACAATTTCCTTTTCTATCAGACCGGAAAAGGCGAGGAACTCCAGCTTACCGACTGGGAGTATTCAGGAATGCAGGATCCCCACGTTGATATCGCAATGTTCTGTATATACAGTCTGTACGACAAAAATATGTGTGACAGGCTGATCGATATCTACTTTAAGGGCAGGTGCGATAAGGAAACACGCACAAAGATCTATTGCTATATCGCTATGTGCGGACTTCTCTGGTCCAACTGGTGTGAATATAAGCGCAAACTTGGTGTTGAGTTCGGTGAGTATTCGCTCCGCCAGTACCGTTATGCGAAAGATTTCTACAGATTTGCAGAAGAATTGATGGAAGAGGCGTAAAGGATGGCTGAAGAGACACATATAGTCAGACGCGCCATTATCATGGCTGCCGGTATGGGTAACAGAATGCATCCGCTGACATTTACAACACCCAAGCCGTTAATTACCGTAAATGGTGTGCGCATGATCGATTCAATCATCGATGGCCTGATCGCCAACGGTATCGAAGATATAAATATCGTTACCGGTTATCTTGCAGATAAGTTCGAAGTGCTTTTATCTAAGTACCCCGGGATCAAACTGATCAACAATCCTTATTACGATAAATACAACAACATATCTTCTCTTTATGTTGCAAAAGAACTTCTTGATACCGATGTCATCATCACAGATGCTGACCAGATCATATATAACAACGGAATACTTGCTCCGGTTTTTGAGAAATCTGGTTACAACGCCACTGAAGTTACTGCACCTACTGATGAATGGGTGATGACTGTAAAAGACGGAATCGTTACTTCATGTTCCAGAACTGGCGGTAATGAAGGCTGGCAGCTCTACAGTGTATCGAGATGGAGCAGGGAAGATGCTTTAAAACTGAAAGGTTTCCTCGAACTTGAATTCGAAAAGAATGAGAGACGGGACGTTTACTGGGATGACATACCGATGTTCCTTCACGCTGATGATTTTCGCTTAGGCATAAGGATCATGAACAAAGAGGACATTTTGGAAATAGACAGTTTGGAAGAACTGCAGGAAATTGATTCAAGTTATTTGAATATAAAAGGAGAGTAGTTATGGCAAAAAAAGCAGTTGCTAAAAAAGAAGTAACTAAAGAAGTCACTAAAAGGCAGTTAGACCCTTTTACAACGATCATTCCTCTCGTGTGCATTCTTGCTCTGTGTGCGTATTTCGTTCTTGCACCTGAGAATTCAACATCAGCACTCGAAGTGATCAGAAGTTTCCTTGGCGACAAATGCGGTGTTTATTACCTCGTTGTCGGATTGGGATTCTTCCTTGTATCTATTTGGATCTCTTATTCCAAGATCGGTAAGATCACGATCGGCAAACCCGGCGAGAAGCCTAAGTATGGTTTCATCTCTTGGGGTGCGATGGTCTTCACATGCGGTCTTGCATCAGATATTCTTTTCTATTCATTCTGTGAGTGGATCTATTATTTTGAAGATCCGCATGTACAGGGTCTCGGCGATATCAATACATGGGCAGCAACATTCCCGCTCTATCACTGGAGCTTTATACCGTGGAGCTTCTACGCAGTTCTTGCTGCAGCATTCGGATTCATGCTTCATGTAAGAGGATGCCACAAGCAGAAGTATTCAGAAGCTTGCAGACCTATTCTCGGTAAGCACACAGACGGTATCCTTGGTAAGGTAATCGATCTTCTCGCAGTTATCGCTCTTATAGCAGGTACTGCAACAACATTCTCTATCGCTACTCCTTTGCTTTCCATGGTTCTTACAGATCTCTTCGGTATCGCAGGATCCAAGTTCGTTTCCATCGGAATCCTCGTAATCGTTTGCGGTATCTATACATGTTCAGTATTGAACGGACTCAAGGGTGTTAACATGCTCTCAAAGATCTGCATGATCCTGTTCGGCATCATTCTTCTGTATGTATTCATCCTCGGCGGTGAGGCAAGATTCTCCGTTGAGACAGGTGTTACTGCAATGGGTAACATGGTTCAGAACTTCATCGGTCTTTCAACCTGGACAGATGCGGCAAGAACAGAAGCAGGCTTTGCACAGAACTGGACGATCTTCTACTGGGCATACTGGATGGTATGGTGCGTTGCAGCTCCGTTCTTCATGGGCATGATCAGCCGAGGCAGAACGATCAAGCAGGTAATCATGGGTTCTTATGTATTCGGTACAGCAAGTACATTGATCTCATTCATCGTTCTCGGAAACTTCGGTCTCGGCATGAAGGTTCACGGCAGATTCGATGCTGTTGCGCAGTACTATGCAAACGGTGAGGATCTCTATCAGACGATCATCGACATTATCCACCAGCTGCCTTTGGCACCTATATTCCTTGTAGTTCTCGCACTCGCAATGTTTGCTTTCTATGCAACCTCATTCGACTCGATCACAATGGTTGCATCTAACTACAGCTACAAGAACATCGAAGGCGATGAGATGGCAAGCAAGAAGATGAAGCTCTTTTGGGCAGTACTCCTTATCATGCTTCCTATCGCATTGATCTTCTCCGAGGGTACTATGGCTAACCTCCAGACGGTATCCATCATCGCCGCATTCCCGATCGGCATCGTCATGATCCTTATCGTCGGCAGCTTTATCAAGGATGCGAAAAATTACATTAAAGAACTTAAGCTGGATAAAGAAGAAAAGCTTTAATTGATTCTGTTTTTCTGATTGTTTCAAGGGCTGTCCCGGAATGCCGGGGCAGCTCTTTTAACTATTATAGTTTCAAATAATAATTCATCTTTGCGTAATAATTCTGATTTATCGTAATGATAAAATATGAGACATACATCTTATTAACCAAACTTTTGCGAGGTGAATATATGAAGAAGTTATGTAAGACCTTATCTATTGCATTGGGTTTTGTAGTTGCGGCAGGAATCCTGACCAGTCCTGTTTTCGCAAACAGAAGTAATGCTGATGAACGCTGGGAGTATACAGGCGTTGAAGATATCGACGATTTCCTTAATGATGAGAGATGGGCTTCAGATGTATCGTGGGACAGCAGCCAGAGACCTAAATTGGCTGATAGCTATGCTACCGGCTGTTGTGCGTATGTAACGGATTATGTCTATTATTGTTATGGTTCGTCTAACCCCAGAAGCGGTGATGATTTTTATGATCTTAATGAGTGCAGAGTCGGTGATGTTATCTGTACCGGTAACTATGATACCTGGTCGATAGGTCACTGGGCGATCGTTATTCATCGGGTAGGAGATAAGCTTACGATTGCTGAGGGTAATGCCACAAGAGACGGTGATGAATGGGTTGCATTGATGTGCAGGGACTGGACGATAATCAGTGAAGAGAACCGTTTCGACGGGGACAGAGCTGAGAGGCAGTTCCTTGTCGGATATCATTATATTGATCCTATGACAGGCTGGATAAAACTGAATGATCAATGGTATTACAATGATGAGTCCGGCAAGATGGTCAGCGGAATCAATGAGATCGATAACGTCAAATACTTTTTCGACAGTGAAGGTGAAATGAAGACCGGCTGGCAGCGCGTGAAAGATGACCGTTATTACTTCACGGAAAACGGTGCCATGGCTACCGGATTGCAGGAAATAGACGGAAAGACGTATCTATTTGATTCAAACGGCAAGATTGCCAAGCGCGGATGGAATTATGTGAACGGCAAGTGGTTCTATATGTACTGGTCCGGTGCTGTTGCTACAGGATGGCAGACGGTTGAAGACAAGAATTATTATTTCAAGCCTTCCGGTGAGATGGCAATCGGATGGACGAAGATAGAAGACGAATGGTATTACATGAATGCTTCCGGAACGTGTTGTACAGGCTGGATCAAAGTTGGAAATAACTGGTACTTCATGGATGAAGACGGACAGATGGTTACAGGATGGGTCAAGTCGGGCAAAACATGGTATTACATGAATCCTTCCGGTGAAATGGCTGTAGGCTGGGTTAAGTCAGGTGATTCATGGTACTACATGGGAGCTTCTGGCGCGATGACGACAGGTTGGATTCAGGATGGTTCGAAATGGTATTATATGGGACCCTCAGGTGCAATGGCAACAGGCTGGATCAAGTCAGGTGATTCCTGGTTCTACTTAAGCGCTTCAGGTGCTATGACTACAGGGTGGCTTGAGATAGGAAGATTCCGTTATTACTTCGGATCTTCAGGATATATGGCAACAGGCTGGCAGGAGATCGATGGAAATAAGTATTTCATGCATGCCAACGGTTACGCTTTGACGGGATGGCATCAGATTAACGGTTCCTGGTTCTACTTCAATGATGAAGGTTTAATGCAGACTGCTGCTATTGAAATTGATGGAACTGAATATACGTTTGAAGATGACGGACGCTGCATTAACCCTCCGGAGCAATCAGCACAATAATCTGACATATAATAAATAAAAATATACTTTGTGATATAATCCCTTTATGGATTTATCAGCTAAGTTATCACTAAACAAACCGATAACACCGCTGCAGATATTTGTGGCGGTGTTGCCTTTTATTACAGGCATCTTTTATGAATGGCAGTCCGCTCTGGTGGCTGTCGCACTGCTCGCCCTGTTGATCATCGATATCATAAGGACTAAGGAGATCGAGATAGATCTTGGTTTCCCTCTGTTTTTCACGTTTTGCGTGGTTATCTGCCATATGCTGACTGCTATCTGGGCAGTTGACAAAGGTATGGTATGGATGGGAGTGGTGAAGTTTCTGCCGCTGCCGCTTTTCGTGCTTGCCGCAGCGCGGAAAGACGATCTTCTGAGATTTGTGCCCCATTCAGGCGCCCTGATGACAGTCCTGTCTGTCTCTCTTTGCTGGATAGATGCTTTGAAAGGTCACATTATCGTAAGCGGGAGAATAGGCGGTTTCTTTGAATACCCGAATGCCTTCGCGATGTTCCTTCTCGTTTGCCTTATTCTCGTGCTCTTCAAGGAAAAGATCACCATTGTTGACTGGATCTTTGCCGTGATCTACATCGCCGGGATCGCTTTGAGCGGAAGCCGTACGGTTATGGCTCTTACAGCTGTTACTGCTATCGTATTTATCATCTGGGTCAAAGATAAGAAGATAAAGATTATTTCACTTATTGCTTTTGTGATTGCTGCAGCTGTTGCCGGTGTTTATCTGTACAATAAACTGTCATCTCTTATGAACGGCAGTACATTCTACGGAAGATTCCTTTATTATATGGATGCTCTTCCCGTAATCCTCAAGCACCCGTTCGGACTCGGTTATTATGGATATTATTACACCCAGGGTGAGTTCCAGACCGGTGTGTACAGCGTTGTCCATATTCATAATGATCTGCTGCAGATCCTGCTCGATATCGGCTGGGTTCCTGCCATTCTTGGAATCGTTATGGTTGTGAGGGCTTTCATCAAGGCTGATTTTCGCGCGAAAATCATCATGGTCATGATGATCCTCCACATGCTCTTTGACTTCGACATGCAGTTTATTTCCATGTCAGTTATCTTCCTGACAGTTGTGATCAGTTCCTCAAAGCCTAACCTTAAGAAAGTACCTTCATATAAGGCAATGGTTCCGCTCGGAATATCTGTGCCTATAGTGGTTCCGTTTGCAATAGTCTTCGGTCTGGCATCATTCTTTAATTACATTCATGATTATGAGACTGCAGTAAAGGTTTATCCTTCGTACACGGAAGCCCAGAAGATCCTGCTGACAAATGCGCAGACTGATGACGAGATGGGCAGGATCGCTGATACTATTTTGAAGCATAATCCTTACTACGCGCTTGCAAATGATGCGAAGGCCAGAGTTGCTTTTGCGAACGGAGATGTCATAGGGATGATGGGATATAAGGAAAGCGCGATCAAATATAATAAGTATGCACTGTCTGAGTATCTTGATTATTTTGATATGCTTTATTACGCGACAACGCTTTATGCGCAGAACAACGACTACACCAGTGCTGAATACTGCATCGACAGGTGTATCAGCCTGCGTGAAGATATAAGAAAAGTGGAAGCAGGTACTTCAAAGCTCGGAATGATGATCGATGACAAGCCGGATCTCACGATTCCGGATCAATACACAGAATACATTGATCTGCTTCAGAGTTTGAAGACTACCTGATATTTTTGTTTATCATTTTTGCGAAAATAATTTGATAATAGGGAGGAAAACGTATGCAAAAAAGTTTCAAGATGATCTGCTCAGTGCTGGCTGCTCTGATGTTTATCATTAACAGTCCGTTTGTTGCTTCGGCTAATTCGGAAATTGTTGCTAAAGGCAGTAACAATTATTATGACTGGACCTATGATAACCATGATGAGCTCTATATCACGTGCAAGAGGAATATGAACTATTATTCTCTTGAGATGCTGGATCAGTATTACAGGGATTATGTGGATACCGTTGTTTTTGATATCCGCAATATTGGTCTTAGTTCTATTGCGACTTTTAATGGAAAAAACTGCAATGCTTCCAAAGTGAAATTTACCGGAGCGATCAATTGTTTTCACAAGTCCTGGACTATCTGTAATTTTCCGTCTGCCCGTGGAGAGGAATGCATTGAATTTCCTTCGGGGTTTGTTTTCGCTGAAGTTGAATTCAGAGATATGGGATTTGATACGATGGATTTTTATACCGACAACGAGATTAGAGCGCTTACTCTTGCCGGTTGTGACAATCTGAGAGATGTCAACATCGGTAAGAATGTCGTTTGTATAAATAGATGTGATAATCTGCAATATGTTGATCTTGGTAACTTACGGACAACGATTAATGAATTAATGTTTTATAACGATACTTCTCTTGTCAGCGTTACTTTCCCGGAGAATACTCTTACATCGATTGAATATGGTGCTTTTTTGAACTGCTCCAGCCTGAAGGATATCGAGATTCCCGAGACAGTTAAGACAATTGGCGGAAAGGCTTTTGCACAGACAAACATTGAATCGTTCAGCATTCCTTCAAAGGTAACGAAAATCGATTATGGCTGCTTTGACTCCTGCCATAATCTGAAAAAGATTTATATTCACTCCGGTGTTACCAGCATCTATGATAATGCTTTCAGCGATTGTCCTAATCTGACTGATGTTTACTATAACGGTCCGAAAGTTTCATTTAATAAGATCACTGTTGAGACAGAATCAGGTGAATCTAAATCTATAAAAACTGTTTTTGGTAATAACGTAAAGATCCATTGCTCAGATGATCCCGTCTTCTACAATGTTTCCGTTGGAGATGTAAAGAACGGAACGATCGTTTTATCCAAGGATATAGCAGCAAGCGGCGATATTATTTACGTTACTGTCAAGCCGGATTACGGTTATGAATTTGATAAAGTATATGTAAACGGGAAAGCAATAGAAGGCACAACATTCTATATGCCGGCAAGGGAAACAACAGTAATTGCCAGATTTAAGGAGAAGGCTTCGACACCGACAGCTACGCCTTCGCCTACGAAGAAGCCAACGGCAACGCCAACACCTACGAAGAAACCTACAGCTGCTCCGACAAAGAAACCGACAGCGACTCCGACACTAACTAAGAAACCTACTGCAACGCCGACAAAAAAGCCGACAGCTACGCCGACCAAGAAGGTAACTCCTACACCTACAAAGAAACCAACGGCAACTCCGACAAAGAAAGCAACGCCTACACCTGCCAATAAGCCGATCTCAACATGGAAGCAGGAAGGCGGCAAGTGGTATTACTACGATAAGAACGGCGAAAAAGTGACCGGCTGGCAGAATCTTGGCGCATGGTATTACTTTAATAACCAAGGTGTAATGCAAACTGGTTGGCTGCAGGATGGAAGCTCCTGGTATTACCTGAAATCAAGCGGTGCCATGGCCACCGGATGGGTTCAGGATGGCGGCAAATGGTATTACATGGGACCTTCGGGTGCTATGGTTACCGGATGGGTTAAAGACGGTAACAACTGGTATTTCATGGGGCCTTCTGGTGCTATGACCACGGGATGGTTAAAGTATAAGAACACCTGGTACTATCTGAATGAATCCGGTGCGATGGTAACCGGCTGGAAGCAGTTAAGTGGCAAATGGTACTATTTCGAATCTTCAGGCGCGATGAAGACCGGCTGGCTTGAAACAGGCGGGAAAAAGTATTACCTGACTGAATCCGGCGCTATGGCTACCGGCACGATCAAGATTGACGGCAAGACGTACAAGTTTGATGCAAGCGGTGCGCTGATCGAAGGGTAGGTCGCGGTTAATGTGGGAACGCTGATCGACGTTTGTTTACATTCAGTGTTCAAGCCTTGATTTAACCTTTTTTTACAAAAATCGGATTTTGGGTTAAGAGTCACATCGATTTCTTAACCCATTTTCGTAAATTTTTAGATTTGGGTTAAGATTTTCGAAAATTCTTAATCTAAAATCATGAAAATTGAAATTTGGGTTAAGATATATGCAGTATTCTTAACCCAATTTCAGAAAAAGCTAAAATTGGGTTAAACCAATCGGATGAGTAGTAATTATACAAAATGAAAAAGCTAAATCTTTTCGAATGACTCGGAAAATATTTTTATCCAAAGCGTTTATGATACAGCCTCACGGTTCGGGCACAGTCTGCGTTGGAGTTTGAATAAAGACCTATAATTATCTTTGATGAGTTCCTGAATGATTAATATTTGATGTTATAATATCTTCAGATTTTTTGAAGGAGAATGTGTTATGCGTATACGTTTGAAGTCGCTTTGTTCAGTGCTTGCGGCAATAATGATACTTACTATGTTCCAGAGTGTCGTTTTTTCCGATGCGGACATTGTGGATAGCGGCACTTGTGATTATTACAATTGGGAGTACAACACCAAGGATGAATTGAAGATTGTTTCCAAAGAAGACAATATGTGGCGAAATTTTAATCTTCAGTTTGTTGACAGCCAATATAGAGAATCAGTTAAAACATTAATCCTTGATGCAGGTACTATCGATCCAGTTTATAAGAAGACTGGAGTGGTGAGAATATATGGGTGTAATTGTAATGCATCCAAGATCATCATTACTGATGTTGGTTCAGATGTTTTCTCGCTGCAAATTTCAAATTTCACCAATGTTACTCATAACAACAGCATTGAAGCCCCCGAAGGTTTTGAGTGTGAGAGATTATTCTTATCAGATATGGGCTTTACATCGATTCCTTCATTTGATTCATTAAATTATGAGTGCATGTCTATAAACATGTGTACGAGTCTTGTAAATGCTGTGATTCCTGCAAAAGTTGATAAGTTCGAGAATTGTACGAGATTGGAAACCGCGACGTTTGATTCTGACAGGGAAATGATCGATGCGTTTATGTTTTCGGGTTGTACCAAGCTTTCAAGTGTTATACTGCCGGATTCCTTAACTTCTATTGAGTATGGTTCATTCATGAACTGCTTCAGCCTTAATTCAATTGATATTCCGGATTCAGTTGATTCACTTGGTGCAAGGACATTTTTCTATTCAGGCATCGAATCTGTAGTTATTCCTTCCGGCGTTTCATACATTGATTATGCAACATTTAGTAATTGCTCTGAATTACAAACTGCCTATATTCCTGTCGGAGTTGAATATATCGCTTCAGATGCTTTCGAGAATTGCACGGCCCTGACAGATGTTTATTACGGTGGCACCAGAGCGCAGTTTGAGGAGATTGAAGTTTTCCTTGCAAATGAAGATGATTCTGATGATATAAATGATCTTTTTGACGACAGTGTAACTATCCACTATATTGACGATACTTATTATCCGATAACTGTTGGTGATATCAGTCATGGAACAGTCCAGACCTCCAAAGGCAGAGCGTTGGCAGGTGAGAAGATTACTGTAACTGCTACTCCTGATACTGGTTATGTTCTTGATTGCATTATGGTAAACGGAGAGGCTATCAGTGGAAATACTTTCATTATGCCTGGAAAGAATACTACTGTAACTGCAGTATTTAAGGCGAAGGCAACGCCTACACCTACCAAGAAGTCAACAGCAACACCTACACCTACGAAGAAACCGACGGCTACTCCAACACCTAC